>CAZGVM010000006.1:3979-40412 GCA_964528855.1 uncultured Desulfomonile sp. | reverse complement strand
GCAAAAATTGATATCCGATCCGCGACGCGCTCGGGTTTGTCCTGAATTTCAATTAACATGGCTGAGAGTCCGGTGACGATCCCGGATCGTTTCAGCCGGGACTGCGGTAAAAGTCGCCATGTCCTGTTGCAAGTATTGGATATTAATATCTATTAGGTATTTACCCATAGTTTTTAAGCTACCCGCTTTGCTCAAATTAAAGAACCGTCAAATAGTTCAATTTTACGACCTACCGATGACAACATCAGAAAAAAGTCGCCAGACGAAAAAAATCTGTTGATTTTTTCATTTTGTTGAATCAAAATCGGCATCGATATTTTAAAAGCACATCTTGCTCTGAGGGGGGCAGTAGCGGCATGTCTTGTACCATCCAATCTAACCAGCCTTTTTTCACTCTTATCAATCTAGATTGTTCTTTAGCCGGATATGTCGGTTCCTGTTTGGCGGAGTTCTGCTCGTTACCGACTAACCGGGGAACGTCCAGGCCGATCAATATGGGGAACAGCCATATCTGCGACCGTTTCGCTACTTCCCGAACTGAATCAACTCCAAACGTCGATTTTTACGATGGCGGGGGGCCAAGCGGCGCTCGGGCGACTACAGATTTTCTCTGTCGTCAAACGAGCGCCGACTGAACGGTGTTGTTTGTTGCCGACTGATGGCCGGAATTAGCGGTCATTGACTACAAAAAATAAGTTATTACAGTGATTACAGATAGTTACAGATATGTAATTCGGCGAAGCTTTTAGCCGATCATGGATTGCTTGCACTGTCATGACCAATTTGAGCAAAAACCCGGAAATAGCCGTAATCATTCCGTGTCACAATGAAGCGGAAACGATAGGCGCTGTCATAGGTAAATTCAGGACGATCCTGCCTCAGGGGAGTATTTATGTTTATGACAACAATTCCAGTGATTTCACACTCCGTACGGCCCGGGAACTAGGTGTTTTTGTGCGCCAGGAGAAGCGACAGGGCAAGGGTTACGTTGTCAATCGAATGTTCGCTGATGTTGAGGCGGATGTTTATGTCATGGTTGACGGAGATGACACGTATGACATCAGCGATGTCGATCTGATGATCAAGAAGCTGATTCAGGAAAACTGTGACATGATCGTGGGGGTAAGAAAGCCTGTCAGCAGGTCATGTTACAGGGCTGGTCATACGTTCGGAAACTTCTTTTTCAATTCGATTGTTTCAGTAATGTTTGGGCGCAGAGTAAACGACATGCTGTCCGGCTTTCGGATTTTCTCAAGGCGCTTTGTAAAGACCTTTCCTTACCTGGTCTGCGGATTTGAGATAGAAACTGCGCTCACTGTCCATGCGCTGGAACTACGTGCTCCTTTCGGTGAGCATGATGTTCAATACAAGCCTCGAGTAGAAGGTTCCAACAGTAAATTGAACACCTACAGGGATGGCATAAAAATTCTTCTCGCAGTAATCAATTTGTTTCGCGAAGAGAAACCGCTCACATTTTTCGGTCTAATAGCCGTTTCGTTATTCATGTTCTCAATGGTGATCGGATTTTCCAATGTTAACAAATACCTGGTTGACGGCACGCTTCAGGATTCTTTCATGGCGATGTCTTCCGTGATGATACTGCTTCTGTCGTTTTTTTTCACTATGGCCGGGGTCATATTACAGTCCGTGAAAAGAGGCCGTCAGGAAGTCAAAAGGCTGTTTTATCTGGCTGGAGGGTGAGATGGCTTTGAGGCGGTCAAAAATCTGAAAAAGTATTGTTTTTAATCCTTTACTCCGGGAGAAATCGTTCTCCATATGTCCTTGAAAAAAATTACTCGAAAAAATTGACCTACATCAGATTTAACCCCAAAAGTCCTCTGATCACTGTCCTGTTTTTAATGGCATTCGGGATCGTATCCTTATGGTTGGGTCCGGACGGCAACTGGGATCTGAAGAATTACCACATGTACAACGCATACGCCGCCATCAACTCAAGGGTCAATTTCGATATCGCTCCTGCGCAGATTCAAACCTATTTCAATCCGACCCTGGATGTCGTCTATTATTTGACCTTCAAAACATTACCAGTACCAGTCGCTGTCTTTCTTGCCGGATGTGTGGCCGGATTGGGGGTGCTTTTCCTGTTCAGGATTTCCGTCCTGTTAAACGGCTCCGGTTCCGGATATCATTTCATCGTGATTCTCTCAGTCGTGATTGGTTCGACCGGCAGTTCTTTCATATCTCAAACAGGTTCAAGCAGCCACGAAGTCATCCTTTCAACAGTAACGCTTTACTGTGTTTACCTCTTTGTCAAGGAACTAAAGGACGATGACGCTGCGCTGGGGAAGATTGCTTGGCTAAAGGTCGGCGCATTATTGGGAGCGGCCACTGCTCTGAAATGGACCTGCGCCATTTATGCGGTTGCTTTTGTGATTTCCTCCACCTCCGTTATCGGGCTCAAAAACAAAAACCTGTATCGGGTAACGATCATGGTCATGGCCATGTCGGTTGTGTTTATGATTCTGTCACTGCCATGGTTCATGACAATGCAATCTTGTTTTCAAAGCCCTGTGTTCCCATTTTTCAATCAAATCTTCCGGTCACCGTGGGCAGACGCTGTAAATTTCTCCGATCAACGTTTTCTTCCCCGGGATTGGTTTCAGTATTTGTTTTATCCGCTTTACTGGTTTTCAGCCAACAATCTGGTGACGGAACTGGTCATGCGAGATCTACGAGTTGGTGTGGCCATGCTTGTTTCGGGGGGCTATGCGATAAAGGCCGCCATCATGTCCTTGAACGGCGGGTATGCAATGAATAGCGCTCTTGCCATGACACGGAGCGAGAGATTCGCCCTGGTTTTCTTCTGGGTTTCATACACCATCTGGTTGTTGAGCTTTTCAATCTACAGGTACGCCGTGCCGGTGGAGATGTTGTCCGGCCCGGTCATTGTCATGCTGGTCAGCCATTGTCTCAAGAAAACTTCATTGAGATTGGCTCTTTTGGGCCTGCTGGCTGCCGTCATAGCTGCGACTACCGTGTATCCGGATTGGGGGCGTGCCAGATTTGGTCGTGAATTGATTGAAGTTAATTTTCCCGAACTACCCTCAGGAAGCCTCGTGCTGATGTTGGGAGCCGACCCAATGTCCTATGTGATTCCTTTTGCCAACAGTGATGTCAGATTTGTATCGCCATCAAACAATTTCACCCACCCTGACAAAAGCAATCTGATTCAGCAGAGACTAAACCATGTCGTCAGGACACACCCTGGACCCATTTATTCCATGGAGCTGAATCAATCCATCGAATCCAATCAGTGGATACCGGACCGCTACGACCTCACCCGTCTAAGGGAAAAATGCGTTGGAATAGAAGACAATTTCAACTCCGGACTGGTCCTGTGCCCTCTGAGAAGGACTCAACATTGAAGATTGACAGACGCAACCGGCGTTAATTTTAATGAAAACAGATATAAATAGATTGAATACAAACAGTTATAGTTCTGTAATAAAGCGGGGATTTAAGCAAACATTGTCCGCATTCTCGAATTCCTGTCAATGGGATCTCATGTTAAATCTGGTCAGACGAAACCTCACTGTTCGTTACAAGCGCTCAGCCATCGGATTTTTATGGACCATGTTGAACCCTGTTATCATGACAGTGGTCTACACGATAGTTTTTTCGACCATATTCCGTTTTGGGACGGACGATTTCATCATATACTTTTTGTCGGCGTTTTTGGTGTGGAATTTTTTTTCGCAGAGCACGAGCGATTCTTCCCAGTGTATCCTGGGGGCGGGCCCGCTGATCAAAAAAGTGTGTATTCCAAAGACCGTATTTGTTTTATCGAGCGTGCTTTCAAATCTTGTAAACCTGGGCTTTGCCATGATTCCGCTGCTTGCGGTATTGCTGATATTCGGCAAAGGGGTGACCCATTCGATCCTGTATGTGGCGCCGGCTCTTATTTTTGTCTCATGCTTTACCCTCGGCATTTCATTCATTGTGTCAGCGCTGACGGTGTTCTTTCACGACCTCGGGGAAATGTACCGGGTGCTGTTGACTCCATTGATGTTCCTGACCCCGATAATGTATCCGATGGATATCATCCCCGATAAATACGCAGGTCTTTTCCGGATGAATCCCATGTATCATCTGGTTCGGTGCTTCCGGGATCCTGTCTACCATGGAACTGCGCCTGATATTACGACGCTGCTTGTTTCAATGCTTGTCGCCACAACCACCCTGATCATCGGCTACATCGTATTTAAAAGGCTGGAGGATTTGTTCATTTATTATGTCTAAAGGCTCCTGACAGGGAATTAATGGATTCAGGATCAATTTCCATCTCCGGGGTAACCGTCAGGTACACAATTCCCAAGCAGGTGATCAGGTCTTTCAAGGAATATATGATTTCACGGATAAGGGTCGGTCGCTATGAATATGATGAATTTTCGGCCTTGAACAATATAAGTCTGGAAGTCGCATCCGGAAAGGCCGTGGGGATAATAGGGCGAAACGGCGCAGGCAAAAGCACACTCCTGAAAGTTGTTTCCGGAATTATCAAACCGGTTGAGGGAAACGTCAGTGTTGGCGGCCGCATAGCGCCATTGATAGAATTGGGCGCAGGTTTTGATCCTGAGCTAACGGGAAGGGAAAATGTCTACTTGAATGGAACCATACTGGGGATGACCAATAAGGAATTATCGCACAAGATGGCTGGAATCGAGATGTTTTCGGAATTAGGCGAATTCATGGACGCCCCATTGCGCACTTATTCCTCCGGAATGTTGGCCAGGCTAGGTTTTGCAATAGCTACCGATGTTGATCCGGATATTCTCATAATTGATGAAATCCTTGCGGTCGGGGATGAGGCTTTCCAGAAAAAATGCCGCAAACGGATCGACCAATTTCGAGAGGCCGGGGTCACCGTTCTGGTGGTTTCTCACAGCCTCGATCAGGTAAGAGCCATGTGTGAGTCCGTCTGTTGGATTCAACGTGGGGAGGTCAAGGAGCTTGGGCCGGCCGCCAAAATCTGTGATGCCTACCAAAAATTCAGTGGCGTTTAAAAACGACCTGCAGATAATTTTCAAAGGATAACCGATCGCCGATCGGGGGGAGCATGTTCAACAAAAGCAACATTATGATTACCGGTGGCACCGGCTCTTTTGGAATACGTCTTTCGATGACTCTTCTGGAAAGGTATGAGCCGAACAAGATCATCATATATTCCCGGGATGAGCTTAAGCAGTCGGAGATGGCCATGCAGTTTCCAAATGATGTCATGCGTTTCTTCATTGGTGACGTCAGGGACCAGTCCAGGCTCAGGTTGGCGATGCGCGGCGTCGATTACGTAATTCACGCAGCGGCCCTCAAACAGGTTCCTGCCGCCGAATACAATCCCATGGAGTGTATAAAAACCAATATCCAGGGGGCGCAGAATGTCATACAGGCTGCGTTGAGATGTAATGTGAAAAAAGTTGTAGCCCTGTCAACCGACAAGGCGGCTAACCCCATAAACCTTTATGGCGCCACCAAGCTTTGCTCGGACAAGCTGTTCGTGGCCTCGAACAATCTCGTTGGCTACGACAGGCGAACACGATTCAGTGTTGTCAGGTATGGGAATGTTGTCGGTTCCAGAGGCTCGGTTGTCCCGTTTTTCAAGAAACTCATCGATCAGGGGGCCAACCATTTGCCGATAACCGACGAAAAGATGACTAGGTTCTGGATCACTTTACAACAGGGCGTCGATTTTGTGCTCAGGAATTTTGAGCGCATGTGGGGTGGGGAGATATTTGTCCCAAGAATTCCATCGATCAGGATTAACGATCTCGCTGAAGCAATGGCTCCCGGAATGCCGACCAGGATAGTCGGCATTCGTCCGGGAGAAAAGGTACACGAAGTGATGTGTCCTCAGGATGACTCACATCTGACACTGGAGTTCAGGGATCATTATGTAATAAAGCCTTCAATTACGTTCTGGGGCGACAACTGTGCGGATTTCGGGACTGACGCCCTTAATGAGAAAGGTAAGACAGTGAAGCAGGGATTTGAGTATGGTTCAGGGACAAATCCCGTTTTCCTGAATGTTGATCAGATCAGACAATTCAACCACCTCTCGGGAATGACATGATACCTTATGGCCTACATTCAGTAACGCGAAATGATATACGGGCAGTCGTAAAAGTACTTGAATCTGAATTCCTGACCCAAGGACCGGTAGTTCCACAATTCGAGCAGGCTGTGGCCGAAATATGTGGCGCCGGATTCGGTGTCGCTCTCAACAGCGGAACGGCAGCTCTTCATGTCGCATGTCGGGCGCTGGGTCTGAATCATGGAGACACTTTGTGGACGGTTCCCAACACCTTCGTGGCGTCTGCCAACTGTGGTCTTTACTGTGGAGCGCACGTCGATTTTGTGGACATAGAATCAGAGGCGGGGAATATGAGGGTCAGTCTGCTGGAATGACAACTCATTTACGCTCGTTCAGTCGGACGGTTACCAAAGATTGTAATTCCTGTTCATTTTGCCGGCCAGCCCACCAAGCAGGAAGCAATATGGGAGCTTTCCCGGGAATTTGGCTTCAAGGTTGTGGAAGACGCATGTCATTCTCTTGGGGCATCCAGGGGCGGCGAGCCGGTTGGTAGCTGTAAATGGTCACACATTACCGTGTTCAGTTTCCATCCTGTTAAGATGATTACAACAGGGGAGGGTGGAATGGCGCTCACCAATGACGAGGAACTGGCATGGAAAATGTCGTTGTTGAGGTCTCACGGTATTACCAGGGATCCGGTCCGAATGGAAAGACGCCCCGATGGTCCATGGTATTATGAACAGATTGAGTTAGGCTGGAACTATCGTATGAATGATATTCAGGCTGCCCTTGGCTTGAGCCAGTTATCCCGTCTGGAACATGTCACCGGTGTTCGTAACGCCTTGGCGCAACAATACAGAAAAAGACTCGCCGGTCTACCTCTAAAAATTCAGTCGCTTTTACCGGGCAATCGATCAAGTTACCATCTCTTCGTGGTTCGTTTACTGGGCAATGCCGCTCGAAAAGATCATCGAGCGGTATTTGATGAATTGCGTGCTTCCGGGGTCGGGGTGAATCTCCATTATTCTCCGGTCCATCTTCAGCCATATTATCGCAAACTGGGTTTTGCCCCCGGAATGTATCCTGAATCGGAACTCCACGGTAGAAGCGCTCTGACGTTGCCTCTATATCCGGGTCTCAAGGCTGAGTCTTTGGATAAGGTCGTTAAATCAATAATTACAGCATGTGGATGACACATTTTATTAACAGGGAGGATAAAGAATGAGCATTACCTATTGTGTCAGGTGTGTTACACCGTCAACCAGGCCCGATTTGACTCTGGATGAATCGGGGGTTTGCAGCGCTTGCCGAAACTTTGAGTCGCGGAAAGACATTGATTGGGACCAACGAAAAGGGGAACTCCTGGAGATACTTGGACGCTATCGCTCGGGCAACGGCAGTTACTGGGACTGCGTGATCCCTGTCAGTGGCGGGAAGGACAGCGTTTTCCAGGTCCTGAAGATGCTCGAATTTGGCATGAACCCTTTGTGTGTCACGGCTTCCACCTGTCACTTGTCCGATATCGGTAGAAGAAACCTGGAGAATCTCAAAAATCTCGGCATAGATCTCGTGGAATTTAGCGCCAATCCCGTCGTCCGCAGGAAACTTAACAGGATCGGGCTCATCAGGGTAGGTGACATATCATGGCCGGAACATGCGGCGATATTCACGATTCCAGTAAGGGTCGCAGTGCAATACCGTATTCCATTAATAATTTGGGGTGAAAATTCCCAGAATGAATACGGAGGACCTGCGGCAGCGTCACAAAATAATCTTCTCACCAGGAAATGGCTGTATGAATACGGGGGGTTGTTGAGGCTGGAAGTCGAGGACCTTGTCGGTGTGGATGGAATAGAGGCAAGACAACTCATTCCTTACACTTATCCTACTGATGAACAATTGGCAGAGGTAGGAGTTACCGGCATTTTTCTCGGCCATTATCTACCATGGGACGGATTCCTAAACGCATTGCGCTCGCAGTCTTATGGCTTCGAAACCTTCCAGAAGACAGTGGAAGGCTCGATGGTCAATTATGAAAACCTCGATAATTACCAGACTGGAATTCACGATTATTTCAAGTTTTTGAAGTTCGGTTTCGGCCGGGCTACCGACATTGCATCATTACACATTCGAAGGCAAAGAATCACCAGAGAAGAGGGCCTATCGATAGTCCGAAGACATGACGGCAAGTTTCCCCTGACATATCTGGACAAATCAATTCATGAAATCTTGCATCCTGTTGCAGTTTCCAGCGTCGAGTTCCAAAAGATATGCGACCATTTTACAAACCGGGAACTCTTCATGACCGATTCAGCCGGCAGACTGCTCAAAGACGGTGATTTCAATCTCACTAAAGTCAATTATGACAATTCTTGTGCGTAATCGCCTTCGCCTTGAAAAGCTTTGGCATTTCATCTTTGTTCAGCATCGTCATGCCTGTTTTTGCCCGGATTGCTACCGGATCTTCTTCTAGTCCCACGGCAACAATAGTTGAAGCGCATGTGTCCCACAGGAGCCAATTCCACCAGGACGGTAGGTATAATACAGGCAAGGATGGGGTCTAGCCGCTTGCCGGGAAAGGTCCTGCTTCGTCTCGGGAAAAGGGAAGTGCTTTCCCACGTCATATTAAGGTTAAGGGAGTCCGGAGTGTTTGACGACATAGTGGTCGCCACTACCGGAAAGCCCTGTGATGACAGGGTTGCAGGAGTCGCCTCAGAGAATGGAGCGGCTGTCTTCAGGGGAAGTGAGGATGATGTTCTGGGCAGATTTCTTGGTGCGGCTGAAACCTTCAGAGCCGACAATGTCGTGAGAATTACAGCGGATTGCCCGCTCATAGATCCCGATATCGTAGCGGAAATGGTCAGCAGATTCAACAACATGATGTCAGGCTCGAGGAAAGCTGACCTGGTATCAAACTGTCGGATAAGGACATATCCCAGGGGTCTTGACACTGAAGTTCTCAATCGCGAGACGTTGATCGCCAGCCATAAGGAATCAAAAGAACCTTATCACCGTGAACACGTGACACCATACATTTATGAAAATCCTGACAGGTATAAAATAGTTGACCATGTCTCGAGTCATGATTTCTCAAATTACAGGCTTACTCTGGATACCGTTGATGATTACCGTCTTTTGAAGCTCATTTTCGGGGCATGGACGGCAAAGAAGGATCATTTGCTACGAATGAAAGAAGTCATTGAAATAATGGAGAACAACCCTTCATGGATGACGATCAACGCTCACGTTACGCAGAAAGCGGCCGCAGCGGAACTGTGACTGATTTGTTCAGTACAGAACAGGAAACTTTATGGCATGGGAACTTTGGAAATGATTATACCGCACGAAACGTCGGATCATTTAATGCCAATCTGGCCCTATTTGCGAGAATTCTCTCCGGAACCGACTCTGTAAACTCTGTAATTGAGTTTGGATCCAACATAGGTCTCAATCTTCTGGCGATTGATATGCTGTTGCCAGCCTGCAGGAAGACCGCCGTCGAGATCAACGGCTTTGCGGTCGAGCAGTTGAGCAAGATGCCGGGAATCGAAATATTTAACGAATCCGCCCTTGATTTCGAATCTGACAGGCAGTGGGAGCTGGTGCTGACCAAGGGTTTGCTAATACATATTAATCCGGAAAAATTAGACATCATGTACGACAAACTTTTTTCGTATTCCAGCAAATACATTTGCCTGGCCGAATATTACAACCCGACACCGGTTGCGGTTGATTACCGAGGGCAAACGGATCATTTGTACAAGAGGGATTTCGCCGGAGAACTTATCGATCGTTTCCCTTCAATACGATTGATGGATTACGGATTCTGTTATCGCCGTGACTTAAATTTCCCCCAGGACGACATCACCTGGTTCCTGCTGGAAAAAACCTGAAGCCATTCGCCGGCAGTGCGCCGTGATTTTTCATCGGACATTTCAGTTATCATAATGCTCGTTGTCTTCAGAACCGATTCATCCGATCTGATCGGGGCCGGCCATCTAATGCGCTGCAGGGCTCTCGCAGAAGAATTGTCCGGCCATGGCGCACGAGTGGTGTTTGTTTGTCGTGATCTTCCCGGGAACTCGATAAATCTTTTAGATACCGATGGCCTGGAAACCTTCACTATTGGGACTGCCCCTTTATGCGCCGCCCCAAAATACCGCATTAATGACGACAATGGTGAACATTCGGTGAATGTTGATCAAACCCGGGATGCAGATGAGACTTTGAGTGTATTGAGTGATATGGCGCCGGACTGGCTGATAGTGGATCATTATTTACTTGATTCTACATGGGAAAAGCGCCTGAGAGACAGAGTCGGGAAAATAATGGTCATAGATGATATTGCAGACAGAGTTCATGACTGTGACCTGTTACTGGACCAGAACATCCGTGGGGATTCTAAGGAAGTTTATTCGACCCTCATCCCTCACAAATCGGAAATAATGCTTGGTCCACGGTTTGCATTATTGAGACCTGAATTTCATGAGTTCAGGAGAATTATTCCCCCAAGAATGGGGGACATGAAGCGAATCCTAATTTCTTTTGGGTCGGTAGATCGCAGCGGCGAAACCATGAAGGCGCTACATGCAGTCAGGATGTTCGACCGGGAAGATGTTCTGGCAGACGTTGTAGTGGGGTTGCCCAATCCATGTTCGGCAAAGATAGAATCCGTATGCAAGTCCAGTCCCAAGCTGAGATTGCATTTCCCTGCCAATTGCATGGCTGAACTCATGGCCGGCGCTGATCTGTCCATTGGAGCCGGAGGTGTGACCTCATGGGAACGATGCTGTCTCGGATTGCCGGCAATCGTAAAACCCGTAGCCGCCAACCAGGTATCATTGACCACGAATCTGGCTGAAAGCGGTGCAATCGAACTGATCCCTTTTACTGCCAAGACCGGCCCCGAGGAATATCTGGCGGCGCTGGACCGGATGGACTCCGAGCGTCTGCGGAAGATGGCCCATACGGGAATGGAATTGGTCGATGGTCTAGGATGCGGGAGAGTCGCACAGTGTCTTCTCGATTTTTGAAGATGTTTATAAAAACCGAATTCACGATCAGGAGATTGGAAGAATCAGACGGTTTAAATGTCCTTTTCTGGCGTAATCAGGCGCACGTCAGGGAAGTGATGTACACCGACCATGAAATTACGGCTGCAGAGCATGAGGCGTGGTTCATAAAAGCCCTTGATGACAAGGACTCATGCCACCTGATTCTTGAGCGAAACCTAACACCTCAGGCTTTCATTAATTTCAGTTCCATAGATCGAAAAAACAGAAAATGCTTTTGGGGATACTATTTGATATCGCCTCACAATAGTCGAGGAAGCGGTTCCGTGATGGCATGGTTCTCACTGGATTGGTGCTTCAGAGTCTTAGGCATGCGAAAACTGTTTTGTGAATCATTTGCGTCCAACCAGAAGGCTTGCTCACTCTACAGGAAACTCGGTTTCACCCAGGAAGCCGTCTTTCGAGAGCATGCTTTAAAAAACGGATTGCCTCAGCACGTTCTTGGCTTCAGCCTGCTTTCTGAAGAATGGAGCAGGTTAAGCGGAGATTTGGAGCGAAAGTTGTTTGCTTAGCGTCTATTGACTAAAATAAATAACCTCAACATTACAAGTGTATAGTGAATCTTGGAACGTTTTTCAGGCCACTTCCCGCCAAGTCCATCCCTGAATTCAGTTAAGTCGTCTCCAGACCATTTATGTCAAATAGGTCAATAATTTGTCGGTAAAGAATAACATGAAAATCAACGAATCTGTAATATCGCTTGATAAGCCTCCTTTTATCGTGGCTGAGATGTCCTCTAATCACGATCAATCGCTTTCAAGAGCCCTTGCCACTGTCGGCGCTGCGGCGAGTTGCGGAGTCAACGCCATAAAGCTTCAAACATATACACCTGACACGTTGACGTTAAATCTCAACGGCAGGAACTTTACAATAGAGGACCCCAGATCATTGTGGCACGGAAGGTCTTTGTACGAGTTGTATCAACGCTCGTACACACCTTGGGAGTGGCATGAACCCATTATGAAGCGTGCTGGAGAATTGGGTCTGGAGTGCTTCAGCACCCCTTTCGATGAATCAGCATTGGATTTCCTGGAGTCCCTGGATGTTCCATGCTACAAGATCGCTTCATTCGAGATAGTAGACACGCCTCTCATCGAACGGATCGCTTCTACCGGTAAACCTCTGATCATTTCTACAGGTATGGCCACAGTCCCCGAAATAGAAGAAGCCATTGTTGCCGCAGAAAATGGCGGTTGCAGGCAGATTGCCCTTCTTAAATGCTCGAGCGCATATCCTGCATATCCTGTCGAATCCAATCTTCGGACGATTCCTCACATGAGAAAAATATTCGAATGCGAGGTTGGGCTGTCCGATCACACCAGGGGCATTGGCGCTGCTGTGGCGGCAGTGGCAATGGGAGCAAGCATTATAGAAAAGCACTTTACCTTGAGAAGGCATGATGGTGGAGTTGATAGCGAGTTTTCCCTGGAACCGGATGAAATGGAGATGCTTGTCATGGAAACTCAAACAGCCTGGCAGTCATTGGGGGGTGTTTCTTACGGGCCAACCAAATCGGAGACTTCATCCAAAGTTTTCCGTCGTTCGCTTTACATCACTGAAGATATGAAGAAAGGGCAGGCGCTGTCGCATGAAAACTTTCGTTCGATCAGGCCGGGACTCGGCCTGGCGCCCAAACACTTCAGGGAAGTTGTAGGCAAAAGGATCAAGACGGATCTCCCTAAAGGGACTGCGCTGCGCTGGGATCTGATATATTGAGTGGTTTTCCGCTTCAAGAGTCCGAGGTTGTTAGAAAAAGTGGCGCTGGGATATGTCTTGATGATCTGGCTACAATGGCGGTTTTTTCAGTCATGGTTTCGTCCGGTGTAGCTGCAATTTATTATTTTTCTCGACTGGAATTTGAGGATAGCCATTTTTCAGAATTAACAAAATGTTTGTCCTTGAGCTGGTTTTTGACATGCTCCGGTCCGGTTTGGCGAATATTAGCGCCCAATACGGGGATAAAGAGAAGAATTCCGGACGCTGCGATATATCTATCCGCCTTGTTACTGATGACCATTTTGGGAATGTTGACAACTTTCGTGTCATTTGACATCGAGCTATTGGTTCGAGCAGTCGGGGTAATGTCATTAACTGCAACTATGTTTGTGTGGATAAAAGGGTTCAGTTGGGTATCCTGCCTGTTGTTCGTAACGCTGAGCGCACCTTTTTCCTTGTGGGTCGGGTTGGTCGCTTTTGGATCAGGATATCAGACCCCCCTGTTCAATGAGATGTTGCTTGTCGGAGAGCCGCCAATCGATACTCTTTTTCACGTTTCAGTCGCAAACATGATGAATACTTATGGAACTCCCAGCACAGGTCTGGATGGGATCCCGTATCTGCCTTACCATTTTGGGTCACATTGGTTATTCGCTCAATTCTCAAGGATCCTGAAAATGGATTTGCTGCAATTTTACAATCTCGGTTTCCCAATAATATTCATTCCGTTTTTTTTGAACAGCATGCTGGTTTTTACGCTAACATACAAGGTGGTGTTCATAACGGAATCCTCATCTGATGGGGGTCTGAGATCGAATTACTTTTTTTGGATCGCTCTCATCCTGGCTCACCTGGGGATTGTTCCAGCTAAAATCTACGGTGGAAATTCCCAACTGATTTCCGAATCGTATGCTCTTGGGTTAACTGCTTTTTTCCTATTCTCTTCTATTGCTCTCCATCTATGGAAGATCATCTCAACACTTAATCCGAATGATTCGAAGTTAGCCGATGTGGCCCTGTTTTGGACTGTCGGTGTCATGTTGGCGGTTGTCGGGTTGTTTAAGTTATCATTGATGATTTTATCATTTATTGTGACAGCTTACCTGACCATCCGCATCGGCCGGTTCTCGCAGAAGTTTAGTTTGTTATTTGCGGCTATGAATGCGCTGATTTTTGTTCTGGTAATCAACTCGACCATTTCAAGCGATACACCGGGTCTTGCACTAGAACCTTTTCACTACATCAGAAATTTTGTCCAGCAGGAATGGTGGCCATGGTTCCCGATATTTGAGCTTTTCTGGTCATGGGTGTTCATTCTTCTAAAGACGCATGAGCTGGGTCTCACGAAATTGGGTTCTCTGAAGGACGCCATAATCTCCAACAAAATAGTGGATGTTGAGTGTGTTGTTGTGGTCAGTCTGACAGGGCTGCTCCCTGGCCTTTTGATGGCAATTCCAGGAGGATCTGCGGCCTATTTTTCCGATTTTCAGAAATGGTTGTCAATATGTCTCATCATGGCCAACCTGGACCGGTTCATGGGTATTATGGAGAAACCGGAATTAGCCGGGGTGAACTCATAAGGACGAATCTATCTAACACCCTCTTGAGACACGTTGCGATCGCAATGGTATCCATTGTGATTCTGGCTACGGCTATGATGAACGCTCTCGAGTCTTTCAATTCATTCAGTTACAGACAACGTCAGTTAAGATGTCTGCTGACATACAGCATTGACCGAGAGCAGACCTACCCGGAGACAAATCGGATTCAGGTTTCAAGAAACGATCAGTCCTCCGGAGTTTCATGGATGGGGTCAAACGGGGAAGTTATTTTTCCCTCAGAGAAGTTTGTGATGCCTGGGCGATACAAATTAATGGCTAAACTTCAAGAATTGTCCCGATTGCCGATCCGGGAAAAAAGAAAGACTCTCATTTATATCCCAAAATCCAATAAGCCTTTCTGGAAATTTCTGAAAGCTTGCAGGACCATCCCCTTTATCGTGCCTGCGATTACCGGAATGGCCATGTTGGACGGTTTGCCCGACATGGACTGCGAAACTCGATACTACGGCTATGGTGTTTACAAGGATCCAACAAGAACGAGCCACAGCCGTCCAGAACCGGAGACAATCTGCCAAAAAGCTTTATCTAAAGGTTTTTCAGAAGTGATCATGCTGGATGAAGGCATTAAAGGCGATTTCGTTTTCAGGAAATTTGGATGCCTAGACTTCTGATCCATGATGAGCGTTGCATTTCAAATGCAACGAGTCAAATATCACCACACCTGATCAAAACATTTTGAAGTGTGCCGTACTTAAATATCTTTTAATTTAAACTATTACTGAATAATTCTGCCTATTAATCTCATTAAAGTCCCTGATGTACGCTAAAATATTTAAAATCTTAAAGTTATTTTGAGGTCATCATGTCACAAATAAAGAAATCGCGGCAAAATGAATATCAGGCAAATGTTTCCAGATACCCGTTTTTTGGATCAACCGTATGTTTTGCCTTCACGATGGCTCAATTGAACAAAATATTGAGACTGGGAATAGGCAAGCTCGATGGGACCATGGTCATAAGTTTCAAGGTGAATCTCAGTGTTATTCTTCAGAACAACGGCATAGCTTTTGTCAACGCATGGGACTTGTTGGAGCCCGATGACATAGAGAATGCTACCAGGCAGGGCAATTTGATAACTGAGTCATGGTCTGAACACTTTGAGAGAGAGCTCATCTATAAATCTCATTGTATTCCGGACTTGGATCGAAGTTGTTTGAGGTTCTTTTTCCAGGATTCTGTTTACCTGAATGTTTTGTTTGAGAGGTTGACACAACTAATGGCTGTAAGAAGATGCGTCCTTATCTCATCGTTTGATCAGCCTATTGAATTCCATCCCCAAAATACCGAAATACACGCCTGCCTGATAGCCGAGTTTTGCAGGCAGAAAGGGATTCCTGTGGTTGCGATCCCACTGATTGCGCCTGAACAGTACCATTTCAGCAATCGCATCCCCAAGATAGCAAGAAACAGCCGTCAGGCTGGAGAATTTGACCACATACCGCAAGGGAACAAAAATTCTGCAACTCATCCCGAATCACCACATATTGGGATTTTGGTGGATGTTATCAACGACCATCATTATTACATCAGGCTTTTGGCTTCGATGGGATTCTCAGTAACCGGTTTTTCTCTGTGGAATGATGAAGCAAGGATTGCGAAACTCGAGTCTACAGGTTGCAGGATTGTTCCATTGGGAATTCCGTCAGACAATTCAGTGGGGCATCCTTATGAGGGATTATTTAAAACTGCCTACAGGAAGTTAAACGATTCCAAGGGTGAAATGTTCGAGGAATATTTTTTCATTTTTCGTAACAGGTGGCTTAAATTCCAGTTCAATCACATCTTTTTCAGGCGTTGGCCTCAATTGTGCCGTTTTGTTGACCATGCGGAAGAAATTTTTTCAGAAATTAATCTCGATGCTCTCATAACCGCCGCCTATGATGTTCCTGAGTCTATAATTCTGGCACAGGAGGCCCGGAAGCACGGAATCCCCGTAATAGCGGTTCCTCACAGTTCCAACCTGGAATTACGCCCACCGTGGACTCATCTTGAAAGAGTTGGCCTGCTCATGGAGCATCACATTCCTGATGAGCGACTGGACCAGTCGAATTTTCGAGTGATCGGTTCCCCAAAGCACTATTTGAAACAGACAAATGGGAACCGATCATATGTGACGAAAAGCCTGAGAGAAGAGATGGGGTTGCCTGACGGCAAAAAACTTGTTTTTGCGGTAACAAATTCGTTTTACGAGAGCTTGACTCCGTTTTCGGACCCGTCCGAGACAATTTCCTGGATCAGGGCTGTTGCCAACATTCCTTCAGACTTGCAAGCAGAAGTCGCTGTTATCTGGAAATCCAAAACTCACGCTGATGATTCTTCAGTGCATAATCAACTCATATCTGAAGCAGGGGATCACAGTGAAAACATAATCGTGCCGGCTACAACCGACTTCGACAAATTGGCTTCTGTTTGCGACCTGGCTGTTGGAGTAAATTGCTGGACGACCGGATTCATAGATATAGTCCTGAATGGGAAACCTCTGATCCTGACCGGTGAGTCCACCTCATTGGGGGCTGAATCCTTTTCCGGGAGATTCGTAATTCCAGATTCTCATGTTCCGCAAGTTCGGATGTCAGATGAATTGTGGCCTTTACTGGAGTCGATCCTATTCAATGAAACCGACAGACAGAAACTTATATCTGAACAACAGGAAGATCTCCTGAAATCAATGCCCCTGGAAAATACCCCCGCCCTCATCAATAACCTGATACTGGAAGTTATTGACCAGAACAGACGCATTATAAATTAAAAATCAAGTCTTTCATCATTGAAAATATGTGGTCTCTATCATGACAAACATTCCAGATTGTGATGTGACATCCTGTCATCCGATGTGGCTCTCCTCGGGCCGTAACGAAATTTGCTACTGTCCTGCCATTGCCGACATAATTGAAACCCTTCAGCCAGCCAGTCTCGTAATGCCCATGATCGGGGGGGGGACACTTTACGACAGCGCCTGCTTCAGCATGCAATCATTGTCGGCAGGCGGACGATGCTGGGGATTTTATCAAGCCGGAAGCGGAATTCCTACTCGTGACCTGGGAGCAGGACTGTCGGAGAACTTCCTTGAATATCATGACAACAGATATTCGGGTTTTTCTTCCTTGACCGAATCATTCCCTGATGAGCCTGTGGAAAGTTTCGAAAACGGTTCGCTGGACCTTGTGTGTGTCGATGCTTCAGGTTTGAATGGTGAGGCGTCAAAGATCCTGCAATCATGGTTTGCAAAATTGAGTGAGCGGGGAGCGTTTTTATTAGTCAACTCCTGCTTTTTGCCTCGACAGAATGGTAAGTGGGGAATTCTCAGCAATAATAATTCACGTTTCGATTTTATCAACATCGATTTGTTCGACGGGATCACCATCGTCTCCAGAAATCAAACGGACATCGGGAATAGGGAACATAAGGGATTCCGTTTCATTGATGATAGCAAGGGCAGGCATTTTGTTCTTGGGAACTATCTTCTAATGGACCTGAATTATTGGGACAAGGTCCTGCAGACATCCATGCTACTGGATGAAAAGGACCTGTTGGTTGAAAAATCAAAAACTGTGTGTGTAGGGGGAGTTACATTTGACCAGCGGGAATTTGATCAAGACTCAAGTCAATCAAATGCTCCCGGAATGATTCAGTGTCAGATCGACCAGAAAAATACGGACGAAATGGGGCAGCGCCAGATTGAATTTTTGGCGCACCTCACCAGGAAGGGTCTTTCAAATGAATTAAGGAGAGAGGCAATCAGCCATCCAAGTCAGTATGCCCAAAGTCCAGAGCCAGAACTACTTCAGTCTGTGGCCCTTGAGTCGGATAGGCCTCCACACATCCTCTTAGAAACATTCAGGTCTTTTCGAAAAATCAAGCGACTTGCGCCGAAAATTTTCTCCAGGGGAAACGGTATTTTAAACACCGGCATCAAAGGCGCCAGAATTCTGGCGACTGAAGGATTAGACGGAATAAGACGGCGCATGAAAGTCATTGAATCCTGTGAGGAACGTGCAATCAGTGAGCCTGACAGTCCGAAACTGGTCGAAAACCCTGCTGAAGTGCTGGGACTAATATATTCAGAAAGATTTACCGCTTTAGGTGGATTGAAGTCGCCGCCAAAGAATCCGGAGGTGTCAATAATAATACCGTGCCATGGCAAAGTTATTTACACACTGAACTGTATCAAATCCCTTCAGGAGAGCCGGAGTCGGATCTCAAGCGAGATCATTGTGGTAGATGATTGCTCGGATGACGATACCGCATACTGGATGGAACGAATCAGTTTCATAACATATTTCAGAAATTATTCGAATGTCGGTTTTGTAACATCATGCAATAGGGGGGCCGATCTGGCTGCTGGAAAATATCTCGTTTTTCTAAATAACGACACTCTGGTCCTGAGCGGGTGGCTTGATGAACTGGTCGATACATTCAAGAACATGCCTGATGCAGGTATGGTAGGGTCAAAACTTATTTATCCGGATGGCAGGTTGCAGGAAGCCGGCTGCATCGTCTGGAATGACGGTTCTGCCTGGAACTACGGTCGTGGAGACGATCCTTCAAGGCCGGAATACAATTATGCCCGACAGGTAGACTATTGTTCCGGGGCCTCGGTCATTATTCCCAAAGACCTGTTCGATAGTGTGGGAAAGTTTGAGCAGATCTATTCTCCAGCATATTGTGAAGATTCAGACCTTGCATTCAAAGTGAGGGAGTCCGGTTGTCAGGTCTGGTACCAGCCTTTGTCGTCTTTGATCCATTTTGAGGGTGTTTCTTGCGGCACGGACTTGAATTCTGGAGTAAAAAAGACCCAGATCGCCAATCAGGAGAAATTTTTGGAACGATGGGGGGACAAGCTATCAGGTTTTGGCGATTCGGGGACGGACGTTCAGAGACGAAGGGACAGAAACAGGCCCGCCCGCGTCCTGTTTATAGATCACAAGATTCCGGAGCCCGACAGGGATGCCGGTTCGGTCTTCACCTTTAACATGGCTAAAGTTTTTATGAGCCTCGGGTTTGGGGTAGTTTTCCTGCCTGAAAATTTTGCGGACAATCGAAGTTACAGGGAAAACCTGGAGCGAAATGGAATTGAATGCCAGGTTCATCCGCACATGGAGAATTTCGAACGATGGTGGAAATTAAATTCAGTTCAATTTGATCTGGTCATGATCTTCCGTTGTTGGGTTGCCGAGAAATATTTTGCTCAGATCAAAACAGTGGCGCCAAACATTCCGATAATTCTGGATACTGCAGATTTGCATCATTTAAGGGAGATGCGACAGTCGGCGGTAGAGAGTTCTGAGAAACTTGGACGTTCAGCCCTGAAGACCAAACACATGGAGCTAAAAGTGATTCAGAAAGTTGATTGCGCCATTGTCCACAGTAACATTGAACGCGAAGTTCTAAGTCGTGAAATATCAGTTTCCAATGTAGAAGTGTTCGACTGGATTTACCCTGCGGTAGGCTCTCAAGATCCTTTTGAGTCCAGGAGTGATATTTTCTTTCTCGGAGGCTTCCAGCACACTCCGAATGTAGACGCTGTGCATTATTTCATCCAAGATATATTTCCCAGGATCAGACAGATGGAGCTCAGTATAAAATTTTACATAGTCGGTAGCAATCCACCAGCGGAAATTTGCTCTCTTCAGTCTGAAGACATAATTGTCACCGGATATGTGGCGGATCTAGGTGCGTTGATGTCAAGAATGAGGGTAGGGGTTTCCCCTCTGAGATATGGAGCGGGCATAAAGGGCAAGGTGGCGGTCACAATGAGTCACGCAATTCCTTGCGTTGCGACATCGGCCTCTGCTGAGGGATTTAATGTGGTATCCGGGGAGCACATTATAGTCGTTGACGATGAGGAATCGTTTGCAAACAGTGTCGTCAGAGTTTATAGCGACCCGGTTTTGTGGAACAAGATTTCTTGCAACGCCTTCAACTGGATTGAGAAAAACCTTTCATTCAATGCAGGACGAGGAAAGACCTCTGCCATTCTGGACAGGCTGGGTTTAGAAAGCCCTCTGGCTTACCATGCGAACTGAATTAAGATACTGAATTGCAACAGGAAATAATTAGATCCAGAGCCCCGCTTCGATTAGGGTTCGCTGGAGGGGGAACGGATGTTTCCCCATACTGTGATGTTTTCGGCGGATTCATAATGAATGCCACCATCGACATGTACGCCTATGCATTCATAAAAATGAGAAGCGACCGTCGGATATGTTTTGAAGCCCTGGATTTTGCTGAATCATTTGAGTATTCCGTCGGAGAATCGGCGAAACCGCCAGGCGCACTTATCCTGCACAAGGGAGTATATGACAGGGTTATTAGCGACTACAACCACAATGAACCAATACCTTTGACTTTGACCACATATTGTGAATCACCACTAGGGTCAGGGCTTGGAGCCTCCTCGACTTTGACTGTAGCAATGCTTCAGGCGTTTGTTGAATTGCTAAAATTGCCATTTGGAGAATATGATCTGGCTCAACTCGCTTACCAGATTGAGCGCAATGATCTTAGGCTCTCCGGTGGCAAGCAGGACCAATACGCAGCGACTTTTGGGGGTTTCAACTTTATGGAATTTTATTCGGATGACAGAGTGATAGTGAACCCACTCAGGATAAAATCCAGCGTGATCTCAGAACTGGAGGCCTCCATAATCCTGTATTACACCGGTAACTCAAGGGATTCATCTCAAATAATCAACCAGCAGTCTGATAATATATCTCGAATGAAGATGGAATCAGTTCAGGCCATGCATGAGGTAAAAACTGAGGCGATTGAGATGAAAGAGTCTCTTCTGGTTGGTAATATCGGGCGGTTTGCCGATGTAATGCGTCGCGGTTGGGAGGCCAAGAAAAGGACCGCATCCAAGGTTTCCAACCCTGAGATTGATCATATTTACGATCGAGCGCTCAGATCAGGCGCTTATGCCGGCAAAATTTCAGGGGCTGGCGGAGGAGGGTTCATGATACTGGTGGCCGATCCCTTGAGTAGACCCAAACTGGAGGTAGCGCTAAAGAACGGCGTAGGACGTGTTTACACCACTCGATTCACCGAGCAGGGCGCTACTTCGTGGAAGATTTAAGTCTTTCTAAAGAGTACGATTCTGTTCGAATTGGTACCTGATTGCATGTTCTTTATCCCCCATATATTTGAAGTCTTGGAGAATTTCTGTGAGTTGACTACGATCCCGTGGCATTCGAAGCCAGTGTCAATTCCGATCGGGACAACATGCTCATCAAGGTTGACTGTTCGATTTCTAACTTCACCCACCTCGAAAGCCACCCACCCTTTATGCTTCACCACACGGTAGAGTTCTTGGAATACCGACCTTATGAATACTGACCATTCTCCAACTTTCCTGGCCATGGTAATTTCTGGTGCGGCTTCACTGGCGCTAATGGAGTTGAACCACAATCTTAACCAGTTGTCGTTGTAGTACTGGACTACGTCCAGAAAAGGGGGAGATGTCACAACCAACTGTATAGAATCTGATGGAATCTCAGGAGTGTGCCTTGCGTCACGGTTCAGGAACAAGGCCGAGCGGCCGGCGTTTGTGAGGTTTTCCAACTGATTCCGTGTCACGGATCTCAAGAGACTCGCTGATTTCTTTGTTATGATTTCTATGACATCCCTTTGTTCAGGTGTCTGATTCCTGGCTTGGTTGATCTTCTTCTGTCTTCCGGGAGAAACCGCCTGATTGGGTGGAAGAGTGTAAACGGAGAAAAACCCCCTGGAGTGCCCGGTCAATCTGTTGGTTGCGACCATGGCTATCCACCGGTCAACATTGTCGTCCAGACCGGCAAGACTTTTTTCTCTGAGGTATTCTTTGAGCGAGAGGATTTCGTCGAGTGTCTTCTCATGAAAGAACATTGACAAATCGATACCGGGTTCCAGATTCTCTTCTATCCGGATGGTCGATAATCTTTGTTTGATTTGGCTGATGGTTGGGGCTTCAAACCTGGGGCGGGTAAGGACTTGACTCAATGGGTTGATATCGTTGGATACTACTGTTCGTCCACGAATCCCTGCCTCGACAACAGTGGTGCCCCGTCCACTGAAAGGATCGTATATCATAGAACCTTTTTCCGATAGTAGTTCAATGAAAAAACCCGGTAATTGCGGTTTGAAGCAGGCCCTGTATGATAACTCGTGTATGGAAGACGCCTGCCTCTGTTTGGATGTCCAGAATTCGTTGATGTATTTGCGAACGCCGGTTCCGTCAATTTCGGCAATCTCAACTTTCGTCGTGTTGTCCGTGCAGTGAAGCATTCCGGTATCTTGTGAGTGTTCGCCATGAACGAAACTCTCCAGGTAAGAATGCAGATCTGCTATCGAATCCATGGACCGTCCTTGATGAGTTGTCTTTCTTGCAAAGATTGCTGACCGATATTGATACCACGCACCGAAATATAATCAAACAGTCCGGTCTCCAAAGATTCCCCAAAGCCTCATCAGGGAATATGTTGGCCTGTCCAGTTTAATTGTAACCCTGAAATTCCAGTAATTGGCCAAGCTTCTCAAGAGCTTTGCCTTCAGACAATGCCTTACGAGACATTTCTACTCCTTGAAGGTAATCTTTTGCCAGGCCTGAAATGTAGAGGGCTGAAGCGGCATTCATACAGAAAAAGTCAGCCAGAGGCGTATCGTAATAACCAGAGAGGACTTCACGGATTGCAGCGGCGTTACCCTCTGCATTGACTCGGCTGGCTATATTTTTGAAATCTGTGTCTTTTATGCCAAAGTCAGAGGGGGTAACTTCATAGGACCGGATTCTGCCGTTGATTAACTCTACTACCCTGGTGGGGCCGCATGGAGAAAATTCGTCCATGCCCTCATTGTCGTCATGGTTGAAGACCATTCCATAGGGCGCAAGGGCTCGAGGTATACCAATTTCTCTGAGCACTGACACCAACTGGTCACACACTGTCCGGGAATAAGCGCCTATGACGATAGAGTTGGTCTGAGCGCAAGGCATTGTGATAGGGCCTATTATGTTGAAAGCGGATGTGAATCTCATCGAAGTTATGAGCCTGGCCCATCCTGATTTCAGGAAAGCCTCACCTGGAAGATAGCAAATCCCGTATTTATCCAGGCATTTCTCCGCCTGGGCTAGAGGGGCGTCTATATTAACCCCTAATATTTCAAGTATATCGGAAGCGCCTGAGACTCCCGTGACAAGTCTGGCCCCCTTTTTTGCGGTGGGCAAGCCTGCAGCGGCGGCTATCAGTGCGGCCGGTGTGGAGCAGTTTACAGTTTTGAGTTTATCTGATCCTGTGCCGACGATATCACAAACAGGGCCTTGGGTCTTTATATCTATTTTGGCAGTGTCATAAAGGTCCAATGCTTCCCACGCTCCGCCGAGTTCTTCAGTGGAAGGTCTACTGGCGATGTGAGCCAGAAGGAAAGCCCCCTGCTGAAGCTCCGGCTGCTCATTCATTATCACTTGCCGATATGCCTCACGAGACTCTTCCCGAGTCAGACGTCTTCCAAGCGCCACCGCTGAAATCAACCTTCCAAATTCTCTCTTTCTGTTTTCATCCATGATCAAGGCTCCATTATAAAGTCTTCTGGTTAGTGAATTTTACGACAGTCGTCGAAGCAGGAAATCTCGGTTACAATCTTGAGCGCCAGGCCGGTTAGGACTTCTTCCATGGCATCAGTCACTTCTTCCGGGCTGATTTTTTTCTCGACAATCAACAGGGCAGTGTCACGAAACTCATCAAGTATTCTTACAGCTGACTTAATGTTGCTCAAGGCGCATCCATAAGCTCCGACGAGATGTAGCTGCCGGTAATGGATTTCGTTTAACAAAGTTACAGGCACGGTTTCATTTTGGTTTAATCCGCTGAAAAGACAAAACCGGCCGCCTTTCCGCAATCTTGTGACTCCTTGCAATACTGCGTCTGTGGATGGACATGCGTTGATTCCCAGGTCATAACAGTCGGACTTGACAGACTCACTTGCGCTCACAGCCATGCTCTCCCTAAAAGTATGACTTTTCCTAAGCTTGGCGGGGTTGGTCTCCACTATGAAAGGTGTTAGCCCAAACACCTTTGCCGCCAGAGCCAAAAGCAATCCGACACTTCCTCCTCCGAAAACCAGCAGTCTGTCGCCTTTCCCTGGTTTGAGCTGTTCGATTGCGTTGATGGCGCATGCCATTGGTTCGGCCAGACATGCGGCGTCGTCAGAAAGGCTATCCGGAATCTTGACTAGAGATGACTCGTTAATGATGACTTTCTGGGCCAAACCACCGTCAGTGTTGAATCCGAGAATCCTGACTGAGTCGCATAGGTTTTCAGTTCCAGATCTGCAGAAGCTGCACATCCCACATGACTCACCGGGCCAAACTACAACACGTTCTACGGTATCTTCCCTGATTCCGCATATTTCATGCCCCAAGATTCTGGGTAGTGTTAGATCCCGGTGACCCTGGAAGAACATTTTTGCGTCGGTGCGGCACAAGGCGCAGCGAGTCACCCGAACCAACACTTTTCCGGATCTTGGGACAGGGGCAGGGATGTCTTCGCAAACAAGCCGACCAATCTCTTTCAGTATTAGCGCTCTCATTTTCTCCAAATAAAAAGCCCCTGCCTCCATTAAAGGAGACAGGGGCTACCTTTTCCATTAGTTTACCCCGTGAGTGGAAGCTCGTCTTCTGGCTTCCGGGTCAATCTCCTCCCTTCCTTCCCATCCGGTTTTTGCCGGACAGTGGTTTACAGGGAATTGTCCCCGGTTACAGCGGCGGGACCGCCACGGATTTACACCGCGTTCCGTTAGCATCCAGTCACGTTATCAATAACAGGATAGACGGCGACTAGTCAAGGCGCTCAAGGAGAATCTTCAACTGTTGTTGAGACTCAAAAATTCTTATTCCATGAAAAGCTCTCCAAGAATTCCATCAGCTGATTTTTTTAGATTTTCCCATAAACCAGTTGCTGTAGTTTCACTATTGTTAAAGGGCCGGGACTTGGACTCACGAGCATACCGAGAAATCATGATGACTTGACAGCCACTGCCAGTAGTGAGCCTCCGCAAGGAGCCGAGAAGCCCTTCCTCAGAATCATTCCCTCCAGATTGCAAATCATTCCAGAGACTCTGTTCACCAGCGGAGATATGTTCAACTCGTTCAGATTTGATTTTCCTGCGGACAGCTTGTGTAATTGCCTGGAAAAAAACAGAACTGGAAGCAGCAGGGAAATGAAAGATGTAATGTAGACAATAGTGAAGCCCGCTTCCGAGAGTTTATCCGACAATCCCCTCCTGGAATAGCGCCTCTTGTGGCAGGCAATCCTGTCGGACTCACTCCACATCCACTGATATTGTGGAACGGTTATGATTACGCATCCGCTGGGTTTCATAATGTCGTGGAGACTTTCCAGAGCCGCCCGATCATCGGATATATGTTCCAGGACGTCGAGGAGTCCAACAACTTCGAACATGCTCTTAAACCCAGGATGCCTAAAATCCATACGGGCCAACAACATCCTTTGTGAGCGACGTTTCGCAAAGGATAAGCCTTCCGAGAACAAGTCAATTCCTACAAAATTAGACGACGGGAAAAGTTTCTCAAGATGGCCCGACACATAGCCGTTGCCACATCCTATTTCCAGAAAATTTTCGAATGTTCCCCAAAAGTGTGCAAGCGCCCAGGCGATCAAATCATTTCTGTAACGGAACCAGAAATGTGTATCCTCGAATTTCCAAAGTTCATGAAAATGACACTTTTTATAACTTTGGTCTTTTCCCCATGAGTCTAAGGAGGGTTGTTGCAATTTCCCGATGTGGTCAACTTCTTTATGGCCAGACGGTGGAATCGGAGATCCCAAACAACTTTTGCGGAAAATATCACCAATCTTCATGAAAAGCCGGCCCCCCGAATTGTCAATAAATCATCAAACAAAGATTTGATGTTAACGGATGATGTTCTCAATTTGACATCATGCATTGCTTGACGATGCCCATATCGTGCTGTAAACAATTTTATGGGCAAAGAAGCTTCATAAAAGGAGTCTCCCGAGATTGGATAATATCACTCTTCTAATTACTGCGATAGCCCTGGGAGCGGACGCTTTTGCAGTTTCCGCCGCCGTTTCGGGGGGCCTTCAGGATGTTACCATGCGCCATACCTTCAGACTGACGTGGCACTTTGGCCTATTTCAGTCGATGATGACAATAATCGGCTGGTTTGGCGGGGCAGCGGTTTCTCAATACATGTACGGTGTCAATGACTGGATAGCGTTTGCCATTCTGACAGGTCTTGGTGTCAAGATGATAGTTGACTCGAAGGATTCGGAAGAGCGTGTAAAGGGCTACGATCCCACCAGGGGATGGAGCCTTGTGGGCTTGTCAATCGCTACCAGTCTGGACGCATTGGCAATCGGAGTCTCTTTCAGCCTGATTGGCATGACTATATGGGGGCCGGCTGCCGTTATCGGGGTAGCGGCATTGCTCATGACTTTCATTGGGACGAGAATCGGCAAAAAAGCAGGCGCGCACCTTGGGGAATGGGCGGAGCGCATAGGCGGCGTTGTCCTGATAGCTATCGGCGCCAGGATCGTCTACCAGAACCTGTCTTCTTAAATTTTCAACTAGTGACCGACACTCTGACTAGGCAGCTTTTAAAGATGTCATTTCTACACAAGATTTTATTCATCACGTTTGCATTGCTTTCGTTTGCTAATTTTAGCGTGTTCCAACGGGACGCTCATGGCTCATCAGAGCAAACGGCGCAAAAGCCTTCAATCTTATGTTCAACCACTCAACTAGCTGATTTTACTAGAAACATTGTTGGTGATTCCTTCGAAGTGAAATGCGTTTTAGCTCCCGGCGCAGACCCTCACACTTACATGCCAACTCCGCGGGACGCTCAAATGGCGGTTAGGGCCACGTTGTGCATTCAGAATGGTCTCAACCTGGAGGGTAAAAACTGGATGGCCACACTGGCCAAGGATGCGGGCAAACCTATTATTACAGCGGCTGATGGTGTCAAACCTTTAATCCTGGAGACAGACGGCAAAAAAACACTTGATCCTCACGCCTGGTTTTCTCCTGAGAATGCGGCTATTTATGTCAGGAACATTTTGTCTGGTGTTGCCTCTGTTGATCCTTCGATAAAATGGGATATCGAGGCGCGGGCCAAATTATATCTCGCCCAATTACGTACACTGGATTCGTGGATTCGCCAAATGGTCCATCTGATTCCGTTGCAACAAAGGATTCTGGTTACCAGTCACGATGCGTTCAATTATTTCGCTCAGGAATATGACTTCAAGAATCAGGCTCCTTTGGGGTGGTCTACCGGTTCTGAAATTGGGGCTGGAATGACCCCGTCAAGGTTCAAGGCAGTTGTAGACTCCATAAAGAGCCTGGGTGTCAAGTCAGTGTTCGTGGAAAGCAGCGTGAATCCCAAGCTTATCAGGGAAATAGCTCGAGAGGCCGGAGTCAGGATTGGCGGTGAACTGTATTCAGACTCCATGGGTGTGGCAGGGTCGGCAGGCGAGACCTATATCGGTATGATGCGTGAGAACGTTCTGACAATAGTAGGCGCTTTAAGGTGAGGTTTTTCCAGAAATGAGACCACTCATCGCAATAATGATCTGGGTAGTCCTGGTAGGCGGTCTTACTTCTTACATGAATGCCAGGCAGACCGTTTCGGAGCCAGTAGCCCTGAAAACCGAAACAGACCAGTCAGATTATAAGGTGGTTATAACAACATCTTTCAGCTCCCAGAGAGACCCTTATGAGCCCAATACCCTGGACGGTTCAGGTAACGCTTTGACTCTAAAGCTCAACGGGATGGACATTTTGAGTCTCAGGGATTCATCCGCTGCCGGACAATCTATAACCATTGATAATATTAATAGTGTGCTAATTGGTCCCAACGAATTTCTGCTCGAGGTCAATCCGCCTCACGAAACCCTCAAAACCGCGGGCGCCGTCAGGGTTCAATTATTCCGCTTTCACACCGAATTAATGGACAGGACTTTTTGGGCTGATCCGGGCGCCAAGATAGCATCGACCTTCAGGTTGGATGTAGAGCCTGTCACAAGTGTCGTGGATCAAAATGAGCATTGAACAAGGCAGGATTCCCGCAATAAAAGTTGAGAACCTTACGGTGAGCTTCGGACCTCGTCCAGCATTGCTAAATGTAAATGTGAGCGTTGAGCAGGGATTGCTGGTAGGGATAATAGGCCCTAACGGCGCAGGAAAATCCACACTTGTTAAGGCAATCCTGGGATTTGTGAAACCTGATCTGGGTTCAATCGAATTGCTTGGTAAACCGATTGAAAAGGCTAAGGGACAACTGGCGTATGTTCCTCAGAGAGGCGCAGTTGATTGGGACTATCCCATTACGGTTCACGAAGTGGCCATGATGGGACGCTATCCAAACATCCCCTGGTGGAAAGACCCCGGAAAAGAGGATCGAGAGATAGTTGATGATGCCCTGGAGATGGTCAGAATGTCGGATTTCAGAAACAGGCAGATCGGTAGACTCTCCGGTGGTCAGCAACAACGAGTGTTCATGGCCCGAGCGCTTGCCCAAGGCTCTGAAATTTTGCTTCTCGATGAGCCATTTGCAGGTGTGGACGCCGCCACGGAGAGGGCGATACTGGATGTGCTGGAAAGGGCGAAGGCCACAGGAAGAACCCTGGTTGTTGTCCACCATGACTTGACCACAGCCGCCGAATATTTTGACCGGCTAATGCTCATAAAACAGAGACTGTATGCTTACGGCCCTCCCCGACAGGTCTTGAACCAGGAATTGCTCAGTGAAGTTTATGAAGGGAAACTGAAGATATTCTCAGCGATGGATGAGACAGGGGGGCGTTGTGCTTGATGTCCTGCTAGAAGCGCTTATATCACCTCTGAGAGAAACCTTTTTTCAGAAAGCTCTCATCGGAGGATCCATTGCCGCCATTGTGTGCAGTGTTGTAGGATGTCTGGTCATTTTAAGACGCATGGCTTTTCTGGGGGATGCCCTTTCCCACGCGATGATTGCAGGAGTGGCCGGCGGTTATTTGTTCATGAAGGTTCTTTTCAACACGGAAGCTCATGCCCCGGCTATGTTGGTTGGCTCATTGATCGCAGCTCTCATTACGGTAGCGTCAATCGGTTTTGTATCGCGATTCTCCCGGGTAAAAGATGACACCGCCATAGGCATAATGTACACGGGTGTGTTTGCCGGCGGAGTGGTCCTGGTCTCTGTATTCAGAGGCTATATACACATCGATTTGATGCACTTCATAATGGGAGATGTCCTTGGTGTGGCGGATTCCGATCTGTGGGTTGCTGCCATATCGGCGGGAATAGTCCTGTCAGTGATTGTGCTGTTCTTCAGGCAATTTCAGTTGACCAGCTTCGATCCGGTAATGGCAGCCTCTATTGGGATGCCTGTTCTGCTGATCGACTATACATTGACCACATGTGTTTCGCTGGTGGTGGTAAGCGCAGTGAGCATGGTCGGGGTGATCCTGGTGGTGGGATTGCTGATAACGCCGGCGGCTTCAGCTTATCTTTTGAGCGACAGGCTTGATCGAATGATGATTCTGGCGGCCATATTTGGAGTTACCAGTGTGGTGGGCGGACTCTATCTGAGTATGTGGCTCGATTCCTCAGGGGGCGGGGCTATCATGCTCTTCTGTTCCCTACAGTTTCTGGTTGTCCTTGTAATAGCCCCAAATTACGGTTTGTTGGCCAGATGGTTGCGGCTCAGGCAAATGGTGCCTCAACAACTGGTGGAAGACATGCTAGTCGAGACCAGTAGGCGCAACGGAGTTATTAACTCTGATGAGCTAAGAAAAAAAATGTCGTTTGGGACAGCGTCATTTAACAAAGCATTAAAGAAGATGTCCAGGGAGGGGTTTCTTGAAATCAGCGGCATGAAGATATCTCTGACTGACTCAGGGGCACAGGAGGCTGTTCGTATTCTGCGGGCTCACCGATTGTGGGAGGCTTACGTGAGTCATGTCGGTTTGGCCGCAAATTCGGAGATACATGCAAGGGCTCACGAACTGGAACATTTGCATGACAATGAATCGGTTGATTATCTGGATGATCTTCTTGGCCATCCCGTCTATGATCCGCATGGGGCTGTAATCCCACAAAGTGGCGCCCACTGTGTCATGGGAGGAATTTGCAGTTTGAGTTTTCTTCGTGAGGGAACCGCATGTGAGATTATCAGCATCCCTGACTCACTGGTTCAACGGGGGCTGAACAGAGGAATGACAATCACGGTAGGACCACGGTCTGAAGACCAGACGGCGTGGGCAGTGATCCGTGAGGACGGCTCAAGAATAGTCCTGGACCATAGGGCTGCGGATTCAATTGATGTCAAAATAGTTCCACTTTCTTCTTAAAACATCTTGACATTAGACAGTTATAGTTCGAAAGTTTACCGTAAAACAGTGAATGACGCTTATTCTCAATTTTCTTCATCCTTTTTTGCTATATTCCAAAAATTCAAAGGGGGCGCTTTGATACTAGATTTTCAGTCGCACAACCTTACTACGGTGGAAGAAGTCGAACCAGGATTATGGCGAATAACCCTGCGGGCGGATGACAATCTGTTCTCATGCTCAGTCGTCCTTGATGTCAAAACACCGGCGCTCGATATCAGAGCTGCCACGCTTGACGTAAGCAGGGACGCCCTCGGTTTGATTCCTGATCTTTCGGAAGCGCAAAAGAAGCTGGTTGGAGTTCGGGTAGGCCCGGGGATGACAAAGATAGTCAGGGAAGTGGTTGGAGGGCCTACCGGTTCGGAGCGGGTAGGCGAACTTGTGCTTGAGGCAATGGAAATGCTGGTCAATGCCGTTACCGTTCCGGAATTACGCAAGGCCACTGAAAATGGCGGAATTCAACCGGATGATCATGGCGAACCATCCGTCACTGACCTGAACGATCAGGTCATCGGGTTGGAGATGATTCGCAAGCTTGCCTCCAATCCACGACTCAAAGATAGTTGCGCCGCTTTTAAGGGGCTGGATTAGAAGACAATTTAACGAGCTTTTCCTGGAGGGCTGTCTTGAGAACTTCTTCTGTGCTGAAATACTCCCGGATCAAGACCTGTGGTGTGCAACGGCAGGATCCAGATTACAGGGTGGTTAGCGGCGTGCTTGAGGACGAACTCTACTCCATGAATTGTGAGATTCGAGTCAATTGGCCGAACCTGACAATTGAGTCCGTCAAGACCAGGATGAAGAGGTTTACTACCGACCGATGCCTGTTGGCGGAGAATGTCTTCAAGAACTGCGAAGGCTGGTCCATCAATTCAGAACTTGATGGTAAGATAAAAAAAGAATTGGGCCGTAATGGATGCCGTCACATGGCTGTTCTCATTGTTGATTGTCTGAATGCTCTTGTGAGGGCCGAACTAGGCCGTGAATTGTCTGAAGCGCTGTCGAAAGATTCGTCATTGGACAGAAAAAACTTTGTGGATGAATTTCTAGCAAAGAATCTTTCTCTTAAAGGTTACCTGAAGTTGAAGTAGGACAAAGGTTGTTTCATGAGACTGGATTTGCATATACACACAACTCATGGATCTGCATGCAGTTCCATGACCCCGGACGAAATGATGGCGGCGGCCCTGAATGCCGGACTGGATGGGGTTTGCATTACCGAACACAATCGGATATGGGCTCCGGATGAGGCGGACAAATTGAGTCAGAAATACGGCATCGCCGTGTTTCGGGGAATCGAGGTCACCACCACCGGTGGGGATATTCTGGTTTTTGGGATGGATTCCGAACCTTCGGGGATGTTAAGCCCTGATCAACTGAAACAACAGGTGGACGCCGCCGGGGCCGTGGCCATAGCGGCTCATCCGTTCAGAGGTTTTCTGTTGTTTGGGTTTGGAATGCTTCAGATGACAGTTCAGGACGCCTGGGATAACCCGACTTTCTCTCAGGTGCATGGCCTTGAGATCTGCAACGGCAAAGTTACGGACGAAGAAAATGATTTTGCCCGGCAGGTCGCCGATATGATGGGGCTAGTAAAACTCGGAGGTAGTGACGCTCACACTGCCGAAGCCGTTGGCTCCTGCGTAACCGTTTTTGACACTCGCATTACTTCGGAAGCAGGTTTGGCTCAGGCCATTTTGTCAGGAAAATATTCACTTGAGCGCTGCAAATGAACTTACAGGATGTGGGGACTTCATTTTTTCATTTATCCTTAAGTGTCAGGAGTTGCTTAAATGGGCGTTGAAGACATCAAATGGTCCGATTGGACCAGGACAATCGAAAGGCTGTTGAGACTCAGAACATTTCCCGTTGGTTTAAAATTATATGAAGACCCGGATGATCTAAACCGGAACAAATGGCTTAGGCGACCGCAGGAAAAGCTTTCTCTGTGTCAGATGATTACCATAGTGAGGACATTTGACTGGACAGTGGGAGGGGTAGCCGAAGATCTTGTCACTCAGGGTTGCGCCAGTATTCTCGGACTATCCGAACTGTCGGATTTTGTAACCAGTGGGGAAATGAGAAGCAAGGTGTGGCTTGATACCAAAGAAGACGCCGCAAAGTGCGAGAGAGTCATCCAGCGGATACCTTACGGCAGATTCAATGCCTTTGCGCTTGCCCCTACCGCTTATGACCCTTTTGTTCCGGATATTGTTATTCTTTACGGAAATCCGGCTCAAATGTCTCTATTGGTAAACGCAATACAATATGACAAATTTGAACGGCTGACATTCTATTCAGTGGGAGAAACATCTTGCTCGGATGTCATCGGAAGATGTTTTGTCGACAAGGTTCCCGCCCTGTCCATCCCATGTTACGGGGAACGACGCTTTGGTCACGCTTCCGACGATGAACTGGCTGTTGGGCTGCCGGTTCAGGAATGCGAACGAATAGTGAACAACCTGGAAATTCTCTACAACAAGGGCATTCGTTACCCTATCTCGCAATTTGGAGCCCAGGTAAGTCCCTTCGCAGCTTTAGACGCAGTATACAAGTTCTCAGAACAGGCAAAAAAATAGGTTCGCCGCTTCTTATGTAATATTCTGTCGGTATCGGACACTTAAACCACGCTCCAAAAACTGGGGCGTGGACATGAAATGACTCATGCGATTAAAAACATAAGTATATTCAATTGATCACCATGATAATTTGTGCCAAGATCGCGATCCATTTCCCATGTGGTTGCCCATGCGTAGCTGGCCTTGTTTGATTCAATGACAGTTCTTGTGTTGGGATTGTCAAAAATGTTGTCAACTTTTTTACCATTCATGAATACTCGGGGTTTGAGCTGTTTCACACTTTCTTCAAATTGTTCCGGAGTCTTGAGCGCCATTTAATTTCCTCCTAACGATTTTCAGTGTCCCGAAAAAACATGTCCGAATAGCCCTGTAACTCGGGTTCCTCCTCTTTCTTCACAGGGCCATGCCTAAGAGCAAGAACCAATACCTGCACAACCGCTGCGCCATGACGCTTGAGTGTCAATGCGGCTTCAGACACGGTGGATCCGGTCGTGAAAACATCGTCAAGCAGAAGAATTCGTTTTCCCTCAACTTCCCCAGACTCTCTGACTGCGAATGATCCCTTGATGTTCTGGATCCTCTGCTTCCTGTTTAACTGGGTTTGTGGAACCGTATTACGTGTCTTTACCAGGATATTTGCAGGCGCTGGGATGTTGAATCTGGCTCCCAGTTTTCCGGCAAGGATGGCGCACTGATTGTAGCCTCGGCGCATCAGGCGTTTGTTGTGGACGGGGATGGGGATTATTGTGTCCAGGTTTTCGCTCAGGAAGTTTTCCCTGAATGTTTCGGACACAAGTCCCAGAAGCGCCTCTCCAAGGTATAGAGAATTGTGAAACTTGAACTGGAGGATTCCCCGCCTCACGACACTGGAATAATAGACAGAAAAGCGCGCCTTGTCGAAAGAAGGGTTGTCCACCAGACATGTTCCACACAAGTCGCGGATTCCGGATACAAGCCCAGGGAAAGGCCTACCGCATAGATCACAAAACGGGCGTTCAACGGACAGGATGCTTCGGGAACATTCCGGGCAAACACCCGAATCATTGTGTTCATGATCTGCTCCGCAATAGACGCAAACCGGAGGGAACAGCAGCGCGCCGACTGAGCTAATGACATTCTTGAAATGTTCGACGCCAAAACGGTTCATTTTTCCCCACCGATGCAGTAAGAATGTAAGGAGGGCATAGCTGTCATCGTTGACAAGTTTGAGTAAACCAACAGCTGTTGTATGTGTCAATGAAAACTAATCATTCAAGTCCGGTTAAATCGGCCAGAAGTGATCCTGGAAGGAAATCGGGATGAAAACCGTTGTTACTCTCACCACCGATTTCGGCGAACGAGACGGCTATGTGGGTCAAATGAAAGGGGTAATTCTGGGGATCAATCCGGAGGCTTCCATAGTGGACATCACTCATGACATAGCGCCGTACTCCATAATGGAGGGCGCCTTGACGTTAAAAGGTGTGGTGAAGCGTTTTTCCATCCCAACCGTTCACGTGTCCGTTGTAGACCCTGGAGTCGGTGGCAAACGCAGGCCCATTGCAGTGAGAATAGGCTCAAGCTACCTTGTTGGACCGGACAACGGAATATTTTCTCTGTTGCTTGATGAGTTTGCAGGGTATGAGGCCAGGTCAATCGAGAACAGCGGGTTCATGGCGCCGACGGTCAGTAACACGTTCCATGGCAGGGACATATTTGCTCCAGCGGCGGCCAGATTATCGTTGGGTCACAACTTCCAGGATGTGGGACCCATTATCACTGACCTGGCCAAACTGGTGGCGCCTCAGAAAATAAGAAGCTCTGACGGCATTCAGGGGGAAATAATTCATATTGACAGATTCGGGAACCTCATCACTAATGTTGAAAGATCAGAGTTGGAAGGAATGGCTTTATCTGTTTCATGCGGACCAATAAGGATTCAACGGCTATCAAGCTGCTATAGCGATTCAATTCCCCTTTCTCCGATAGCCCTCCTGAACAGTTTTGACCTGCTGGAAATTGCATTGCCCAACGCAAACGCCTCCGAAGAATACGGCATCGAAACAGGCGCCCGGATCAATGTCCGTTTCAAAAAAGGCCATCACACCTGATCAGCATGTTCACACGAGAACCATGTCTCTTGTGGAGCCTGAACTCGTTGCGCTAACGTAGCCTATCGACTCATGCCTCAAGATTAAGTTCGAACTTCTGTTCTATTATGTCACCGCCCCAACCATCGAACGGGTGTTCTTCAACAACCGTGAAGCCGACTCTTTCATACAGCAAACGTGCCGCCTCCAGACCTTTGAACGTCCAAAGAAAGACCCTGGGGAGTCCTTTTTCATGGCAGAAATCGATAGCCTCTTTCAAAAGTACTCGACCAATCCCCGTCCCCTGAAATTCGGGAGTTACGATGAACCATCTGAGTCTAGCCCCTTGAGATTCCCCCAATGAACCATCGATCGCCACTGATCCAACAAAGTTTCCATCGATGTAGGATGACCATAATCCATCTGTCCCAGGGTTCAGACGTAAGCAGAACTGACTGAGTTCCGTGGCAACCTGAGTTTCAAAATTGATGTGGAATCCCCAGTTTTCATAATAGTATAACGCATGGAGCCTGGTGATGTCTCCGATCAGTCCAGGCACGTATCCAGTTTGTATTTTTATTCCTGAAGACGACAAAGTGTTTTTTTTCATCGTGTTGCAACCAATCAGACTAAAAATGAAAAGCCTGAATTTACCCGTTCGTCAATTGACTTGTAAATGCTGGCTGTAACAAGCGTATAAACCGTTACAAGACACACGGTTTTTCGATTATAAGGAATTTCTCCCAGAATTCATCGTTTGACTCTTTATTTCCCTTGAATAGAACATCTCTCACGGGCTTTTTCGGCCAGACGCAGTTTCTTCCTTGTTTCTGACTCACAATTTCTGCGGATGTCCTCTGGGGTCTCCAGCTTGAGGCCTGGAATTTCGGTGGGTCTTCCATCTGCGTTCAGGGCCACGAAGGTCAGGTAAGCCGACG
>CAZGVM010000006.1:0-3969 GCA_964528855.1 uncultured Desulfomonile sp. | reverse complement strand
CCGACGCAGTATGCCTAACCTCTCCGGTCAACAGGTTTTCCGCTTCCACTCTCACCCCGACTTCCATCGAAGTCCTGCCCACCATATTAACGCTGGATTTGAGAATGAGCAAATCACCCACAAATACCGGAAAATGAAAGTCCAGCCGGTCTATGGAAGCCGTCACGCAGTTTTTTCTTGAATGTCTGATGGCAGAAACTCCCGCTGCTGTGTCCACATAGTGCATGATCACACCGCCGTGAACGTTTCCCACAGGGTTTGCATGCTCCGGGTTCATCTGAATGTTCATGGTAAGTTTGCTGTCTTCTGCTGATTTAGCCTGCATTGCCGGTAACTCCATGCCTGAAAGGTTGTAAATTGAACCATGGATCGCCCATGAGACGCTTTATAAATCATTTTTGGGTGTCTGTCACCCGATTGGAGCCGAGCTTGTCAAAATCCAGGGGGACCCCTTTGCGAGGGTCCTGCTCCAATAGAATTGCCTGACTCGGACATTTGTCAACGCAAACCCCGCAACCCATGCATTTAGCCCAGATCACATCCGGAGATCCATCGAACGCTATGGCCTCAAACTGGCAAAACCGTGCGCATGTTCCGCATCTGACACAGCTATCAGGATCGATTTTAGCTACGAAGCCTGACGATAGAATCATCGGAACTCCGTACTTCATCATCGAAATCATTCCTCCGCAGCAACATCTACAACAGTTACATATAGCGAAGAAGCGATTGAGACACACATTCTTGAACCATGCCGTATGGACATGCCCGCGCTCGTGTTCGTCTTCCAGTATTTGCAGCGCCTCTTCTCGACTTAAACGACGACTTTTGGTCGGGTGATGTTCCAGCAGGAAGCTCACTATAGGCTCACCGAACAACATGCAAACCTGTATCGGTTCGCAGGGATTGTTTTGCCCCTCTCTGCACGGGCAATCGTAGATGGCCATCTGAGGAGGCGCAGTCAACACAATGTCTCTGGCAACAGGATAGGGTATGACCGTTTCAGCCTCTCTAACGTCTATGTCATGATCAAGGTTTATCAGTTTTTTGGCCTGATGAATCGTCAGAGTGCGCGAGTGGTAGTTATTTGCAATGCTGTGCCTGGCTTCCTGAGAAACCTTCGGGATATAAAAACGAAGCCCGTTTTTGATGTAGTGCTTGCTCCACCTGGCGTAAACGTAAAAATGAAACGAATTGCCGTTTAAAAAATTTTTCCATCCTGACAGCCGAAAGAATTTTGCGGTTGACGGCAGGAGTAATCTTCCACGCTCACCGATAACCCATACTAAAAGGAAAATTAGAAGCGCTGAAATGGCAACAAACATTATTAGTTCATAGATAGCCATGCAGGAGAGTCTCCTTTTGGAAAAATTCTTTTCCAACCCGTTTAAAGAAAATTCAATTCCTGATTCATTGTCCCGTTTGCGTGTTACCCGGAAAAGTCATGCGCCCCGGAATAGTTGGTAAAAAGCCGCAGATCCACCCACAGTGCATGTCTGTGTTTTGGTTCCTGTGCAGATATGACTTGCTCCTATTTTATTCGCGCCATCCGTTTAATTCAAGAAAGTTATTTTTTGAACCTCTGTAACTACAGCTTGTAGTAACAACTATCATGTATGGAAATTTTTAGTTAAGATCAAAATCAGTCAAAAAAATTTCACTGACAATTAATATATTGACATTGCATATTACTCACGCTAATCTTTTTCGGCTTTCCAATTAGTGTGGCTAACCATAAAGCCCCGCCTTGGATTCCAAAAAAAATCTATACATGCTAGCCGATACCGCTACGCATAGTTATCTCTGGAAATGAGTTAATGGAGGAAAGATATGTCCTACAGCAAACCCAATCGCAGCGCTGCGACGAAAACCAAAACCAGGGTGGAGCCGGCTCCAATATCAGGAATATGTGTCACGTGTCTTGATGGTTGTCCCGGTCCTTGCGAGATTGGACGCTCAGCGTTGCGAGGACGAGAAACCCTTTATCCTCAGCCCTTCGGAAAGATAACCGCCGGAGCTGACAAAGATTACCCTGTTGATTTTTCTCATTTCAACATTCAGGGCACCTGTGTTGGGGCGGTAGGTGTAGAGGCTGATTCAGATGTGGCGACATTCCCTGCGGTTGATTGTTCGACGGCTGTGGGAGCCAGCGGTGGCATAAAAATGGATTTTCCGGTATTCACTGGCGCAGTTGGGTCAACCCACATAGCCAGGGTAAACTGGGAAGAAATAGCGGTCGGAGCGGCCATATCCGGAGTTATGGTAGTAGCGGGCGAGAACATCTGCGGCATGGATAGCCAGGCCGAATTCAAGGATGGCCGGATTGTTAGATCTCCCGAAATGGAAAGGCGTATAAACTCATTCAACAAATGGTATGAAGGCAAGGGGGGTGTCATCGTTCAGGCTAACGTAGAGGACACCAAGCTTGGCGTTCCGGAGTATGCCATTGAGAAACTCGGAATAGAGATTTTCGAATTGAAGTGGGGACAGGGCGCCAAGGACATCGGCGGAGAAGTAAAACTTTCTACCATGGAGAGAGCGCTTCAGTTGAAAAGCCGCGGTTACATAGTTCTTCCCGATCCCACACAGGATAGCGCAAAACGCGCGTTTGAAAAGGGCGGCATCTCCGAATTCGAGAGGCATTCCCGTTTAGGCATGGTGACCGAAGAAGGTTTCTACAGCGAAGTCGAACGGTTGCGCAAGATAGGCGCCAAGTATGTGACCCTTAAGACGGGAGCGTACCGACCGGTGGATTTGGCCAGAGCCATCAAATTTGCATCCAACGCAAAGATTGATCTTCTGACTATTGACGGCGCAGGCGGCGGCACGGGCATGAGCCCGTGGAGAATGATGAACGAGTGGGGTATCCCTACCGTTTATCTCGAGTGCATGATGTATGATATGTGTGAGAAACTGAGAGCCAAAGGGGCCTACATTCCACCTATGGCGATAGCCGGTGGGCTCTCGCTTGAAGATCATATCTTCAAGGCGTTGGCTCTTGGCGCTCCATACGTCAAGGCGATATGTCTGGGGCGCGCTCTGCTTACAGCGGCGATGGTCGGCAAAACAAACGGCAGGACCACTGCTGAAAAAATGGAATCAGAAGGCGCCACACCCGAAGATGGCTACATGGGACTATTCGCGGTGGCAAGCCAGCTAAAAGAACGCTTCGGGGACGAGTTCAAGTATCTGCCGGCAGGCGCCATCGGAGTATACTCCTACATCGATCGTTTGAAACAGGGACTCCAGCAACTCATGGCCGGCGCAAGAAAATTTGCTCTGCCGTACATTGATCGAAACGACATCGTGGCGCTGACGAGAGAATCGGCAAGCGTGTCCGGCATTCCGTACGTTATGGATTGCGATCAGAAGGAAATAGACGCAATCATGAACAGCTAGTGCGGCCGGAGACAGACTTACTGTCATAGTTGACTGCGACAATAGCGGTCAGGCCTAATGAAGCCGACTCTTGGAGAAAACTCTCTGGGCGTCGGCTTTTTTCATGGGTCATGAAAAAGAAATTAATGAATAACCAAAATATCTTTGAACAAAATCTTCCCGTTGTTATAAACTAACAATTAAATTTGACGGATAAGAAAATTCAAGAAGAGGACAAGACATTTTCTCTTCTCAACATCTCTGAATGATTCCATGGAAAACTCTAACTTGTTAAGGCGGTCAAATATGTCAAAGTTGCCTGATGGTGTTTTACCTATCAGACATTTTTTGTTCACTTCATTTCTCTGCCTGATGATGTGCGTATCTGCCTTCTCCTGCGTTTTGGCGGGTGGCGTCCTGAACGTGAATGTGGGGCAAACATTCGATATAGAACTGGGGACCAATCCGTCAACAGGATACGCATGGAATCCGGTTTTTCAATCAGAATATCTGGCGCTGAAATCAAGAAAGGTCGATCATGGGACGGGGACAGGCAGACCTATAGGAGCGCCAGTGAAGGAGCGTTTCACA
>CAZGVM010000005.1:25591-42166 GCA_964528855.1 uncultured Desulfomonile sp. | reverse complement strand
TGAAGTGACTTCGTCGCGCCGCTGCAAGCATGTCCGAGAATGTGATAGTTTTCTTATTATACCCTACATTCCGCATAGGATTTTATTGAGATTAGAAAAATAATTCAACAACCGGCTTGAATCACAAGGCCGAAAAGATCCGTTAAATTTCCTTTTAAGAGATTCTATCCTTTTAATGGAAACTGACACTTGATGAGTGTCAATTTGGCGGTTACGGATTGCGTTCCTGAGTGCAGCCAGAGCAGCCAGAGCTTTGTCCTGAGAATTACAGATCAGCAGTATGTCGGCTCCTGCATTGAAGGATTCCACCACGCACGTGTCCGTGGGGTAACTCTTTGAAACGGCCCCCATGTCCAAATCGTCGGTTATTATGATACCTTCATATCCAAATCTTTTCCTCAACAGGTTGTCGAGTATTCGGCAAGACATTGTTGCCGGATTGTCAGGGTCTAGCTTCGGAAAAAGAACATGGGCAGTCATGATCATTTCTATTTTATTCTGCACTGCCTGTTTGAAGGGAATAAGGTCTCTAGCCTCCAAGTCCTGAAGTGATCTTTCATCCACAGGCAGATCGAAATGTGAATCCACCGTGGTTGCCCCGTGACCCGGAAAGTGTTTTGCGCAGGGAATTACACCCTGAGAACGCATCTCATGCGTGACTATGTTTCCCAAATGAGCTACTGTTTCAGGGTTGCCCCCAAATGATCTGTCTCCGATGACAGTTGACTTTAAGTCAACGTTTTCATTTACCACATCCAGGACTGGCACAAAATCCAGGTTGAATCCTGCTAAACGAAGCTCAGTCGCCGTACGAAAGGCAAAATCCCTTACCGAATCCTCGGGAGAAGATGATTTGGCCATTTCCCATGATGGAGGAAATTCCGAGAAAGGTTCCAGTAATCGCCTGACACGCCCTCCCTCCTGGTCAACCGCTATGAACAATGGATCAAGTCCTATGTTCAGTGCAAATTCCTGAAGGTCATGGTTTAGTTCACCGATCTGTTTGGGGGATTCGATGTTCCTGGCGAAAAGGATGACTCCATTAGGTCGAATTTCAGACAGAAAGTCTTTACTGGCGCTATCCAGGGTTTGCCCCTGGATTCCCACCATCAACAAATGGCCTACTTTTTGCGAGATGTCTGTCTTCACGGTGGCCCTTGTTTTCAGAACCTAGAAATAGCTGTGAAGCCCGGGTAGATAGTTTACGCCGAAATATGTGAACATGACGGCGGCAAAGCCTAATATGGACAAGATGGCGGTCCTGCCTCCGGACCAACCCCTGGTGAGTCTTGCATGTAGAAATCCTGCATAAACCAACCAGGTGACAAGTGACCATGTTTCCTTGGGATCCCAGGACCAGTAGGAGCCCCAGGCATGGTCAGCCCACGCCGCTCCCGTGATGATGCCCAGGCTGAGTAACGGGAATCCCACCAGAATGGATCTATAAACTACCTCATCAAGGATATTCTTATCAGGCAAAAACCTTGCTGCCGAAGGCCACGTCCGGGCAATCAACAGTAACACCGCAGCAACAAAAGAAACGGCAAAACCGGCATATCCCAGAAAGCATGTGAACACATGAGCCACCAGCCAGTTTGACTGGAGCGCCGGTATCAACGGACGTATCTGGCTATCTATTAGAAATGTCGAAGCCATCACTATGAAAACGATCGGCATACCTACCAAAACGATCACATCCAGGCGATATTTTCTCCAGACAAAAAGGAGAGCCAGTAATATGGTCCAGGCAAAGAAAATTAAGGATTCGTAAAGATTGGATAGTGGAGCGTGACCAATTCCCATCTGGTAAGATTCCACCCAGCGCAACCCGATCGAAGCCGTATGGACCAGAAAAAGACCGACTAAAGCCCAATACAGGGTTTTTTTTGCCGAAACGGCTGCCTGACCTGAAAGGGCCGTAACTAGATAGGCTATTATCCATCCCAGGTAGCCAAAAGTCACATAGCTGTTTAAGTCTATACTGTTCATTACAAATTCCACGCTGATTCATTTTTTCGGGTTAGAATAACATGAACCCTTAATCTGTCAGTTTTTCTCCACAGATGTCTTCACAACTGACTCAACCGATTCCCGAAATTCTTTACGCAATCTCTTGCTACGACCGCTCACCGCAATCCGTGTCATGTTTTTCTCGGGGATCAATTCAATCTGCAATCTCTGGATGTTGGTGAACAGGGTCAGGATGAAGCCCAGTATGAGCATAATGCTGCCTAACCAGACAACTCTTGATCCAGGGTCATATCCGACCTGCAAGCCCGTGGCGTAGGTAGGCTCATAACCACTGAAGGACAGTTTTAATCCAGAAACTTTTACAGGTTCAAAGTCTCTTTCATACAGTCTCAATGTCTTTTGTTTATGATCCTTGTCTGTGACTGATATTTCAATTCCGGCTCCACGTTGGGAAGCTCCCGGGTCAAATCCCCGTATCCTGATTTCCAATGAAGGTTCTTTGATAGAAATTGGCTCCATAGGGTTAACAGAGAAAGTCTCGGTTTTTCCGGAATCATTCTGAACTGCCAGATTCACCCTGGAAAGACCCATCACCCTGTAGTCGGACTGATACAAAGATATGCCCTGAAAAGTGACAGGATGATTAACCAAAATTGATCCCTTCAGTTCCTCTCCGTTGGATGCCGACAGCCTGACGTCACTGCGAAATTCTTTCGGCTCCCCTGTGGGATATTTGGTCAGCGTAAAACCATCAACCAGAATCGTAAACGGAAGTTCCCTGATCTCTCCCGTGGACAGCAGGGCGAAACTGGATGACTTGTCTCCCACCCTAATTTGGACATGACCCCGGAATCCCCAGAAAACACCAATCAGTCCACCGATCAGAATGATTATGATTGCGATGTGGATGAGGGGAAACCCCAAAAGGTAAATTCTGTTCCTCTCCCATGTGAGGGTAACGCCTCCGGCCTGATCTACTATTGCCGGATCGCTCTTCATGATGCCCTTGACGGGAGCCTCCAGCAGCTTTTTTAGATTCTCCGGAGTCCTGGAATCGGTGAACTTGATAGCAAAGGAAAACTTTTTCCTGGTTCCTCTCCACTCGCTGATTATCAATGGGAGCCTCTTGAGAAGACATCCCAGAATGTTCATGGCCAGCAAGCCCAGTAGGGAAGTAAACCACCAGCTTCTATAAACGTTGTTTAGGTCAAGTATGAGGACAAGTCTGTTCGAAAAGGTCTGGGCCATTCCATGAGTGTGGGACAACTCCCCCTGGGGTATGATGGTGCCGACGACGGCGCATAGCGCAAGTAGGAAAAGAAGCGTTATTGTAGTTCTGACCGATGTGAAAAATTTGATTACAATAGATGAGAAGGAAACCGTACCCTTTGATACGGCCTCCGAAGACCTGCTTTCTTTCATCAATTATAACTCCAGACTCATAAACAATGTCACTAAAACATCTACTGTAGTTTAATCCTTCAGTCAAGAACCCCTCGAAATTGAATCATCATTGTCAAGCGGTTGTGACAGACTGTTACTATGGTCTGGCGCTTTGTCGAAAACTAACAATGGGATGCCTGGATATGCTCGCCGAACACCTGCCTGAGGATACCGCAAATTTCTCCCAGCGTGACCCTGACTCGAACGGCGTCCAAAATTGGGTTCATGAGGTTTTCCGAGCCCCTGGCCGCTTTTTCCAGCTCCTGGAGCTTCTTCATGGCCACGTTAGAGTCTCTTCTGGATTTTAATTCAACGAGTCTTAGAATCTGATTCTCACGAACCCTGGGGTCAACCCGGAGTAAATCCTTGGGCGGAACAGCCTCTGTCTGAAATTTGTTGACGCCTACTATAACCTGGTCTCCACTCTCTACGGCTTTCTGGAAGCTGTAGGCTGAATCGAGTATTTCTTCCTCAATGTAGCCGCATTCAACAGCTTTTACTGCGCCGCCCATTTCATCGATTTTACGGATGTAATCAAAGGCCATTTTCTCGATGTCGCTGGTTAGGGCCTCGATGAAATAGGAACCGGCCAAAGGATCGACCGTATCCGCCGAGCCGGTTTCATACGCTATTAGATGCTGGGTTCTTAAAGCTATCTGGACTGAGTCCTGGGATGGAAGAGCAAAAGCCTCGTCCCTTGAATTTGTGTGCAACGACTGAGTGCCTCCCAAAACTGCAGAGAGCGCCTGATAGGCCACCCGCACCACGTTGTTGTCCGGCTGTTGGGCAGTGAGTGTGCATCCTGCCGTTTGGGTGTGGAATCTCAACATCATGGCCCTGGGGTTGGTAGCCCCGAACCTTTCCTTCATGATTTTGGCCCACATGCGTCGAGCGGCTCTGAATTTGGCGATTTCCTCGAGGAAATCCATGTGGGAATTGAAGAAAAAGCTTAAACGCTCACCGAAGCTGTCCACATTCAGGCCGGCTTTGATAGCCGCCTCAACGTATGCTATGCCATTGGCCAGGGTGAACGCAACTTCCTGAACCGCTGTGCTTCCAGCCTCTCGAATATGGTAGCCGCTTATGCTGATTGTGTTCCACTGAGGAACTCTTTGATCACAAAACTCGAAGATGTCAGTTATTATCCGCATGGAAGGGGCAGGGGGGAAAATGTAGGTCCCACGCGCCGGGTACTCTTTGAGAATATCATTCTGAATGGTTCCTCGCAGTTGTGATGAGTCAGCCCCCTGTTCTTCAGCCGCTACGATATACATGGCCAGCAGAATAGCAGCCGGAGCGTTTATGGTCATTGAAGTGCTGACAGACGCCAGATCAATTCCGTCAAAAAGAAGTCTCAGGTCTTCTACAGAATCTATGGCTACACCAACCTTGCCGACTTCGCCTGCCGCCAGTTCATGATCCGAGTCATAACCTATCTGAGTAGGTAGGTCGAAGGCGACTGACAAACCGGTTTGTCCTTGCTGTATAAGATATTTGAACCTTGCGTTAGTCTCTTCTGCGCTCCCAAAACCCGCATATTGGCGCATTGTCCAGAAACGCCCACGGTACATGTTCGGTTGCACGCCTCGGGTAAACGGGTATGATCCCGGGATGCCCAAGTCCTTCTCCAGGTCAAATCCCTCTGTGTTCCATGGCCAGTAGACCCGGTTTACCGGAATATCGGAGACGGTGCTAAACTCTTTCTTGCGTTCAGGTCTTTTTGAGAGGCTCTGTTTAAACTTTTCATCCGACTGTAAACACTTGCTTTTGAATTCTTCTGTCACATCACACCTCTGTACGCTCAGATTGCGTAAATTCCTGTAATGGGTCCTGTTTACCCTTTGGTCTTGACTTCTCTGTCAACCTTGCATGAAATACCCAAACCATTAAAACCCGTTTCAAAGCATTTCCCGCATGAAATGCAAGTAGCTTTCGAAGTATCTCCCGACTTCCACCTGTTGACGAGATCCGGTTCCCTTATGAAAGGCCTGGAAAGGGATACATAGTCCGCGTAGCCATCGTTAAGAAGATTGTTGACTGTCTGATAAGATCTGATTCCACCCACCGTGATTACCGGCACGGAGGCCGACTGCTTTACCATACGGGCATAGTCCCTGAAATATGCCTCATCCTCATTCCTGATGATTCCGGATCTTATCGGACCAAGATTTTTTGGAGAGGCTGCCCCGCCTGCGCTAACCTCTATGGCGTCGATACCATCTTCCACGAGCCACTTGGCAATCTGCAGGAACTCCTCTGGCACAAGGCCTCCCTCAACGAAGTCATTGCCGTTCAGTTTTATGAGTACTGGAAAATCGCTGCCTACTGACCCCCTTACCGCCTCAAGTGTTTCAGCAAGAAAACGGTACCTCTTTCTCAGATTTCCACCATAAGAGTCACCTCTTTGATTCCATGCGCCCGAAAGAAACTGGTTTATACCGTAGCCATGAGCGGCATGAAGCTGAACCCCGTCGAATCCGGCCTCTTTCAATCTTCTTGAGGCCTCGGCGTAGGCTTCCAGCAAATCCCGTATCTGAGATCTGCCCACTTCCACCGGAACTATGCCGGAAGCGGGGTCGGGGATAGCGGAAGGGCCCCATATCTCGCCTCCGTCAAAAAACATTTCCGGATTCGACCTGACTCCACAGTGGACAATTTGTCCTACGATGGAGGAACCCTGGGCTTTTGCACTAGAAGCCAGTTTGCCAAGACCTTCGATCTGTGTGTCGTCATAATTTCCAGTCTGAAACGTCAACTGCATGCCGTTTTTCATAACGTACTGGTAACCTGTTATTATGACGCCAATACCGCCACTCCCGAGATTTGAGTAGAATTCTGAACCCAATCCGGTTATGTAGCCCTTTTCATCCGATATTCCACTCCAGGTGGCGGACCTGAATGAACGGTTGGCCAAATGCATGGATTTCAAGTAAGAACTTTCAAAAAGGTCGGTCATAAGTTTCTCGCTGGCAGGATTAAGTTGAGTAAAATTGTTTTTTGTATCAGGGCGGGAAAACGCGCTACAATGTTAAAAATGTCCGAACACATTTCCTTCAGGACTGACTTAAATCCCCCGATCATTCACCAGGCCAAACTGCCCGGTCGGTGTCTGAAATACTCTGTGTGAATTTTTCTGGAGGTTATGACGCTCAAAGCGGGCGACACCAGTCGCCCGCGCCAAAAATCAGCCGATGACCACCAGGACATCACCAACCTGATAGGACTCTCCCACTTTGGCTTTTACTTCTTTCACCACCCCTGCCTGGGGCGCCACGACCGGTAGTTCCATCTTCATCGCTTCAATGATGACAACCTCGGCGTCTTCCTGAATTGAATCCCCGACATTAACAGCAATGTTTATAACTTTACCATTCATGGGCATCGCTACATCCGCCATTATCAAACCTCCTAAATAAAGCTGTAGTGTTATTCCATCTGTCGAGCCGATGACTCGATCTGAAACCCCTGTCGCTATTTTCTCTATCGGATTGAACATTATGGCATTTAATTGAGGGAAAATCAATTAATAGGGCCAAGAAAAAAAGTATTAAAAAAACACAAGGGCCGCAGATCCATGATCAGCAGCCCCAAAATTGTCACTGTGACTATCATTCGGCCTTAATTGTGGTCTTTATCTGAAGAAGGCTGGCATAACTCCATGAGTATTCCATGAGTAGATTTAGGATGCATGAAAGCGATAGACATGCCATGAGCCCCAGGCCGGGGAGTTTCATCCACCAAACGAACTCCCTTCGCCTTCAATTCCCTGACTGCGTCATTTATGTCATCCACCTCAAAGGCTATGTGGTGTATACCCTCGCCATTCTTGTCAAGGAATTTGCGAATGGCTGAAGAGCCCGACACATCCTCAAGTAATTCTATCGAACTGTCCCCAACAGGTATGAAGCCTATCTTCATGCCCTGATATTCTTCAGTGTGAGTCAATTCCAGAGGCAATCCGTTGGTAAATAATCCCAAAGCCTCGTCAAGATTATGTACCGCTACTCCAAGGTGCGCAATTCTCTTGATTTTCATGCTGACCCCGAAAGACCTATTGATTGAGACTACCGTTTGTCACTCAGTCCGAAGAGGCTGCCGGCTTGCTCTCTGCCGATTTGCTTGAGGCGCTACAATCTGAAGCAGTTTCTTTCGCTGAACTCTTGGCGCCACAGGTAGATGAGGTATGCTTGTTGCCGTAATCCGTCACATACCAGCCGCTTCCCTTCAATATGAAGGAAGACTGGGATATCATCTTGCTCGCATGTCCACCACAGGACTCACAGGTCTCTATCGGCGCGTCGGAAAACTTCTGCCATGCCTCAAATTCTTTTCCGCATCTATCACAACGATATTCGTAGATGGGCATTCTGACTAACCTCCATTGTAAGTCGGTCAATGATTATTTTCGGTTGTTAATTCCGGCCTTGATGTATCTATCGATATTCTTGGAACTGACTGTGCCGTTCAGTATTTCCCTAGTGTAGCCATCCACGATTCTCTCTTCGTCCTGCCTGCCTGCAGAACCGCCGAAGAAATCCACATCGAACTTCTTGAACCGCACTATATGAGTGAGTTCATGAGTCAAGACATACAAAACGAGTGTCCATAACTCGTAGGACTCTGATCTGAATAACTCCCTCAGAATGTACGGATCCTGTAAAACCACTCCATACATGTCTTTGGCATTACTAGCTATTGATGCGTTCGAGGCGGATTGGATTCTTACCACATGAGCGAAGACCTGATCAATGTGAAAGTCTCTGGAGACGTGCTTGATTGTCAGCATCCTGTAAGGATTCGTCTTCCATTCGTCAGCCGGAAGGTCAAAGTAGTCACAAGTCAGGTTTTCCGCAAGTCTGGCGGCTCTCGATATTGTTTCCAAATCCGATCTAGTGAACAAACCAGAGACGCTCATGTGAAAGCCTCTTACTTATTTTTATGTCTTTGCTTGGCTCTTAGTTTTTTGTGTTTGTGCTTGCGCATCTTCTTGCGTCTCTTCTTAATGATGCTCCCCATTAGAACCTCGCTCGTTTTATTAAAAGATATTCAATATCATGAGCCCAAGCCTCTGTCAACTAGCGTGTTGCGATGAAAACCAAAAAATAACAACCTTCACCATTCCCGCAATCACTGTTTGGTCTTCTTTTTTATATTGTCAACCATCATCGGGTAAAGTTCTCACATTAGCAGAATAATTTTCTAACGCGTCTCTAAGTAGAATACGTGTCTGCATGATTGACGATTTTTCTTGACATTGACGCTAAAGTTATTTTAGTGATAGTTCAGTTGTCCGTAAAGGTTTGATCTTCTGTTGAGGGGTGTTATTCATGCGAATTACTACCACGAGCCGCTATGGTGTCCGGGCTTTGTTCGACGTCTCCTATCATGGTGGTGGGGAACCCACTCAGATAAAGGATATTTCCAGAAGGCAGAAGATTTCGCAACGTTATCTGGAACAGATTTTCAACAAGCTCCTGAAAGCAGGCCTTTTGAAGAGCCGTCGCGGTCCACGCGGCGGTTACATGCTAGCCAAGGACCCGTCTGAGATAAGTGTGGGCGACATTATCAATGCGGCTCAGGGGCCTATTGTGCCGGTAAGATGTCTGGATGAGGACCAATGCAAACGTGGCCAGTGCGATGTGTGTGAAGGGTGTATTACGAGGCATGTCTGGAAAGAAACCCAGCAGTTGCTTGTGAATTATTACGACTCGGTTTCAATAGCCGATTTGTGCGCGTTGGCCAGAAAAGAAGGCGTAGCTAGGGATTTGGATTATAAATACATGTACTTTATTTAGCATGGATGGTTTAGTGTTTTAGTCATTTTTAAACCCGCACCTGCCGGCATTCCATGGTCAGCCATACCAGACAAATTCCCGTCTGTTGATCAGGATCAGCGCCGCCCTCTGACAAGGTTGGCATTAGGTTGCGTAGGGCTGCCAAAAGTCATCAGTGAAACGTCCTGTTTTCGAAAAGTTCCCTCATCATCTCAAAACGCGACAGGTCATACTCGGGCGCATCACTGAAGGAAGAATTCAGGGTGTCGCCATTCCTGAAAGGTTGTAGAATATAAGGGGAATCGTTGCCAATAGCGCTTTTTATTTTCTGTATTTCCTCTTCCGCCACGAGACCAGGAACCACGGTAGTCCGAAAAAAGTGCTCAATGCCTGATTCTTTTATGACTGAGATACTGCGTTGTATGTCTTGGACATCTGCGTGAACCCCCGCCATTGTGCAATAGGACTCGTATGTCAGTGTAGATTTTATGTCCATGGATACGGCGCTTATGAGGCGGTCGTTTATCAGCGTTTGAAGCAGGTCAGGGTTTGATCCGTTTGTGTCGAGTTTTACCCTGAAACCTAGTTCGGCAACTAGTTCCAGCAGATTTTTCAGGCTCGGATTGACAGTAGGCTCGCCGCCGGTAATCGTTACCTCATCTATCCATCCCATTCTTCCCGAAAGGTATGCCACCGCATCGTCCATGGAAAAGTCCGGCAAAGTCTCCGGTCTCACGACCAGCTTGTGATTATGACAGACCGGGCACCTGAAATTGCATCCTCCCAGGAAGATGACGGAGCACATCTTGCCGGGCCAATCCAGCATCGAGAGAGGAATGAAACCCTTAATCCTTATTTCCGGATGATTCACATCTTGCTCCAGCGCCGTCAATGCCTGTTATGTGAGGTGTTGTTGAGTCGGACTAAAAACAACAGGCGTTACATGCATGACATCACAATATCAGGCTTCAAACCGGCGTAGATAATCCGTAATGTGGCCTGCTCCTGTGATGATTCCGCTGGTTTCCGACACAAGGATAGGAAGCTTCTTTTCGGAGAGGGCCACGCATTCATAGTAAGCGAGCATTGCCAGAGCCTCTACGTTCTCATGATCAAGTTGCATCACCTCAAGGTTGTCTATGGTTTCCAGGTTCACCTGATTCTTGACCGTTTCGCACTCGCCGCAGCCCTGTTTAGTAAATAAGTAAGTCATTGCCGTCTCCTATGATCAAAGAAAAGTGAATGTACAAGCAGAATGTCACCCGTCAATCCGGGAAGCGCCGCGCATAGTTCTGGACAGCGCTCGTCCTTCTGGTTTCAAGACGGTGACGATCTCATATTGACCTATTACGGAGCCTGTCTTTCAACTCTCCCCGTTTGCCCTTGTTCCAGCTTGCCACTTTGGTGAAATAGCCCGTAATTCGGGTTATTTGTTCAACCTGCTCAGATCCGCAGTAACCGCAGGTGTCGTGCAAGCCTCGAGTAGTCTTACCACAGGACACACAGGTGGTCAGTTCAGGTGAAAAAGCGACCTGATCATTCTGTGTCATACGGAAAGTCTTGACGATGAAGTTCGCCAGCGACTCTGCGCTCGGTCGGGTTTCGCCCAACCAGATGTGAGTGAGTGATCCTGCCTCGATAAGTGGATGGAAAAGTCCCTCGCGCTTGACTCTCTCAATGGCGTCCACAGGAGCCGACACATTGTAGAGGGTGGAATTGGTGTAGTATATCTCGTCACGCGAAAGGTCACCCTTTACGACCGACTGGGCCTCGGGGAACATCTTCATGTCAAGTTTGGCAAACCTGTATGCGGTGCTCTCGGCCGGTGTCTGCTCCAGCACGAATCTCATGTTGTAAAACTGGCTGAATTTGGCTGATGCCAGGTTCATGTGAGCGATAACCTTCAGTCCAAACTTTACCGCTTCGTCGCTCTCGTGGAGTTCCTCACCAGTGTGATACTGAACCAGTTCATTGAGTCCCACCATCCCGATGAGGTACGTCACTCGCCTCATCCTTAAATAAGCCTCGCCATCACGATCCATTGTCAGCAGAGCTAATGGACCGGACTCACCGAGCGCCAGAAGACGCTCAATGAATCTCTTTTTCTGGAGGTGGGCTTCGGTAGCCAGCCGAATCGTTTCGGTAAGCAGCGAGAAAAGCCTTGAATCATCCCCCTTGGCCTGGTATGCGATGCGCGGCAGATTGATGGTCACATTCTGCATGGCGGAGTATCTCATCTTCCACGGGTTTACCGCATCGTCCAGGTCACTTTTCTCAAGCTTGAATGATAGCCGGCAACATTCTGAAATTTTGGCCGTATCTCCACGGTCAAATACGAAATAGGTGTTCCCCTTGACTGCGGCTACATCGCAAATGTGGCGCAGAAACTCCTCGTGCCCCGGTGTTTTGAAGAACTTTTCCGTGATGTGCACCAGAGGTTTCGGGAAGAAAAAGGGCCGGCCAACTCCGTCACCCTCCCTGTAGATGTCGAACAGAGTCCAAACGAATTCCTGGGCCTCAGGGAGATAATCGGAATATGTCAAACCTGTGAATTCGCCTCCCGGACCAATTGCCGCAACGTTCTCAAAGTGTTTGGGAACTTCCCAGTATAGGTTGATGTCGGTGAATATCGCCTGTCCACCACGAGCTACCGCCTGCTGGGAAAATTCAAATATGAGCATCTGAGCCAGTTGCCTTATATCCTTTTTGGGCAAACCACGCAGGTAAGGGGCAAAGAAAAGATTAACAGCGTCCCATCCTATGGCCCCGGCAAAATGACTCTGCAGAGCCGCCGCAAATTTGACCATGTGAGCCAGAAGAACCTCAGGATGTTTGGCAGGCTTGGCCATCGCCAGAGAATTGGGCAGATTCAGACCGAACTTCTTGATGTACTCCAGCGACTGCCCCGAACAGTAAGGCCTGTCTATGAAACCAAGGTCGTGGAGATGAATGTCTCCGCGCATGTGAGCGTCACCAACAGCCTGATCAAACACCGTGAGCAGAGCAAACTCTTTTTTTATGTTTTCAGCCAGCGTCAGGTTAGTGGCTTCAGGACCATGAGGAACATTGGCGTTTTCCTTGTTAGGCCGGGTGATCAGTTGATCAACATCGTAGAGGGGAGATCCCAAGCGGGTGTGAAGCCTGCGGTCCGCTTCCATTCCGCGCTCGAGGAGCTTGGCGTTGACCATTTCACGGATGAGAGGCGCAGTTATCACTTTGATGCCGCTACTCTTGATATTGTTTTCCACTTCCAGAGCTATATCCAGAGCTGTGCCCTCGTCCACAAAAGTCTCCCGCATCAGCGCGTCAACTATGCGGCTGTGATCCCATCCATCCATCGCCTCATTCGATGTCCGCACGAACAAGGCCATATCCGTGGTTTCCATCCGGCGGACATTTTCTCTCCTGAGTTTCTGCAATTCAACAACACTGGCCATTTAATTCCCCTTCACGAATAACTGTATGATTAATAAAGCAAGTTTCAAGGTGTTAGCCCCGCAGTTTCAAATACGTTAAAGTGTTCTTTCTAACCCTCATTATTTTAAGCCTGATATGATTACTATATTATTATATTTTAAATTTAAATATGTTGTCTTTGTTATATCAAGCAGCTTTCTTGCTTTCTCTGCAACGCTCCTTAACACCGACCATAAACCAGCGCCCGGACAATCGGAACGTATAGATCATGTTGTGGAGGCAACTTGTAACTCCACAATATGTAGTGTGTCAAGAAAATAAAGCCGGATACCTTTAGGCGTAGTCATAGGTATGCGTTTTATCTGTTTATATTTTTAAGTATCATAATAACAATAGGATAAGCGTAAAGTATCGACTTGATGCTGACTATTGGGAACGCGCCGCCTAGTGACACCCAAAACCGGATGTTCATGACCGTACTCTGCTTGCCGGGCAAACAGGTATAAGGAATGCCTTCATTCGCAAATTAATAGATAATAATAATCAAAAATAATAATGTCTTATATAAAATATATTAAGTAAATATCGTAAAGGCATTCTTTTCGACTACTTTAAGCTGTTGTGTAAGTATCTGAAATAAAAGGATATAACCTGGAACCTCCGTAGTAAATTCTCAATACATGATAAATTACTTTAAGCTATATTTATAACATTCCGATTGACATAGAGTTTTTTGTGTAGTATGTGCCTCATAGCGACAGGGAAGGAGGGATTATGAAACCCATCCGTCACAATCCCAAGAATCAGGAATCGCTCCTCAATGGGGGAACTCGTGCGAAAGGAGATCATGTTATGGGAAGAATAGCGACAGTTGCGGCGGCCATAATCGCGCTGACGGCGTCATGGGTTTGCGCCGGAAATTTTGAGGCGTTGGCCGACGCCGGATCGATTGGGGCGCCCACTCCGCTCTACATAAAATCGGGCGCTTTGGTAAAGGCAGAATACAAACCAGGTTTGAAGACATCATCAGATCAGGATGCGCCTCGTGCTCAGACAGTCTCGGCTGCTTCCGAGAGGTCAGGCGGATCCCGCCCGGCTATCGCCTACAAAGAGAGAACTGCCGGGGCAATGGCGCCGCCTCCACGAATGGAATCGTCCTATGACTCGGGCAAGGCGCTGTTTGCGGAAGCCAAGCAGGATTCTTTCGATCTGGAAAGCGATCTTGAAAAGGATCTGGTGCTATCTCCACCGCCTACACGCTCGGAGGAGAAGGTTGACGTCAAGCCTGTAGTAGAAAAAAGGGTTCCCCAGGAAAGGGCGCCTATAACTGAGGCAAAAGCTGTAAAGAAAGACAAACCGGCCGCCGTGGTACGCAAGGTTCACCCGCCTTCGCCGGCAAGTAATCAGCCGGTGGCCAAGGGTGGAAAGCCCATTCAGAAGGTCAGGCCCGTGACGGTTCAGGACCCGTGGAAATTCCCGGCAGGCTCATACAATCCACGTCCGGTGGCCAATACGCCTGCGCCGATCGTTATTTCCCGGCCAATGAACACTCCGATGAACGTCTCTACGCCGCAGGAACTCCGACCGATGAACATGCCGTACGCCAATTCGGCTCCGAGACCGTCCATCAATCCCCCCATTCCGGCGGACCGAATTGTGAGGGACGGTATAACGATAAAGCTGGCCCCGGCCGCAGCGCCCGCTCCGGTTGCCCAAACGCTGCCGCAGTATCCACGCGACGCCTATCAGGAAAGCGCTGGCGATGATCTGTTATCGACTGCGGCGGAAATCATAGGAATGCCGTTCGCCTTCATAAGCTCATTATTCTAAGTCTTAACGGTAATTACAAGACAAAAAAGCCCCCACAAGAATGGGGGCTTTTTTGTTCTCGAAGAAAAATCAGGCCGGTAGTGTCAAGTCCCGCGATTCTTCCAGCATTCCTATCATGAGAGCCAGTGTCTGGTTCACCGGGGCAGACAGGCCAAGGGCCTCAGCCTGTGCCGATATTGCCCCGTTAATAAAATCGATTTCAGTTTTTCTGCCGGCCAGAATATCCTGGAACATGGAGTTGACGTTCTGCGCTGTTCCCTTGCAGACTTCAAGCACGTGCCCTTCGGGGTCGTCAAACAGCAGTCTCATTTTTTTTACCCGGACAACATCCAGGCATTCATTGACGATGTTATGAATGAGGCGCCGACCGTAGCCGCTCTTTGGCAAGTCCCCGTTTCGGAGTCTTAGTAAGGTGGCCGGGGCGTTGATCGCTGCATTGACTATCAGCTTTGACCACACACAGCCCATGGCATTGTCCACTACACTGACAGGACCGCCGTTCATTTTTTCCAGAACTTTCTTTATTGATAAAGTCCGCTCTTTGATTGATCCATCAGGTTCGCCAAAGGTCGTTGAACCGAAACCGGTATGCCTGAACCATCCAGGTTCAATGGTCATTGCGCCCATGGTGGTGGTTCCAAGCAGAACCCTGCCCGGAAAAGCCTCTTCAATTATCTCGTAATTTCCTATACCGTTTTGTAGCGTGAGGACAATTCCATCATCCCCCATTAATCTCCCGAGTGTCTTGACGGCTTCCCTGGTGTCATAGGACTTAACCACCAAAACGGCCAGATCGACTGGCTGAGTGACGCCACTGATGCCGACAATCTGAGGTTTGACGTTGCGGTCTCCAGAGACTCCGTCGAGCCTGTATCCTTTTGCGGACACCAGCTCCACTTCGTCCTCGTTCCTTTCTATCATGGTCACATCATATCCGGCTTCAATCAGTAAACCGCCCAGAACGGACCCTAGAGATCCGGATCCAACTATACCTGTTCGCATTGAATTCCCTCTCGATGATCAGATAGCGCCCAAAATGAGGTGCGCTTCCCGTGTGAACAAAGAGTCTGCCCATCCCGATTCCCAAAAGTCTCAGGCGTAGAGTTTCCTGAGTTCCGCTGCCACTTCCTGCGGCATCGGATAGCAATGTTCCACGGCGGGAAAGTTTCCGGATTGAACATCCTTCTTGTATTCCTCAAGGGCCTCGACGATGACCTTGCCAACCTCTGCATACTTCTTGACAAACTTCGGAGTGTACCTGTCAAACATCCCGATCATATCGTGAATGACCAGAACCTGCCCATCACAATGGGGCCCAGCTCCGATGCCGAATGTGGGAACCGAGGCTCTCCTGGTTATTATTTCCGCTATTTCGGATGGGACGCCCTCCATGAGCACGGAACATGCGCCGGCCTCTTCCAGTATCATGGCGTCTTCAATAATTTTTTGAGCTGTTTTAAGGTCACGCCCCTGGGCCTTGAATCCACCAAGTTGCGCCACCGCTTGGGGTGTTAGGCCTATATGCGCCATGACGGGAATGGTAGCGTCAGTCATCGCTCTTACAGTCGCTGCCTGCTCCCTGCCACCTTCCAGTTTTACAGCGTCGCAACCGCATTCGGCCATGAATCTCCCACCGTTTCTGATGGCTTCATGTATGGATACCTGATAGCTCATATACGGCATATCCGCCACAAGGTAAGCGTCCGGAGCTCCAAGGCGAACCGCCTTGACGTGCGGGATCATCAAATCCATCGTCACAGGAAGCGTTGAATCGTAACCAAGCACCACCATACCCATCGAATCTCCGACCAGAATAACGTCGATGCCAGCCTTCTGTTCGAGCATTGCAAACGGATAGTCGTAGCCTGTGAGAAATGTCATTTTCTCCCCTCGGCTCTTCATGTCTCTTAGAGTTTGAATGGTCGTCTTAGGCATCTTTACTCCTTTTTGGAAAATCAGTACTCCCGCACCAGAAATGACAGGTTGCGGGGTAGGCGTTCAGTCCCTCAAACCGGATGAGTGGCCATCACGCTATGAACCAATCATACTAACCGATTTAACTGCCTGATCTCAACGACTAGCTCAACATCGATATAAAAAAGGGCTTGGCAGGTGACAGCGTCTAATGAGGATGAAATTG
>CAZGVM010000005.1:0-25581 GCA_964528855.1 uncultured Desulfomonile sp. | reverse complement strand
CCGGCACAGATATGAAGGAAAAAAGACGAAAATAGTTTCAGGTCAGGGATTATTTCAGATCTGGCAATCGGAGCGCCAGGCGCACCCCAATTCTTTGCAATCCATTATAGCCCTGAAGCACGGGCTGTTGCCTTCGGTCTCCTGGATCGTCTTGATCAGCTTCTCCTTGGGATATCTGGTTATGTTCTTAACCCCAACGTCCTTGGCCATCATCCTGATTTGCTTTACTGTCATGTGATATCTCCTTAATATTATTAGTGGTAATAATGTGTCTATCATGTGGTGAGACTATTAATTGGTTGTATGAAAAAAATCAAGTTAAAAATTAAACAATAAGTTACATAAGCACAACAAGTACTTTGGTTTTAAACATAAACCTTCGTAATAAAAGATAACATAACACCAAAAGGCCCGGTTTAATCTCCGGGCCTTTTGGTCTGTTGTCACATTAGAGCGAGAATGTATGGGGCGAGCCTCTATTTTTTGAGGTGTGTCCTGATATATTCAATGATGTCTTCTGTGCGAGTTCCGGGGCCGAAGACTTCCTCTATTCCGTTGGCTTTCAGATTGGGAACATCCTCTTCCGGAATGATTCCCCCGCCTAGAATAAGCACATCATCGATACCCTTTTCCTTGAACAGGCGTCCGACTTTTGGAAAGATGTAGTCATGCGCCCCGGAGAGTGAACTAAGGCAAAGGACATCTGCGTCTTCCTGAATGCATGTTTGAAGTATTGCTTCAGGAGTTTGTCTCAAGCCTGTGTAGATGACTTCCATGCCGGCGTCCCGCAGGGCTCTGGCAACGACCTTGGCGCCCCGGTCATGTCCGTCCAGGCCTGGCTTGGCGACAACAACCCTTATTTTTCTTTCCATTGTAAAACCTCGTATGTTAGTTCCGAATACCTGGCATTAAATTCGGCGTTATTTGAGCAGATGTCGAAGCCGCCTTTGATGTCGGCCATTTTTACTGCGCAGCGTCTTTTTAACATGTCAAGAAAAGTTTTTTCTAGTCCGGAGGTCCCTGAGCTCAATTACATGTTGAGCTTATAACGGAATGTTTCCGTGTCTCCTGTCAGGTTTTTCATCCTTTTTGTTCTCGAGTTGCTCAAAGGCTTTTATCAGGACTGCCCTGGTATCCCTTGGGAAAATGACCCTGTCGATGAAGCCTAGTTGTGCGGCCCTGTATGGGCTGGCGAACTTTGCCACGTAATCTTCTATCAGTTCGGCTCTTCGTTTAGCGGGGTCGGCTGATTCCTCTATCTCTTTCCTGAACAGTATCTGAATTGCGCCCTCTGGTCCCATGACCGCTATTTCGGCGGTAGGAAAGGCGAGATTGATATCGGCCCTGAGGTGCTTGCTGGACATGACCACGTAGGCTCCGCCATAGGCTTTTCTGGTTATCAGTGTGACTTTTGGCACTGTCGCTTCAGCATAGGCGTAGAGTATTTTTGCGCCGTGTTTGATGATACCGCCGTGTTCCTGTTGGGTTCCCGGCAGGTATCCCGGCACGTCCAGCAGGGTCCACAGGGGAATATTAAAAGCGTCACAGAACCTGACAAACCTGGCGCATTTTACAGAGGCCTCGGTATCGAGACATCCGGCCATCCAGTTTGGCTGGTTGGCCACAACACCTACCGTTTTTCCTCCAAGGCGGCCAAATCCGGTGATGAGATTTCTTGCGTAGTGGGCGTGGGTTTCAAAAAACTTCATGTCGTCCAGCACAGGAACGATTATTTTTTTCATGTCGTAAGGATGACGGGAACTCTGTGGAATCACGGCATCAAGTTCTGGGATTGCCCTGTCGAAAGGATCGTCTGTTTTTACCAAAGGCGCTTTTGCCCTGTTGCTGTCCGGCAGGAAGGACAGCAGCTCCTTAACGCCTTCAAGAGTCTGTTTTTCTGAGGGGTAATGGAAATGACAGACACCGGATACCCTGCCGTGAACCTTGGCGCCCCCGAGGCTCTCCGGGTCTATCTCTTCACTGGTTACCTGCTTGATAACCTGTGGCCCCGTTATGAACATGTAGGAGGTTTTTTCAGTCATGAAGATAAAGTCGGTAACTGCCGGAGAATAAACTGCTCCACCGGCGCACGGCCCCATGATGACGGATATCTGGGGTATCACCCCTGATGCCCTTACGTTTCGGTAAAAGACCTCACCATATCCTGCAAGACTTTCGACCCCTTCCTGAATCCGCGCTCCACCTGAATCGTTGATTCCGATTAGAGGATAACCGTTCCTGTAAGCCAGGTCCATGACCTTGCACATTTTCTGGGCATGGGTGAAGGAGAGGCTTCCGCCAAAAACCGTGAAATCCTGAGCGTAAACATACACGCCTCGACCGTTGATTTTTCCAAAGCCAGTGACTACTCCTTCACCCGGGATGAGGGTTTTGTTCATGCCGAAGTCATGGCACCGATGGGTCACGAACTTATCGATTTCCTCAAATGATCCCTCATCCAGTATCTCGAGCACCCGCTCCCTTGCAGTCATTTTCCCGGCTTTGTGATGCTTTGCGACCTTGTCAGGTCCGCCTGCCTGATCGGATTCTTCCAGTCTTCGTAAAAGCTCTTCGAACTTCTCCTGGTTCACGGACATTAGCTTCTCCCTCGGTGATAATTTTATTCACATGACGCTAATTTGATTTCAATATTTCACGCATGGCCGACCCCACCATGGTGAGGTTTTCAACTACATGGACACCCGCTTGCGTAAGGGCCTTGATCTTGGTTTGGGCAGTTCCCGATCCTCCCGAGATGATTGCCCCGGCGTGTCCCATCCTTTTACCGGGAGGCGCCAGCCGTCCTGCGATGTAGGCCACCACAGGCTTGTTGAAATCACTCTTGATATAATCAGCCGCCTGTTCCTCGGCTGATCCGCCGATCTCTCCTATCAGCACGACTGCGTCGGTATCCGGGTCATCATTGAACAGCCTGAGCGTGTCAACGAAACTCATTCCTACCACGGGGTCACCGCCAAGGCCCATGCACGTGCTCTGACCCACCCCTGCCTTGGTTAGCTGGTCCACCACCTCATAGGTGAGGGTTCCCGATCTTGATATTACCCCGACCCTGCCCGGTTTGTGAATATATCCCGGCATAATGCCGACCTTGCATTGATCTGTCGGAGAAATTATACCCGGAGTGTTCGGCCCTATCAGGCGCCTGCCTTCGGCTTTCACCGTAAAGAGCGCTGAGGCGGTATCAAGTGGGGGAATACCTTCCGTTATGCACACGATTACCCCGATACCAGCGTCCACGGCCTCCAGTATGGGGTCCTTGGCGTGAGCCGCCGGTATGAAAATGAGCGAAACATTTGCGCCGGTTTCCTTAACAGCCTCTTTGACGGTGTTAAAGACTGGAATGCCATCGACGGAAGCGCCTTTTTTGCCTGGTGTCACTCCACCCACCATCTTAGTGCCGTAGTCACGGCAGGCAAGACTGTGAAATGTGCCATTGCGGCCCGTTATACCCTGACAGATTACTTTCGAATCCTTATTGACAAGAATGGCCATTATTATATCCCCCGCTATGATGCCGTGCAGGCAAGAGACTTGGCTTTCTGGACGACAAGTTTGGCGGCCTCGTCAAGAGTGGGCACGATTTCGATGGGAAGTCCGGACGACTTGAACAATTCCAGTCCTTCCGCAATGTTTGTGCCTTCAATCCTGGCAACCACCGGCAACTCCAGACCCCTGTGCTTTATGGCTTTGATGACGCCGCGGGCGAGGACATCACAACGGAGTATGCCTCCGAATATGTTGATGAAAACTACTTTTACCCGCGAATCGTCCAGTAGTATGGTCATGGCGTCCGAAACAACCTGCTCCGAGGCGCCGCCGCCCACGTCCAGGAAGTTGGCGGGCGCTCCGCCATGCAGTGATATAAGATCCAGGGTGGCCATAGCCAGACCGGCGCCGTTGACTATGCAGCCAATGTCCCCGTCCAGCTTTATGTAACTGAGTCCCAACTGGCGAGCGGATAACTCTAGCAGATCCTCCTGCGATCGGTCACGCAATTTCTCCAGTTCCGGATGTCTGAACAGGGCATGATCATCGAAGTTGATCTTGGCGTCCAACGCCAGCACACGCTCTCCGGAGATGATCAAAGGGTTGATCTCTGCCAGTGAACAGTCATAACCGGTGAAAATGCCATAAAGGATGTTGATGATCCTGTTTATCTGGGAGGCGATCTCGGCATTTTCAGAGAGGCTATAGGCCAGTTCACGCGCCATGAACGGAGTCAGACCGTGGAGAGGGTTGACCTTGAGCGTAAATATTTTTTCGGGAGATTCTTTGGCCACCGTTTCTATATCCATACCACCGGCTAGCGACGCCATTACGGTAACCAGGCCGCTGGTTCGGTCCAACACTACTCCCAGGTATATTTCGGAGTCGATTATCGGCGCCTCTTCTACCAGCAGACAACCAACCGGCTTGCCCTCCGGACCTGTTTGATTGGTTACCAGCGTTTTTCCAATGATAGAGGCTGCCGCCGACCTTATGTCGTCGCTCATCGACAGGACTTTCACCCCTCCTGCCTTGCCTCTGCCTCCTGAGTGAACCTGGGCTTTGAGCACTACTTTTTCGGCCTTTAACTGCCTGGCCGCAACAAGCGCCGAGAGGGGATCATACGCCAGCGTCCCCTTGGGTATAGGCGCTCCACGTGCCGCTAACATCTCTTTAGCCTGATACTCGTGCAAGTTCATCGATTCACAAACCCCCTGCTGTTTTTGAGATAAGTTTTGCCGGCTATTACAGCCGAGTGGCCGGAAAAAAGTTTTGCAAGTCCTGTTTTAGTTGACACTTCCTCAGTCTTTTCCAATTACTAGCTTATTGGCGCGATTGCAAGTCAAAACTTGGCTAAGGGGCTATTAGTACAGAATGATTTAAAATGGCGAGAATTGTTTGTCCCATGGATTTGTGGTAGCCTTGCCTCAAATTTTTCTTCCATGAAAGTCACATGTCCAGACTATTCATGCAAAAATTGACGTCCTTCACTCAACAGCATGTTGTTCAATCATCTCAAACCGCCTCCGGGTCAATTTTATGCGATTGTAACCGGCCGACAATCGTCATTTTTGTTTGTGCAAATGGAGATTGAGACGCCATGAACTTTCCGTGTAACAATTCAAGTCTTGAGCCATGCTCGTGCTGCAAAATCATCACTGATTCATCGCACAACGGCATCCTGATAATTGACGAGAATGGAAAGATTGTCATTTACAACGAAGCCGCACGCCGCATGTTGGGGGACGTGGGGAGTTCAGCGATTGGCGGGCATTTCAGGGACATTCGCCCAGACACATGGCCCGACCTAAAAAACATACTGGAGACGGGCATACCACAACTCGGTAAAAAGATCACTTTGCCAAAGGCCACTATCATAGCCAATCGTAGCCCTATAATAGTGGATTCAAAAGTAGTGGGAGTCGTTAGCGTTTTTCAGGACATCTCAGAATATGAATCTCTTATCTCAGGGTTGGAAGGATACAAAAAACTTCATCGCGAACTCGAAGCCATATTTGAATCGTCTTTTGACGGGCTTTACATTGCCGACAACAAGGCCAACACCATCAGGATCAATTTGGCTTATGAGCGCATTACCGGTCTGAAGAGGGATGACCTCCTGGGGAGAAACATGAGGGAACTGGTCAGGGAGGGGGTTTTTGATCATTCCGTGACACTGGATGTCCTGGAAAGGCGGGACCAGGTCACGATCATCCAGAAGATCAGGGGGGATAAGCTGGCATTGGTAACAGGCACACCCATTTTCGATGAGCGTGACAACATCGTGCTGGTGGTAACAAACGTAAGGGATATTACTCTGCTCAATGAACTTAAAGCACAACTCGAAGAAACCCGTCGTTTGAGTTCGCGATACTACCAATCTTTGGTGGAAAAAGAAAAATTTCAGCACGATCTTCAGGATATGCTAATACGCAGCGACTCCATGGCACGAACCGTCCAGAAAGCCATCAAGGTCTCTTCGGTAGACTCTTCTGTTTTACTATACGGCGAGTCCGGCGTCGGCAAGACCATGCTTGCGCGTCTCATTCATTTATCAAGCCCACGGAAGGAAAGACCTTTCATAAAAATCAATTGCGGCGCAATTCCTGAATCCCTTGTCGAGAGCGAACTGTTCGGTTATTCCAAAGGCGCATTTACCGGCGCCTCCTCCGAGGGAAAGGCCGGACTTATAGAAGTCGGACACACCGGAACCGTGCTTCTCGATGAAGTCGGTGAACTCACCCTGTCAATGCAGGTCAAACTACTCCAGGTAATCGAGGAGAAGACTTTCACTCGTGTTGGAAACACCAAGCCAACTTCAGTTGATGTGCGTATTATTGCAGCTACAAACAGGGATCTCAAATTGCTCGTCCACGCAGGTAAATTTCGTGAAGACCTTTATTATAGATTGAATGTAATACCGATACATATTCCTGCATTAAAGGAAAGGCGTGAAGACATAATGGCGCTGGCTCTCAATTGCCTTGAAAAATACAACCTGTCCAACGGCACATCCAAAAAGCTGGAACCTGGCGTGATGGACAAGCTTATGGCATATAATTATCCCGGAAATGTCAGAGAGTTGATGAACATTATGGAGAGAATGCTTATAATGAGCGACGGAAACCTCATTACATTTTCAGACTTGCCCATGGAACTCCAGGAACTGCTTCCAAATCGTAATCATTCCCTGGGAGATGGAAGATCGCTCAAAACGACTCTCGATGAAATAGAAAAAAGCCTCATAGAAGACGCTCTCAAAAAACACGACAGTATTTACAATGCAGCTCAAGCCTTGGGAATCCATTCAACGACACTGTGGCGAAAAATGACCCGTTTGAACATTTTACGGCACATTGCAATAAAGCAATAGTGTCGCATTTATGCAATGCATCATAATAATAGTGTAAATAACAGGTTATCGTGCCACTATGTGAACACTATTAAAAGTGTTGCAATTGTGCAAGTCAAAGCTTCCAGCGTTCCCTCCCGCATCTGTTCAAAATTGTGCGCTAAATCTACCACGACACATGGCATGACTATTGCTCCCTGGTGATAGCCCAAGGAAATTAAGGTTTTCAGGAGGTGAGTCTATGTTCAAGCAAAAAATCTATGGAGTGATAGCGCTGGCGTTGATAGTCGTCCTGGCCTGTCCACTGACTTTACTGGCGCAGGAAAAGGTGATCAAGATTGGGGCGCTCTATCCCATGACGGGCCGATCCGGACTTTACGGACTTGATTCGGTTGACGCAGCGGAAATGGCAATAGAAGAGATCAATTCAAAAGGTGGTGTCAACGGTTATAAACTGGAACTGACAAACACCGACAGCAAGGCCAAGCCCGATTACTCGGTAATGGTTGCCAAGCGTTATATTACACAGGACAAGGCCCACTTTCTATTTGGAGTGGTAAGTTCGGCGGTGGGTTTGGCCGTAACGGAAGTTTCCAAACAGTACAAGAAAATTTTCGTCGGCACGGATCATGCCTCCACTCAGTTGACTACGGACAAGTTTCAGCCCTATTATTTCAGGGTATCCAACAACACTTTTCAGTCGATGGCGGCAGGCGCTCTTTACCTGAAAGAGCTTCAGGAAAAAAAGCCCTGGCTGACAATTGCCTATATAGGTCCCGACTACGCTTACGGACATGATCAATGGGAAGAGTTAAGATACAATCTTGACCGTTTCGGGGTTAAGTACAAAGTAGTCGGTGAATACTGGCCCAAGTTGTTCGCTCCGGACTACACTCCGTTCATTACGTCGATAATCAATGACAAGCCCGACATACTGGTAGGTGGTTTTTGGGGCGGAGATACAGTGGCTTTCATAAAGCAGGCCCAGCCATACGGGCTGTTCAAAAAGACCTTTTATTTTCATCCTGACGCCGGAGGCAATTATGAGCTGATGAGCGCAATGGGCTCAGAGTTGCCGGAAGGTCTCGTTTTGGGAGCGCGACATTACAACAACTGGCCTGAAACACCTCAGAACAAGGAATATGTTGAAAAGTTTTTTAAACGCACGGGAAGGTATCCTACGTATGCCGCTGAAGGGGCTTACGCAGGAATTTATGCCATAGCCGAAGCGGTGAAGAAGGTGGGGAATCCGGATGATACCGAAGCCCTGGTCAAAGCTTTAGAGGGCTTAAAGATACAATTGCCTGAAGATCCTGAAGGGTTCACATCCTACATTGATCCTGCCTCACATCAGATCGTGCAGGTTCAGGCCATTGGAGTGACCCAGCCTAACGACAAATTTCCACCAGCGAAAATGATGCTGGGAGACTGGAAGATTTACAAGGCTGAAGAGCTGCTGCCGCCCAAAGATTACGCTGATAGGCAGAAAAAGAAATAATTAATTCTTCCGATTCAAAAAGGATGCGGATCCAATGGGTCCGCATCCTTCCTGAGAGCCCTCGTGATGGACCTTTCATTTATATTTATGCAATTCCTTAGCGGATTGATGATGGCGACCCTGCTGTTTCTGGTCGCCAGTGGTTTAACGCTGATTTTTGGTGTGGGCAACATTTTCAATTTTGCCCACGGGTCGTTTTACATGCTGGGCGCCTACCTCGCATATCAGGCCGTATCAATCTGGCATACCAACCTCTGGTTATCGGTTATTATTGCAAGTCTTGGAGCCGGGGCGCTGGGAATGGCGGCCGAGGCAGTTTTTTTGAGGCGAATTTATGGTCGATCCGATGAGGGAGGTTTTCAGATACTGTTGACCTACTCTTTCATACTTGTGATCGACGACCTGGTGAAGATTATATGGGGCACCGAGTATAAGTCATTGGCAAGGCCAACCGGTTTCACAGGAACTACGGAACTGGGCGGATTGTCTATTCCTTCATACAATCTCGCAATCATCGGAATCGGAATTGTCGTCGTAATAATGGCGTGGTTGCTCCTGTCACGCACTCGACCGGGCAGAATAGCGCGGGCGGCGGCGCTTGACCGTGAAATGCTGGGGTCATTGGGAGTAAATGTGCCCTTTACGATGACCTTGGTATTTGGAATTGCAACAGCCATGGGCGGATTTGCCGGAGCTCTCGCTGCGCCGTTGAGGTCAGTGTCGCCCGGAGCGGGAATCGAGGTAATCATCGACTCGCTGATTGTCGTGGTAATAGGAGGGATGGGAAACTTCTGGGGCGCCTGGCTGGGGGCGCTGATTCTTGGAGAGGTCAATTCCTTTGCCGTAGCCTTGGCGCCGGACTGGGCATCGCTTTTTAACTACCTCGTCATGGTTCTAACCCTGATTTTCAAACCGGAAGGCCTGTTCGCCTCCAGAAAAATCAGGAGGGTTTAGCCATGAAACAATCATCAAAATACAAGGACTTGATTTTCTGGGGACTCTTCATTCTGATCTTTGGCCTGATTCCGCTGGTCAAACAGTCTGACTATCACTTAATGCTGGCTAACCATGTTTTGATATGGGGAATGTTTGCGGTAGCGTTCAACATGCTTTTCGGCGTGACAGGAATGTTATCATTCGGGCAGGCGCTTTATTACGGACTCGGAGCCTACAGCGTCGGACTTGTAGTCAAAAACTACGGCGCTTCATTGTTTGTTCCCGCAATCGGGCTTGGACTGGTCCTGACAGTTCTCCTGTCCGTCTTGGTCGGACTTTTGGTGATAAGGCTGACCGGGGTCTATTTCACGGTCCTGACTTTGGCTTTTGGGCAACTGGCCTGGCAGATAACTTTCAGGTGGTACCGTTTTACTGGCGGAGATGACGGTATTCAGGGAATCATACCCCCGGGGATTTTGGAGAATCACACTGCGTATTACTATTTTACTCTTGTAATAGTGGTTATTTCCATTTGGTTTTTAAGACGGGTCGCTAAATCTCCAATGGGTCTTATTCTGAGGTGCATTCGCCAGAATCCTGAGAGAATACGTTTTCTTGGGCGTAGAGTCAGACGCAACCAGTTGAGGATCTACGTAATCTCATCGTTCTTTGCGGCTTTGGCAGGTGGTCTCATGGCTGGAGTGACAAATTCCATTCACCCTGACATGTTTTATTGGACGACATCAGGCGAAGTCATTCTTATGGCAGTGCTCGGTGGCATAGGACAGTTTTTTGGACCATTCGTCGGGGCCACGGTAATAATTGTAATCCAGGATGTTGTTGGCGCACAGACGGAATACTGGTCTCTGATAATTGGAATGATAATGATGTTCATGGTGCTGGGGATGCCCAAAGGACTGGTAGGCGGCATGCAGGGACTCAAGGCTCGCTATTTGACCGCAGTTGGAAACAGAGGTTTACATGGAACCGATTTTGGAACTCAAAAGTGTAACAAAATCATTTGGCGGGCTTCGGGTAACGGCAGATGTCAGTTTTTCTGTCGCTCAGGGCAGCATATCCGCAATAATTGGGCCAAACGGCGCCGGCAAGACAACGCTTTTCAATGAAATCACCGGCTACCTAAAACCTGACACTGGAAAAATTTTGTTCAGAGGTCAGGACATCACCAGCCTCAGCACAAGGGAAATAGTTACTCTTGGCATGGCGCGGGCTTTTCAGGTCACGTCATTCTTCCCCGAAGAAACCGTCTTGGACAATGTTCGGGTAGCCTGTCTATCCCAGATGAACCAGACGCGTAACATGTTGAAAAGTGTAAACATCTTTAATCAGGCCACGGACAGGGCCTACAGGATTCTGGAGAGTATCGGACTTGAGAAGGAAGCTGAACGGGCTGGGTTCGAACTGGCGCACGGGGACCAGAAACTTCTGGACATAGGTATTGCTCTGGCGTTGGAGCCTAAAGCGCTTTTACTGGATGAGCCGACATCGGGAATGTCTCCGGAGGAACGGTCGTTGACCAGGAATCTGATCAAGCGTTTGTGGAAAGAGTTTGATCTCACGATGATATTTATTGAGCATGATATGGACACGGTTTTTGGGATTGCTCAGACCGTTAGGGTTTTGCAGATGGGTCGCCTCTTGGCTGAGGGCTCTCCGGAGGAGATACGTAACAACCCTGAAGTTATAACTGCGTATCTTGGCGAGGAGGTACTGTGAGCTGCATATTAGAAGCGGATGGCTTAAACACTTATTATGGTCGTAGCCACATACTGTTCGATGTCGGTCTTGCCGTGGCGCCGGGTGAGACCGTATGTCTCATGGGTAGAAACGGGGCCGGAAAAACTACCACGTTTCGTTCTCTCATGGGACTAACGCCTCCAAAGACTGGTAGGATAATTTTTAAAGGTAAGGATTGTGTCAGACTCCCATCCTACAGGATGGCCAGGATGGGCATAGGCTTTGTCCCGGAGGACAGACGTATTTTTGGACCTCTTACCGTGATGGAGAATCTTGAGCTTGGTAAAATATCGGGGCGCAAAGGCCGCTGGGATGTTGAAACGATCATGAAGAGTTTTCCGATCCTGGAAACCTGCAGGGCAAGGCTCGGAGGTTCTTTGTCCGGAGGTGAGCAACAACTGCTTACCATAGCCCGTTCTCTGATGGGTAACCCGGACCTGTTGGTTCTTGATGAGCCCACCGAAGGGCTGGCCCCCGTCATAGTCACCGTACTCAAAGACCTTATCATGAGCCTTAAATCGGCAAAAACCACCATTCTTTTGTCGGAACAGAACATCCGGTTTGCCGCAGCAGTGTCCGATAGGGTTGTTGTTATCGACAAGGGCCACGTGGTTTATACGGGGACAATGGAAGAGTTTAAGGGCGACGAAAATATCCAATCGAAATATCTCGCTGTATAGCTAAATAAATGCAACTGGAGAAGGTAACGGATATGACCAAAATAAGCGTGTTTCAGTCAACGCCGAGGATAGTGATGGGGCCGGGAGCCGCCGAACAGATTTCTAACGAGGTAAAGAGGCTTTCGGGGAAGAGTGTGATGATTGTAACAGACCCTGGATTGGTGAAAACAGGAATTGTGGACCAGATTCAGGAAAGACTTATTGGCGCCGGGCTTAAGGTAAATGTGTTTGACACCGTGGAGCCCGATCCTCCATTTGAGACAGCGTCTGTAGCCGCCAAGTCGGTTAAGGAGGCAGGCTCGGACCTGATCATAGGTCTTGGCGGAGGATCATCACTGGATATAGCCAAGGTGGCGTCGATTCTCGTTACCAACTCTGATGAGGTAAATTCATATTTCGGTATCGACATGGTGCCGAAGCCTGGTTTGAAAACCATTCTGGTTCCGACAACGGCCGGGACAGGGAGCGAAGTCACGCCCATCGCCATACTTTCAGATCACGGCGAAAAACTTAAAAAAGGAATAGTCAGCCATCATCTTTTCCCTGCCGTGGCCGTTCTGGATCCGGCGCTTACCTTAGGTCTGCCGGCTCATATTACCGCAGCCACGGGTATGGATGCCCTGATTCATGCGATCGAGGCATATACTTCGGTCAACGCCAATTCCATGACTGACATGTTTGCCGAACGTGCGGTCAGGCTTTTGTCGGCGAATATTAGAACAGCTTTCGCAAATGGAGCTAATCTCGAAGCACGGCAAAAGATGCTTGAGGGGAGCCTGTTGGCTGGAATGGCGTTTGCCAACGCAGGCGTAACCGCCGTGCATGCCTTTGCCTATCCAATCGGGGCTGAATTCCACATCCCGCATGGAGTCGCAAATTCAATAATGCTTTGGCCGGTAATGGAATTTAACATGCTGGGAAACCTGACAAAGTTTGCCGACATAGCAGATTTCATGGGAGAGTTTACGGATGGTCTAACCGATCGGGAAGCTGCAATTCTGGCTGTGGACAGCGTCAGAGACCTGGTTGCGGATGTTGACATACCGACTTCTCTTTCCCAGTTCGGCATAAAGGATTCCGACGTGCCGTTCCTGGCCGGAGGTGTGATGAAGGTAACAAGGCTGCTGGCAAACAATCCAAGAGAGATAAAAATTTCCGATGCCGAGAGAATCTATCGGAAAGTATTGTGATTGCTCATGCGCCGTTGCACGGTCACAATAACTTGTTGATTGTTCATGCCGGGTTTGTCGGAGTGAATGTTCGGATATCAATACCACGTTGATGAGTGGAGAGGTGTACATGTTCGGTTTTTACAATATGGTTTTGCGGGTAAACGCAACCCTGAAGAGTTTCGACATAAAGATCATCTCTGATGGAGTCCTTCGTGAGACACTTGGGGGCAAAGGTTTGGCCACCTATCTGCTGAGAACCCACAATCCGGCAGGGGTGGATCCTTTGGGTCCGGACAACCATATAATCATAGCCTCGGGCCCGGCGGCTGGAACGGCAATATGGGGCTCGTGCAGGCACGGGGTGTACACCAAATCTCCGCAAACCGGTTTCTACGCCGAATCGTATTCCGGTGGAAAGGCCGGGGACAACATAGCGGCGACCGGATTTGACGCCATAATGATACATGGGGCCAGTGAAGAGCCAATCTGGCTCGAGGTCTGTGAGAAAACGGTCCATTTCCATTCGGCCGCGGACCTGTGGGGCAAGGACACTTACCAGACTGAAGACAGCGTCAAAGAGTGGATCAAATCCAATCGTCCGGAAGCCAAAAGTTGCGGTGTGATATGTATCGGTCCGGCTGGTGAAAATACGGTCAGTTTCGCTGTTCTGGAGAATGACTACTGGAGGTCGGCCGGTCGAACAGGATGCGGCGCAGTAATGGGCTCCAAGAATATAAAGGCCGTGGCGTTCTGGGGGAATTGCAGGAAGGAACTGGCTGATCCTGAAACGGTAAAGAAACTGGCACGGGAATTGGCTACCGAGGCTAAAGAAAATCCTGGCGTTAAGGCCTACAAGAGCATGGGAACCCCGATGATGGTGGATGTGATGTCAAACGTGGGAAGTTTCCCATCGAGGTATTGGCATAAAGGGACTTCGGATCATCGCGAAAACATAAATGCTCCCGCGCTCCATACCAGGTGCGATGTCAAGCCAAACGCCTGCCGGAAATGTTTCATATCGTGCGGCAGACTTTCAACGGTTAAGGAGGGCAGACATAAGGGACTCACGGTAGAGGGGCCGGAGTATGAGACCATTTACGCTTTCGGAGGACTTTGCGAAGTCTCTTCCATTGAGGAAATAGCGTATCTGAATGACATTTGCGACCGGCTTGGCCTGGATACGATGAGTGGTGGAAACCTCGTAGGACTGACCATAGAAGCGTCCCGACAGAAGAGGATCGACTATTCCATCGATTATGGGGATGTAGACAGAATTGCCGAACTCCTGAGCGACATCGCCCATCGTCGTGGCATTGGAGATGTCCTCGCTAACGGCATCAAACACACCTCGAAGCTGTGGGACATGGAGGATCAGGCTATACATGTGAAGGGCCTTGAGCCTGCCGGTTATGACCCCAGAGTTCTTAAGGGAATGGGGTTGGCTTACGGGTCGTCCGACCGTGGCGCCTGCCACCTCAGGGCCACCTTTTACAAACCAGAGTTGGCAAAGATGGTTGACCCCGAGCAAATTTCCGGAAAAGCCGCCATTTTCATCGATTGGGAAGACAGACTCACCATATTTGACACTCTTATACTCTGCCGCTTTTATCGTGACCTCTATCAATGGGAAGATCTCAACATGGTTATCCGGGCCTTGACCGGACTCGATACCGGTGTTGAGGGTCTTAAAAAAATAGCCGGAAGCATAGCCACCGAAACCAGAAGATTCAATGTCCAGGAGGGGGTCTTGCCCCAGGACGACGGACTGCCAAAGCGTTTTTACAATGAACCGCTTCCGGAAACAGGGAAAATAATCACCGAAGAACAAATGACGTTAATGATGAAGGAATATTACGCAGAAAGAGGTTGGGACCAATCAGGAAAGCCTCCGGCCGAGAATTCATAGAACATACGGCGTGATGGGCGCTGAAGAAAAATTGATTATCGGAATGGATAAACCATAAAAAATTATGTCCATGTTTTGTGACAAATATTACTATTAGTTATAAGTGGTTATTCCTTTAACCTTATTTTTGTCTTTGCATTTGAGAAAGAACAGGGATTCATATAAAGCATAATTTTTCTTCAATAATTCCCATAATTGTGCTATGTAACTGTTCAAAGCGCAAGACGCTACCGTTCATCAGTTCACCTTACCGGAGTCTTTTATGAAAGTCTTGTTTAAGTTAGGGGTGGTATCCGCTATCCTTTTGTCGGTAATGTTCAACTCCAGTGCTTTTGCTGATGACATGGCGCCCTCAGCCTCTGGACCGGTTCCAAAAGGTCAAAGATTGTCCGACAATTTGTCCTGTGTGCTAGCCTCTTTGCAGGACATGAATGCAAATATGCGCCACATGCTTGAGGAGCCTCCTGTATGTGAGGGCATGGCCCCCCAGAAGAGCCAGGCCGCTGATTATTCAATTAGAAATAGCCTGAGTTCCGCCGCTATACGGGCTTCCGAAACCTCAAGGACTTCCATCAATCCAAAATAGGAATTATCACAGTCTGTCATTTTGTTGAGTAAAAAGACGGGATGTGAACTTACCTGGTTGGGTTCCTGTTATTTTGCCGGCCGTTTCTTGTCCACAAATCAAGTCTACAAGTTCGTGACTGTTTTTTTTCAGACATCCCGAGGATTTGAGTTCGGGTGTGTGGCGTGGGGAAAAGGCGGGCAAGTCAGTGCGCCAGGCATGATCAGCCGGCGCCTGGAACCGGATGTTTTTGCCGCGAGTTCGGATAATGTTGATTAGAAAGTGACTTGCGGTTATAGTGCCTGATGTTTTTCACGCCGAGTAAACGGATAGAGATTTGGAAAGTTAATGAAAAAAGGTCGAATCTTAGTAGTTGATGATCAGGAAGAGATACTGGAGTCCCTTGGAGCCGTATTGATGGATGAAGGTCACGAGGTCATGCTGGCCCGTGATGGACAGGAAGCGCTTCATGTCGTCCAGAGTGACGCGCCTCACATTGTATTCCTGGACATCTGGATCCCTGGAATCGATGGAATGCAGACATTGAAGGCAATCAAGAGGATTGACCCCAAATGCTTTGTCATAATGATGAGTGGCCACGGCACGATAGAAACCGCAGTAAAAGCGATAAAGCTCGGCGCTGAGGATTATCTGGAGAAACCCCTTAATCTCGAGGATGTGCTTCACCTTGTAGACAAGGCGATATTAGACAGGGAAAAGGCCGCACAGCCTAAAGACTCGGCTGCCAATTATCCTGGACCACTTATTGGAGAGTCATCCGCCATTCGGACGTTACGCCGTTCAATAGACAAGGCCGGCCAGGAAAAAGGTTCGATATGGATGGTCGGAGATAAGGGTTCCGGTAAGGAATTCATAGCCAGGGTCATACACTTTCTTGGAGGCAAGGACCGCAACAAGCTGGTGAAGGTTTTTTGCAACGAGCTTACGGAGAATAATATTGATGAGATTCTGCTGGGCAAGACGACTTCCGTGGCGCCTGTGCGGCAGGGGAAGATGAGCCTGGCGGAGGGTGGGGCGCTGCTGCTGGTCAGAATCGACAGGTTGAAGAAAACTGTTTACAAGAGACTCCAGGAAATAATAGACAATCAGGTCACCGCCCAAAACGTTGCTCCGCACTCACGCAAGGCGGCCGTGAGGATCATGTGCACCGCCGATTCGTATCCGGATGATTTGATAAGGAACATAGGTTTTCCGGCCCAGTTGGCCAAGCATCTGAGTGACAGGATCATATATACGCCCGCATTGTCCCAAAGGTCCGAGGATGTTCCTCTTCTGGTGGATTATTTCCTCAAGGAAGCCGCGGAAGAGTTTGACCGTAACATAACGGGAATAGAAGATGAAGCATTGGCCAGGCTTCTGTCTTACTCTTGGCCGGGAAACGTCAAGGAACTCAAAATCCTGATGGAACACATAGTAATGACTGCCCCGGGGCCAAAAATTACCATCAATGACCTGCTGTTGCCCCCGGAGACGGAAGACCTGTTAGAGGCCAACATTATTGAAAAAACCGATGTTTCATTTACATCGACGTCCTCCTATATTTCGGTTTCCGATCAGATGTCCCAGCAACGTGTAAACGAACGCGTGAACCTTGCTGAATCTGGCTATGAATCCCCACTGAGAAGGCAAAAGACACTACGGGGCAGGGTGGTAATGTATGGTCAGGGTTTGCACTCAGGGGTCAAAACGGGATTGACCATCTCACCACTTCCTCCGTGCTCTGGAATACTTTTTGGGCACATCACGTCTGGAGGCGCCGTGCCGGCTCTGTTGAGTCACGTCGAGTCTACTGACTACTCCACCTCACTTAGAAACAACGAGGCGCTGGCAAAAACGGTCGAGCATCTTATGGCCGTCTTTCATGCCTACGGGCTTACCAACCTTCTTGTCAAGATATCCGGAGAGGTCCCTATAATGGACGGATCTGCCCTGGAATTTTGCCGTATGGTTGAGAACGCCGAGATACTGAACCAGGATGGGTTTGTTGAAGAAATCCGTATACAGGAGCCACTTGTAGTGGACATGCCCGATGGGTCGCCCAAGAGCATGACAATAGAGCCTTCGGACTGCTTTGAGGTTGAGTATCACCTGGATTATCCGGCGCCCATAGGTCGGATGAAAATGAGTTTTCGCCTTGAGAATCCAGCCTCCTTCAGGGAACAGATAGCCCCGGCCCGAACATTCGGGTTTGTCAGGGACATGAGGATAATGGACGAAATGGGTTTGGCCGGCGGCGGCAAACTGTCAAACGTGGTGCTGCTCGATGATGAAAAGGTCATTAACCCGCCGTTAAGGTTCGAGGATGAGTTCGTTCGCCATAAAATCCTGGATATACTTGGGGATTTCTATCTGTTGGGAAGGCCCATCATAGGCAGGATAAAAGCTGTCCAGACGGGACATAGTGAAAATATCGCAATGCTGAAAACCATCAGTCGTGAATTTGGGATTTAGACATACCGTTTCAGTCCCTGTGACGACTAGTGTCGTCAACAGGTTCGAGCGCATACAGGTAAACCTTGAAACATCTGATGGAGAGATAAAGGCTGATACCACCGATCAATAAATTGGACGCCTCCATGTTGATGAACTGCGGTATTTCCGCCGGCAGATCATCCATGGTGTGCATGAAATGTAGCAAATCCCACGATTGTGACCAGAACCAGATAACCGCCCCCATGGTAAGCAAGGTGTAGTAAAGGTTGGCGTACCTGAGGCCGGTTATGCTGGCCTGTGACCATTTGTACGCCCTCATCGCCTGTATTACCAGATACGGCGCCACTACCTTGATCAGCAGGGATATTAGCGGCCAAAACCCGATGATATCTACTGATATCAATTCACGGGCCAATCCAGCAAGTTGCGCCTGGCCTATTTCTCCGCGTAAGAAAAGGATCAGGATTGCCCCGGGAAAAATGGAGACGCTTGCAATAAATATTGCTATTTCCCTGAATATTATTTTCAACATGTCTGATTATATCACTATCCGGCCATAATTTTTTCAAAAATATTCACTGCGAGGTGGGCTTTTTCTTGAAGCCTGCCTAACAATTGTGTACAATTTTGATTCTTGGATCAATAGTCTACAATTACCTTTTTTATATTAAAGCGGCTTTTCCCAGTAATGGGATGGATGCTCCGGGTTTTTGGACCGAATCTCGCGATTCCTTGCTGGAATCTCTCCGGATTCTGTCAGACAGTCCCTGTTCAAAAGGAAGACCCTGTTATCTTGCTGATGAAATAATAGTGATGAAGTCCACAAAGTTCTCTACGTTTGTGAGGAGGAGTTAATGGAAAAGACATGGCTGAGATCGTATGCTTCAGGAGTTCCGCCTGAGATTGATTTCGAGAAGATAAATCCGTCTGAGGCTCTGGAAAGAAGCGCAAAACAGTTTCCAAACAATACGGCGCTGATATTTCAGGGCGCCAAGATTACTTTCAGGCAACTCGATGACATGGTGTCGAGGTTCGCGTCCGCCTTGTCCTCTCTCGGAATAAGAAAAGGAGATAAGGTCGCTATACTTTTGCCCAACATTCCTCAGTGTGTGATCGGCATTTACGGAACATTCCGGATTGGGGCCGTGGGCGTGCTGAACAATCCCTTGTACACGGACAGGGAATTGGAGCACCAGTTCAATGATTCGGGCTCCAAAATTCTTGTAAGTCTCGATCTGCTGGTCCCCCGCATGATCAACCTCAGGGAAAAGACCGGTATCAAAGAGATAATTTCATGCCACATTCGCGACTATCTGCCATTCCCACTAAAACAGCTCTTCCCCTACGTAAAAAAGACCATGCACCTTAAGACGCCTCAGGCTCCGGATGTTTACGACTTTGTGGACCTCGTAAAACAAAACGAGCCGGTCAAGCAAACAATGAAGACCGATTGGGAAGAGACGGCCCTTTTGCTGTACACCGGTGGAACCACGGGAGTCTCCAAGGGCGTCATGCTCACGAATCAGAACGTCTCCTGCAATGTCCAACAGTGCAGGGCCTGGTTCCAGGCTTTCTCCGACGGACAGGAAATAGTGGTCGGCTGCCTGCCGTTCTTCCATTCGTTCGGACTGACCACGGCCATGAACATAGCCATATACTATGGATGGGCGGATGTGCTTATCCCTAAGCCGGAGCCCAAGACCATTCTGGAGTCCATACACAAGTTCAAGGCCACTTATCTGCCTGCCGTGCCGACGTTGTATAACGGAATGATCAATTTCCCGGAACTGAAGAAATATTCGATCAGTTCCATCAAGGGCTGTTTCTCCGGTGGCGCGCCGCTACCGCTTGAGACGATCAAGAATTTTGAGGCTCTCACCGGGGCTCAGATATGTGAAGGATTCGGTCTCACGGAGACCACTCCGGTGGCCACGATCAACCCCTTCGGAGGCGTGACGAAACCGGGGTCCATCGGTGTGCCGTTGCCGAACACACTGGCCAAGCTCGTCCATGTGGATGACTATTACAAGGAGATCACGGAACTCAATACGCCAGGGGAACTCTGCATAAAAGGACCTCAGGTCATGAAGGGCTACATCAACAGGCCTGAGGAGACTGAAATTACAATCAAGGACGGCTGGCTTCTTACCGGTGACATTGCAGTGGTAGATGAGGACGGCTTCTTTTCAATAGTGGATCGCAAGAAGGACATGATCATCTCAGGAGGTTTCAATATCTATCCGCGAGACGTCGATGAAGTCCTGTTTGCGCATCCAAAAATCATGGAGGCCTGCGCCATCGGAGTTCCTGATCCATACTCGGGCGAACGTATCAAGGCCTACGTCGTCTTGAAGGTGGGCGAGTCGGCTACCCCGATAGAAATCATAGACTACTGCAAAGAAAACCTCGTAAAATACAAAGTTCCGAAATACGTTGAATTCGTGGAAGAACTCCCCAAGAGCGCAGTTGGCAAGATCCTGAGGAAAGAACTCCGCAAGATGGATCAAGAAAAGTCGGCGAAGAAATAATCGCAGTCGGAGTTTTACTTACGTTCAACAATTGACCTGTTTTCGGTCAAAGACGATCAAAGACCGGCTTTGCTCCACCTCAACCGTAAAGTGAAGCCGGTCCTCAATTAGCGGCCTGGTTCAGGGCCGTTTTTTAATCGGTTGATGAAAGTTTGTATCCACAAGGATTGTTGAGCGCGTGTCTGAGGAAATTTCCAGTGTAAGAGCCGGGTGTTTTTGCAACAACCTCAGGGGCGCCCTCCGCTATTATCTTCCCGCCTTCTGATCCGCCTTCCGGTCCCAGGTCTATTACGTGGTCGGCAATCTTTATTACGTCCATGTTGTGCTCAATTATCAGCACAGTGTTCCCCGATTCCACAAGGCTTTGCAGGACCTCGATGAGCTTGGCCACATCAGCGAAATGTAAACCAGTAGTGGGCTCGTCCAGGATGTATAACGTCTTGCCGGTGCTCCTCTTGGAAAGCTCCTTGGAAAGCTTTATTCGTTGCGCCTCTCCACCTGACAATGTGGTGGCCGGCTGCCCAAGTTTTATGTAACCCAAGCCGACCTCCTGTATGGTTTTGACTTTATTGTATATGCTGGGAATATTCACCATGAACTCTGCGCTCTGGTTTACCGTCATGTCCAGCACGTCCGTTATGCTCTTCCCCTTGAATTTAATGTCCAGAGTTTCCCTGTTGTATCTCTTGCCCCGGCAGACATCACATTTTACATAAACATCGGGAAGAAAGTGCATTTCTATCTTGATCACGCCATCGCCCTTGCAGGCCTCGCATCTTCCTCCCTTAACATTGAAGCTGTATCGACCCGCCTTGTATCCCCTCATTTTGGAATCCGGAAGGTTGGCGAAAAGCTCACGTATAAAAGTGAACACTCCTGTGTAAGTGGCCGGATTTGAACGAGGCGTTCGTCCTATGGGGCTCTGGTCTATGTCGATTACCTTGTCTATGAATGAAATACCCTCGACAGAGTCCACCAGGCCGACCTTCTCCCTGGAACCGTAAAGCCGCTGGGATAAGGCGCGTCTCAGAACCTCGACGACAAGCGTGCTCTTGCCCGAGCCCGACACTCCTGTAACGCAAGTCATTATTCCCAGCGGGATTGTGACGTCTATATTCCGGAGATTGTTTGCCTTTGCTCCTCGCAGGACTATTTTCTTTGGCCCGGGTTTTCTGCGTTGCTTCGGAATGGGAATAAACTCGGAACCAGATAGGTATTTTCCGGTAATGGAACTCTCACATTGCAGAAGGTCTTCCGGTTTGCCCTCGCAAACAACCCTTCCTCCAAGGCGACCTGCGCCCGGACCCATATCTATAACGTGGTCAGCGCTCAATATCGTCTCAGCGTCGTGTTCTACGACAAGCACCGAATTACCCAGGTCACGAAGTTCGAGCAAAGTCGATAGTAGTCGCCGGTTATCCCTCTGGTGCAGGCCAATGCTAGGCTCGTCGAGAATGTAGAGCACTCCTACAAGCGACGACCCGACCTGCGTGGCAAGTCTTATTCTCTGGGACTCTCCTCCGGATAAAGTAGCGGAGCCCCTGTCAAGGGTCAGATAGCCCAAACCCACCTTGTCAAGGAATCCAAGGCGACTGCGTATTTCCTTGAGCACCCGCCGTGCTATTTCCGTACTGCGATCGCTCAGGTTCAACTGTTCGATAAACTCTGAGGTGTCACGCACTGAAAGAGCCGTAAGCTGGTGAATAGGCATTCCACCCACAAAAACGTGCCTGGCTTCTTTTTTGAGACGAGCCCCACCGCAAGTAGGGCAGGGGATGGAACTCATGAATTTGCCAAGTTCATCGCCCATTTCTTCGCTGTCTGTTTCCGTGCGCTTTCGTTCAAGGTTGGGGATCACACCCTCGAAGGCCTTGCGGAAGAAATGTTTTCGACCGTCACGTTCGTAAAAGAAGTCTATCTGCTCATCCCGTGATCCGTAAAGGATGACGTCCTGAACCTTTGCACTGAGTTTTCCGAAAGGCGTTTTAGGATCGAAATCAAAATGTCCGGCAAGAGCTTCTATTGTCTGGTTGAAGAAAACCGAGTTTCGTTTTTCCCATGGCGCTATTGCCCCTTGCATGAGTGAAAGGCTCTGATTCGGGACAACGAGGTCCGGATCGAACCTGACCTGAACGCCGAGGCCTCCGCAGGACTCACAGGCGCCGAACGGATTGTTGAATGAAAATAATCTGGGTGATATCTCGCCGAATGATACGCCATGCTCCGGGCAGGCCAGGTTCTCACTGAACAGCTTGACGGGGCCGCCGAGGTCTTCGACCAGTACCACACCCTGGCCCAGTTTGGCTGCTATCTCAAGCGAATCCGCCAGCCGCTTCTCAATGCCCTTTTTCACTACCAGGCGGTCCACGATGACTTCGATGCTGTGCTTCTTCTTCTTGTCCAGCTTTATCTCGTCGGACAATTCCGTGATGTTCCCGTCAATCTTTGCCCTGGCGAAGCCATCGCGGATCAGACGACGAATTTCAACCTTGAACTCCCCTTTTCTCCCGGAAACAAAAGGGCCAAGGACGTTAATACGGCTGCCTTCGGGCATCAACACAACTTCATCAACCATCTGCTGTATGGTCATCGAACTGATAGGACGACCGCACTCCCAGCAATGAGGCGTCCCGACACGCGCATAAAGCAGCCGGAGGTAGTCATATATCTCAGTGACCGTCCCGACCGTTGATCTCGGATTCTTCGAGGTGGTCTTCTGCTCTATACTTATTGCCGGAGACAGTCCTTCTATAAGATCCACATCCGGTTTGTCCATCATCTCAAGGAATTGGCGCGCATACGCGGATAATGATTCAACATATCGCCTTTGTCCTTCCGCGTATATTGTGTCGAAAGCCAGAGTGGACTTCCCTGATCCGGATAGGCCCGTTATCACAACGAGTTGATCTCTCGGGATGTTGATGTCTATATTCTTGAGGTTGTGCTCACGCGCCCCTCTTATGATTATTTCTGTCGCTCCCATATTAAAAAAATATCTCCGGCTTTTTTTTATTTTGTGACAAATTTAACGAACAAAAATGGACCATTGGTGTCTTATAATAATGTGATGTATTAAGCGTAACCCTCGAAAATGACTGTCGAGTGGCTATCCGCGCAAAATGTCACAGTTTTTCCTATTTCTTCAATATAATATATAAAAACTATGAACTATTTGTTGACTAAGGCTCATGGACATGTTATCTGCCGTCTTGTTTCCGGGAGAGGAAGAATCGGGCCCCTCTCGGGTTTCACTTTTCCAGTAGGAGGTATGGATATGTTGTTTCCTTTTTCCGATGCGGCTGCTGGAGTCTCCGAACCTCCCGGTGACTTCGATAGCAACTATCGTCACCTAAAGCAACTTATCAACAAAGCGATCAAAAGCGGCACACCAGTTGAAGACCTCAAGCTCATCCGTAAATCATCTTCAACGAGGAAGGCAGCGACACTCTCAAGGGACGACCTGCTCAATCTTCTCAAGCTCATCCGAAGTATCAAGTCCAGATGTCAGACTCTTCTCGAAGCCCCTGTTCCAGAGGAACTAGAACGGGACATCCTTGCAAAAGAGCCTGCGCAGCGTCTTCCATGGGAGACGGAAGCCCTGGAAAAAGCAGAGAAATGGCGTAGTGATCTGGTTCATGCGCGAGCCTTGGTTCGGGCCGAACTGAACAATCATCTAAAAACGGAATTCTTCCATAGCATTTGATTCAAAAGGCAAAGAGATCCTATGGAAATAGTCTCGACTGCTTCAGGGCTTCAAAACCGGCGGGACCTTTAACCAGACTCAGGTTTGGCATAAGGCTCGCCGGTAAAATCATTCCCGCGTTTTTCAAAACTTACAGCTCGCCAGCCAGACAGGCCGCACTGGGAAAAAATTCACAGATCTCCGGCAATCTCCTCTCTGTTGCGCATCTTCGAATTCTATTCGGGATAGCTGTCAAAAAGCTTGCCCCATCTGGAGGTTTTCTTGAATTCATCCATTTGCGGTTTTGCCTTCAAGGGCCAGTAAATGAAGTCATGGTAAAAGAAGGATCCAAAGACGAAAAGGTAAACCAGGGGCGTCCTGAAAAACAGCTTCTGTAAAGACTTCAAGGGGCCGAACCATATAAAGTTTCCGACGGCGGACGCTGCGTTGTTACCCACCGTGAAACACCAGTTCTCCTTGTCTATGTCCTCTCCGATTATTTCGATGGATTCCATCCGGCCCACGCCCAGGCCTGATTCATCGGCTATCCTGATGTAATCGAGCGCCATGGGGTCAAAACCCATCATTTTGGCTGCTACAGCGTCAATGGCTGTGCAATCTCCGGAGGCCAGCATCAGGTCCTTGTCGTAAGGGGTCATCGTTCGTGGTCCGGGACCGCATCCGCAGACTGTTCCATCCATTACCGTAAATATGCCCGAGTGTATTTCCTTCTGGATGTCCAGCAAATCGTTAAGCGTCTCATGAATGACCGAATGTGTGTAATGACGCCGGCTGTTTAACAATCCGCCAAAAGCGTTCTTCATTGATCCTGTCGTCCCTGTGTATATGTGACACTTAACCGTCGGAAGATGGATGACGTTCTTGCCGATGAAATATTCCGGTATTCGTATGCCATCGGGGAATATTTGGTCCAATATACGCATTTTTGCTTTCGGAGTGTATTTGATCCACTTGATGTCGGATTCCCTGAAATTGTAGAGGACCTGAATCTTGTATTTCTCAAAGATCGGAACATATTTGTTGAATTTTTCACCCTTGAACGCGTTTGTCACCACTGTCTCGTTCTGAACACAAACTATGTCCTTGTAACCGCTATCCTTCAGGGCCAGAATCACCCCTTCAAGCTGCCACGGGGTTGTGTTGGCGCTCAGGAACGGAAAATGCCATGAAATGTTGTCCTTGAGTATTACGGTGGATGATGGATCCAGATAGTCCTGGAATCGGGCGTCTTTCATGCACTTGCAGACATCTTCCAATACCGTTTCCGGCGTCGTCCTGGTAACCGAAACTAGCGCTTTTGAGTTGATCATGTTTTCATCCGAAATGTATTTGTTGGAATGCGAATGATAATACCTGACGGACCAAATCGCAACCGCTCAGATGAAGTTATACTTATGGGCGTCTATTTTTCCGGGATAATTTCTTGACACAAACATCCTGTTGCGGTAAAAATATGAATTCCAAATCGGGCCGTTAGCTCAATTGGTAGAGCAACTGACTCTTAATCAGTAGGTTTGGGGTT
>CAZGVM010000004.1:0-50087 GCA_964528855.1 uncultured Desulfomonile sp. | reverse complement strand
CGTGGAAAGCCATCGAAAGGCGGATAAGGTCAGTCAGAAGATTATCAGGCATGTCGGTCAGGCTGTTACCGACATGGAAGTCGAGGAACTGAAAAAGCTTGCCCAAAAGATCATCGTTGAGATGAAGAACCAGCGCAGCCCGGTACTTCTATAAATATTAAACCTGATTCAAGAGAGCCACGTTCATCCCCGACTCATTTTTCAGGATTTCTTGATTCTTCTGATCAATTCGGTTGTGGAAATTCCAGGGAGCAATTTCACCAGCTCCACCCTTCCGCCCCTCTCCACCACTAACTTCTCTCCAACAACCTGTTTCCCTTTCCAATCCTCTCCTTTGACCAGCACATCCGGCTTCACCTCTTTTATCAACTCCAGAGGTGTGTCTTCATCAAAAGCCACCACATAATCCACAAAATTAAGCGCGCTTAGGATGGAAAGCCGATCCGTTTCCGGCACTATGGGTCTCTGCTCGCCCTTGATACGTTTGACAGATTTGTCCGAGTTCACTCCTACTACAAGAATGTCCCCGAAGGAAGCCGCTTTTTTGAGCAACTGCAGGTGCCCCGCATGGAAAAGATCGTAACATCCATTTGTGAATACGATTGAGCGTCCCTGAATTCTGTGGTGTCTCAGAGTCCTATCCAGATCAGAATGTGAAATGATTTTTCTTTGGAGACTCTCAGATTTTATGGAATCAACCATCTCTTCTAAGGTGACAGTGGCGGCGCCGAATCTTGCTACCACCAGTGATGCAGCCAGATTGGCGAGTTGAACGGCGTCCTGAATGCTCAGTCCTGACGCCACGGCCAATGCTATAGTTGAAATCACAGTGTCTCCAGCTCCAGTAACATCAACTATCTCAACGGGCTTGACTGAAAAATGCTCCATCCCGGCGCCGGTGATCAGGCTGATGCCTTCCCTGCCTCTCGTCAAGACAATTCCATCCGCTTTGGTTTGTTTCAGTAATGTCTTTCCTGCAGATTCCATCGATAGATTGTCTGTAATATCCACGCCTGACGCAAGCGAGGCTTCCCGCACGTTAGGGGTGATGTACGAAGCCCCTTTGTATCTGCTAAAGTCCATGCCCTTGGGGTCCACAAGCACTGGGATGTTTTCGGACCTCGCCTGCGACAGTAGTGTTTGCAGAACGTTGGGCGTCAGGAAACCCTTGCCGTAATCCGATATGATGATGGCTTTAACCTGGGGGACAACGGACCTTATTTCATTAACAACTGTTTTCTCAAGTTCCTGGGATATGACACCGGTGTTTTCTTCATCAATGCGAACAATTTGCTGATTTCTGGCCACTACACGGGTTTTAACCGTCGTAGGCCTGAGCCTGTCAGTCTTTAGCCAGAACGTATCAACGCCAATTTCATAACAGTGCTTCTTGAACCACTGCCCGGCGCTATCTGAGCCTATTGTCGCAAACAACGCCACTGTGGATCCCATGGAGACAAGGTTGCGCACCACGTTTCCTGCTCCGCCCAATCGTCGCAAACGCTGTTTGGCTACCAGTACGGGAACAGGAGACTCCGGCGAAATTCTCTCCACATCGCCTAAAACATATTCATCTACCATCACATCTCCGGCCACAAGTATTGAGGCCGGTTTAACTCTTTTTATCAAACTCTCGTTCAATCTGAATTCTCCTGGAAGATGAGTGGCCCACGTCTTTGCAGGCCCCCACACAACAGACAATACACTGTGAAAGACTAAATTCACAGTCAAATTCAATCATAAAGTAACCAGTCAGGTGATTGAGGCGTCCCTTCATTTACAAAACGGATAATTTTATAAACCAAAATGAAAAATAATACAAAATGCAGGAGAGATGACGCTAAAACGTGGAAAGATAACCGGAATTAGATTATAATAGAATTTTTAAAATTCCAACAGTTTCAGCAACAATGTTTTTTAGGGTAAAGAATGAACAAGGTTCTCTCAATAGCCGGGTCTGATTCGAGCGGAGGCGCCGGTATTCAGGCAGACATAAAGACGATTTTGTCATTGGGTGGTTATGCGATGAGTGTAATCACGGCGCTTACGGCGCAGAACACTCTCGGGGTGCAAGCCGTGAGAATGATGGATCCGGAATTTGTTTCACAACAGATAGACGCTGTTCTAGGAGATATAGGGGCTGATTGCGTAAAAACAGGAATGTTGGGTAACGCGGCCATAGTCGATACGGTAGCGCAAAAGCTTAAAGAATACAATATTGAGAAGCTTATAGTGGATCCGGTAATGATTTCGAAGAGCGGAGCCATACTCCTGGATGAAGAGGCAAGAGGGACAATGATGAAAAGCCTCTTTCCCAAATGCTACCTTCTTACCCCGAATATTCCTGAAGCCGAAGCCTTTATCGGGAAACCCATTTCCAATGTTTCAGACATGAAGAAGGCCGCCAAGAAAATAAGAAAAATGGGACCCCAGTTCGTTCTCATCAAGGGCGGGCATTTGCCGAACTCGCCGATTGACGTTTTGCACGACGGCGTTCAGGATTACGAGTTTGAGACACAACGGGTTCGGACACGCCACACTCATGGGACAGGATGCACACTATCTGCTGCAATAGCAGCGTTTCTGGCGCGTGGATTGCCTCTGATGGAGTGCATAGATAAGGCTCGCAGATACCTTTACAGGGCATTGAGGTTTTCCCTGGGTATCGGACACGGCATAGGTCCTCTGAATCATTTTGCCTCCATAACCAGGGAAATAGAGAGAACAAATGTGATAGAGGAACTCGACGTAGCCATTGAGCGACTGAAACGACTGAATATCGGGCACCTTATACCGGAGGTTCAGTCGAATCTGGCTTATGCCATACCTCATGCCGAATCGGTTCATGATGTCGCATCATTTCCGGGAAGAATCATTCAACTTGTGAATACCATAGCGATTCTAAGATCACCCCGGTTCGGGGCTTCCAGGCAAATACATTATCTGGCGCTGGCTGCGATGGAATACGATCCAAAACGAAGAGCGGCCATGACGATAATCTACTCAGACACGCTGGTGAAGAGGATTCAGGCGCTGGGATACTCGGTCGCCGAATTTGATCGACGCAGGACCCCGCCGGATTTGCAGAAGGAGGAAGGAAGCACATTGGCGTGGGGTGTACAGGATGTTATGGAGGAACTGGGCGGAGTTCCGGACGCAATTTTCGATAGAGGGGCTTTAGGAAAAGTTCCCCTTATCAGATTATTCGGGAAAACCCCGTCCTCCATTGTTGACCTTATAGCCAAGCTGTGATTGAATCAACGTTTGTGATGAACAAACTGCATTAGGAGAATGATGTAGGGGAAAAAGCGGATGAAAGACCTCATCCAGATTTCATCCGGATACTACAATGAAGAACAATCTCATAGACCCCTTCAACAGAGAAATAGACTATCTGCGTGTATCCATAACAGATCTGTGCAACTTCAGGTGTGTCTATTGCCGTCCGCCTGAAGGCGTTCCTCTGCTATCTCACACAGACATCTTACGTTACGAGGAAATCCTTGAAATTGTGAGTGTGGCTGCTGATCTAGGTATTCGCAAGATCAGGGTTACCGGAGGTGAGCCTTTGGTCCGCCGCGGCGTAGTGGATTTCATCCGCAACCTTACAGCTATAAATTCGATAAGAGACGTTGGTTTGACCACCAACGGAGCGCTTTTGGCTGACATGGCTGCGAATCTCAGGAATGCCGGACTGAACAGAATAAACATAAGCCTGGACTCACTGAGACGCGAGGTTTTTGCTTCCATTACCGGTAAAGACATGCTTGGCACAGTCATCGATGGAATTAAAAAGGCTCTTGAGTGCGGGTTTGACCCCGTGAAGATAAATGTTGTCCTGTTAAAGGGAGTCAATGAGCCTGACATTCCGGAATTTGCCCGAATTACACTGGATCATCCTGTGGATGTCAGATTTATAGAACGCATGCCTTTTGGCGGAGGGCACGCTCCACTGAATTCGCCAGATTCTTTCAGCGCCTTCAAGGCTCTGGACATGATCCGCAGGGGAGTCGGCGACCTGTTTCCTGTGGAGAGAGGACCGATGGACGGCCCTGCAAGCATGTTCCGTCTCGCCGGCGCCAAAGGAGGAATCGGGGTCATTGACCCAGTTACAGGACATTTCTGCGGGACGTGCAACAGACTTAGATTGACCGCCAAAGGGGCTTTACGTCCATGCCTGCTCAGTTCAAGAGAGATAGATCTGAAATCCGCGCTGCGGTCGGGTCTGGGCAGACAGTCCATAGCGGAAATAATAAGAAATGCCGTATATTCCAAGCCGGTTGGTAGGGCGACCCAGCTTTCTTCCTTGTCGGATGGGATGAACAGTATCGGAGGATAACCAATGTTTTCTCATCGAATTTCAGGAAAATGCCCAACACTATAGATCCAGCCGCCGATACCCTTTCAATAATTGTCGTCAACAGAAATACTTCTGGTATTCTTGCGGATTGTCTCAGGCATATATATGAATCCGAGGTCATGAAGAACCTCCAGGTCATAGTCGTGGACAACGGCTCCTCCGATGACTCTGTCTCATTGGTCAGGAAAAATTTCCCCGATGCCCTTCTTATAGAAGCAGGTAGAAACCTTGGATTCGCCAAGGCCAATAACCTTGGGTTCGAAAGCTCCGACGGTAAATTAATTCTGTTGGTCAACACTGACGCCATGCTCCATAAGGATTGCGCAGCAAGGCTGATTCAGACAATTGAATCAAACCCGTCAATAGGTATGGTTGGCCCACAGTTGCTCAACCAGGATACAACCCCACAGACATCATACGAGGCTACTCCAACTCTTCTGACAGAGCTTGTCGGAAGGGGAATCCTGAAAGCATTATTTCCTCGACGTTATCCGGGTCGCAATCTCAGACCTTCTGGCCCTATAGGGGTTGAAACCTTGATTGGCGCTGTTATCCTGATAAGAAGAGAAGCGTGGGAATCAATGCGTGGATTTGACGAGTCATATTTCTTTTTCTTTGAAGAGACGGACCTGGCGTACCGTATGAGAAAATCGGGTCTGCTGGTTTACCATGATCCAAGCGCCCGGGCGGTTCATCTTCAGGGAGCCACTGCAAAAAAATACAATGCGGCTCCACGAATCGAATACTATCGATCCCGTTACATTTTTTTCAGAAAAAAATACGGAAGGCTGGGGGAAACAATTCTCAAGACAGCCCTAACGCTAAATTTGACGCTGAACACAATTTTTCTTGGATTGGGGACAATTATTACATTCGGCAGATCCAGAGAAATGAAGGAAAAGTTTTTTCAACGTTCGTCACTCTGGATCTGGCATATAAAATGTTTTCCCGAGGAGTCCGGTTTGCCTCGTGATTAATCGTCCTGGTGGTCACGTCTCCATTTTGCGTATCTGGCAAGCGCGCCCATAGCGGAGACTGCTCTTTCCGGGCTGGCCAAGACAGGCAATCCACTATCCTGGAGCTGTCTGACAAAAAACTCCGACCTGTCACAATAGCTTCCGCCAACTACCGGTTTGTCGTATTTGGCGGCGATCCTTGCCACCGTATCGCTTTGGGTCTTTATGTACTGATCTGCAAACGCGCTCGCCTGGTCCTGGTCTATCCCAGCCCCGACTACCGCCTGAATCACCCGCTGGTGGGGCATAAGACAATAAATGAAAAGTGAATCGACGTTTTCATCTGAAAGCAGAATCTCGGGCATGGTCCCGAGATAGTCGCTGTAATTCTTGGCAAAAGTCAGATCTACAGGGTTTTTTATGCTTGCCGTGCCAGGCACGAGGGCTAATAGCTTGTCGCAGGTGTCGGGAGAGAAGGCAGCCAGGCTGAGTCCGGCTCGTTCGGCAGCGTCCGAGGCAGCGGCCCCAGGACCTCCGGAGTGAGTGAGGATGGCCAGATTTGGCCTTTAGGTTGAGGCTTACTTCCTAGCACGTAGCAAAAGTCGAAAAGTTCTTCTATCGAGCGAGCGCGTATTATGCCCGACTGTTTGAATATTCCATCATATAAAGCATCGGGGCCAGCCATTGCTCCTGTATGCGACATCCCGGCTCGACGTCCGGATTCCGACCCTCCAACATAAAATGCCACGATGGGTTTTTTGCGCGATACTTCCGAGGCCACTCGAACGAATTCGCGACCTCTTCTTATACCCTCAATATAAAGCGCTATTACTCTTGTTGTTTCCGATTCCGCCAGGTATTCAATACAGTCGGTGAGGTCTGTCATCGCCTCGTTCCCGAGGCTGAACCCCTCACTATAACCAAGACCGAATTTGTCCAGATGAACAAACATCTGGGTTATGAAGCTCCCACTTTGGGATGCCATGCCTATGAATCCGGGTTTGGCGTCGTACGGGAAAAAAGTTGTGTTGAGTTTGTGATAAGGATTGACCACACCTATGCAATTGGGGCCGACGAATCGAATGTCGTACCTGTTGGCAATTTCAACAATTTGCTGTTGGAGTTCCTTTCCATGACTCCCTTCCTGTTCCCCAAACCCGGCTGAAACAATTATAGCCCTGTTGATTCCGAACTTGCCGCAGTCCTCCAGAACTTCGGGAACCACATGAGTGGGTAAAATGAGAACTGCCAAATCAACCGGGCCTGGAACTTCCGATACCTTGGAATACGCTTGCAAACCTTGTATCATCTGCTGATTCGGGTGAATCGGGTATACCGGGCCTTCAAACCCCATTGACAGCACGTGGGACAATTGGACACTGCCCATGACCATAGAGTTATTCGACGCCCCCCAGAAAGCTATGCTTTTGGGATGCATGATCTTGTAAAGTGGATGTATTTCATACTTGCTCAAATTGACCTCCAGGAAGAAAAGGGCCGCCGTCCCTGATGTTCGGTTGTAGATAGTCTGGAAAAGTTATTTCACGATAGTTTAAGACCACACGTCCGCTTCAGTTGACTTCGTCAGAAGAATCATGAACTGACTCACTCCAGAGCAAGGTCAAGAGAAACAGGCAAATCCACCAAACAAGAAAGCCGGCGACGACAGCGACAACTGCTAATGGCGATATCGCCAGTGAAACAACAAAAATGAGATCGGATTGTGGAAACAAAGCCCCAAATATCATCATCCACAATCCGGTTGCGAAAGTGACTACGGCGACTATACCGCCCAAACAAAGAGATATGATTCTATTTCTTGACATCTTCAATATGTTATCATCAAACATAAAAAATATAGTGGCAAACACAGGAGTACAAAAACAGGCTTAATGGCTAAATATTTTCATATAACTAGTGATCATAAGAATATACCGATTGACTCTAAAATCAATCATAATCTTTTAAAACTTGTAGAAAAGCCAGCGCGCTATATAGGGTCGGAACTGAACGCTGTTACGAAGGACATAGATTCCGTCAAACTGCGCATGGCCTTGGCCTTTCCTGATGTTTACGAAATTGGAATGTCTCATCTGGGTTTAAAAATACTTTATTCAGTCGCCAACGGCCATCAGGATGTATACGCGGAAAGGGTGTTCGCTCCATGGACTGACATGGAGGGGCTTCTCCGGGACTCAGGCAAGCCGCTGGTTACCCTGGAAACCCGCACTCCGCTATACAAACTCGACCTGGTCGGTTTTTCCCTGCAATACGAACTGTGCGCCACTAACGTGCTCCAGATGCTCGACTTGGGAAAAATTCCGATTCTGGCGTCTGATCGCAAACGGGACAACCCGTTTGTGATTGCAGGGGGTCCAATTTGCTACAACCCTCTTCCCCTATCGCGATTTTTTGACGCCATGGTAATTGGCGATGGGGAGGAAGTCCTGCTGGAAATGATACAGGCTCAAATCGACTGGAAATCTGCCGGAACCCAGAGAACTGAGCTGTTGAAAAAATGGTCGGATATTCCGGGTGTTTTTGTTCCATCAGTGATGGCTTCGGGCAAAACAGTTACGAAAAGAATAGTGAAGGATCTGGAAAGCGTGGGTTTTCCCACACGATTGGTGACTCCGATCTGTGGAATAGCTCACGACAGGATTGGTATAGAGGTAGCCAGAGGTTGCACGCGTGGTTGCCGTTTCTGCCAGGCCGGCATGATTTATCGACCTGTCAGGGAGCGTCGAATGTCCACCGTGATGAATATAGCAGTAGAATCATTGGCTCAGACGGGTTGGGATGAGATTTCCTTACTGTCGTTATCTACAGGGGACTATTCGCAGATAAGTCCTTTGGTCAAAAAGCTTACAGACGAATTTACAGATTCCAGGATTGCTATTTCACTGCCCTCGCTGAGGACTGATACCTTCGATTGCGAATTGGCGGAACAGATAAGAAAAGTCAGAAAAACCGGGTTCACATTAGCTCCGGAAGCCGGCACGGATCGTTTGCGGCGAGTCATAAACAAGGGCAATACCGAGGAGGATCTCAAAAAAGCCGTTGACTCGGCCTTTCAACTGGGATGGCAGGGGATAAAGCTTTACTTCATGATAGGACTGCCGACTGAAACCAACTCAGACCTTGACGGAATGTCCGAACTCATATCGAAAGCAGCCAAATGGGCGAAAGGAGGGACGGTCAGAGCCTCTGTTTCCACATTCGTGCCCAAGGCCCACACACCTTTTCAATGGACTCGACAGGTATCCATGGAAGAAACTCGCACAAAACAGAACTATCTGCGACAGGCCCTAGGCAAGAAGGCTTCCCTGCTAAAATGTCATGACCCTAAGGCTTCATTCCTGGAAGGAGTTTTTGCCCGTGGGGATGAGAATCTCGGGGCGGTTATTCAAAAAGCCTATGAATCAGGCGCCAGATTTGATGGGTGGGGTGACCAACTAAAATTTCAGGTTTGGATGGATTCGTTCTCATCATTGGGAATAGATCCAAATCACTGGCTGAGGGAAAGAAGTCTTGACGAATGTCTACCCTGGGATCATGTGGATTCCGGGGTTTCCAGACAGTACCTCTGTGACGAGTGGAACAAAGCCCTGAATGAATTTAAGACAGAGGACTGCCGACACGGAATCTGCTCTTCATGCGGCGTGTGCGATTTCAAGGAAATTCGCAACCGACTGGCCAGGGATTCAGAATCAATTTATCCCGAGAAGACACTAGCCAAGGACAGCACCGCCGCATCGGGAAGAAGGTGTTTCAGGCTCGAATTTTCCAAAAAACGATACATGAAATTCGTCGGACACCATGACATGGCAAAAGCTTTCTACAGGGCTTTCAGAAGACTGAACATAGTCTTGGTTTATTCCCAGGGTTTCCATCCTCATCCCAAAATGAGGTTCTCTCCCCCCACCGGTTTTGGAATTGAGAGTGAATGTGAGTTAATGGATTTCGAAACCATAGGGTGTTCTTTGAAACCGGATGAAATTCTTGACTTTCTTGGTAGGTCACTTCCTGAAGGGCTTGAAGTGGTCCGCATCATTGAAACTTCATTGAATGAGAAGTCAGTTTCTGCTAACATCACCACTATAACTTATGAAATCAAGCACGACCACTTGGGCGACATCGGATTCATAAAGGATCAAATTCGGAAATATCATGAATCTGATAGCATAGAAGTCGTTTCTGAGAGGAAAGGCAAAAAGAGAACAAGAAATATCAAGGAATGGATTTCCAGTATTGATATTCTGGATGATTCCATCAGATTAATAATGGTATCCGGCGTCTCAGGTTCCTTGAATCCAATCGAAGCGGTAGCCTCAATTTTCGGATTTGATTCCTCGCGCGCTCAGGACTTGGGGATTGTGAAAAAAGCAGTTACATTGGGAGACAGTTAAGCTCAAACAAGGAACGCTAGATGGGCAGTGAAATTATAATGAATGTGACTGACAGAGAGACTCGCCTGGCCTTGCTGGAGGATGGTCAGGTCGTTGAGATACATCTGGAACGCAAGGGCGAAAGAGGAATAGTAGGAAATATCTACAAGGGTCAGGTCATAAAAGTGTTGCCGGGCATGCAGGCGGCCTTTGTGGATATCGGATTGCCTCGAGCGGCCTTTCTCTATGTTGGTGACGTCTATCACCATTCAAATGATTTTAACATGATGGCCAGTGAAGACGCCGAAGAAGAAGCGCATGAAGAAAACATGTCGATGTCTGAGGGAATGGAAGACCATATTCCTTTCTTCTCGCCTATAGAGGACTTGATAGAAGAGGGGGAAGACATTCTTGTCCAGATATCTAAAGAACCTTTGGGAACGAAAGGCGCCAGAATCACATCGCATGTCTCTATTCCTGGCAGATACCTCGTCTACATGCCCACCGTCGATCACATCGGGATATCCCGCAGAATAGAGAACGAGGTGGAAAGACTGCGATTAAAGGACATCATCAGCGAGATAAAGCCACCTTCCTGTGGAATCATTGTAAGAACGGTCAGTGAGCACGAAAACGTCGATAAGCTTAAAGCTGATCTCACCTTCCTGCAGGGCACATGGGACCGAATTCTTGAAAAGGAAAAACGGGCGCCTGCGCCCAATCTGATTTATGAAGATCTCGATCTCTGTCTACGGGGCGTTAGGGATCTGTTTACGGAAAATGTCAACAGGCTGGTCATAGATTCGCCGGAACAAATTCAGAGAATAATGGAATTCATCGATACTTTCATGCCGTCGCTAAAGCCTTGTGTAGAATTGTATGAAGGCGCCGAGCCCATTTTTGATTATTACGGTATCGAGATGGAACTCAACAAGGCTCTTGGACGTAAAGTGTGGCTAAAGTCGGGTGGTTATATCAACATAGATTTTACGGAAGCTCTCGTGGCCATAGATGTGAATACCGGCAGGTATGTCGGCAAGAGAAACCTGCAGGAGACAATACTAAAAACCAACCTGGAAGCTGCCAAAGAGATAGCCTATCAGTTACGCCTCAGGAACATAGGGGGTATAATCATAGTGGATTTCATAGACATGGACAGGCAGGCCGACAGAGAAAAAGTATCCAACGCCCTCATGGAAGCCCTGAAAAAGGACAAACAGAAAACAAATATCCTGAAAATATCGGAGTTGGGTCTTGTCCAGATGACCAGGAAAAGGACCAGGGAAAGCCTCACCAGAACACTGTGTGTGCAGTGTCCTTACTGTGAGGGTAAAGGGTTTCTCAAATCCAAGACTACCGTTTGTTATGAAATACTGCGAGCAATTGTAAAAAACATGTCTTATGACTGTGTCGGCGCCATGAAAGTCACCGCACATCCGGAAATTATAAAAATCCTCTTTGAACAGGAAAATGACAAGATAGTCCAAATCCAGCATAGACATAACATCATGATTCACCCAAACCCCGACCCGAACCTCCACCAGGAACAATACGAGGTCTCCTGTTTTTGAAATCCAGCCGTGAACGTGCATGCCTGATCCGGGAAAAAAGAACAAACTTAATCCACGCCGGTCCCCCAGCAAAAAGTGGTGGAATCAGGGATTTCAATCTGTGGATGCCGGCAATCAGTTGAGAATTGTCCCTTTTTGGGAGGCCTTCAAAACATTCGAAGACCGAATTGCCATTGTGATAGATCCAGGGGCCGCTTTCGGGTTGGGAGACCACCCGACGACCATAATGGCCCTGGAACTACTTGAGATTGCAATGAGAGAACCAACCGGGGGACTAAAAACACCGGAGATTCTGGACGTTGGGGCTGGGGTGGGCATTCTGAGCATCGCCTCCGTTCTCTTGGGAGCAAAAAACGCCGTTGCTGTAGACATAGACCCGATTGCTGTCCATGTTGCAAGACGAAATTGCGATGTAAATGAAGTCAACTTTGATGAAGTTCTCTGTCGTGGAGTGATTCATTGTCTGGGGGGCGTTGAATGTGTCAATGGCAGTTTTGATCTGGTGGTGGCCAACCTGGTGGCCCCTCTGCTCCTGAGAATACGGAAGGATCTCTGCGCCAACTCATCCAATCTTTTGTTGCTGTCCGGCATATTCGAAACAATGTATTCTGACGTGATCGACGCCTTTGGGGAAGATGGATTTGACAAGATTGAAGGCAGATCCAGTGGTGAGTGGAGATCAGGGTTGTTTGCGCGTCGGCGTTAAAAACTCGTAAACCTGTAAAAAAACGGGGAAGAACCTTTCGATTGCTTCCCCGTGAATCAAGATCACCAAATTTGTATACTAATTATTCAGGCTGATCTTCTTCAGCATGCTGTTTTCCCATGCCTTTGAGACCGATCAGTGTGGTGCTGCCGCTTGACCAGTACTCCAGGTGTCCTTCCATAACCATTTTGTTAACCAGGTTCTTTACGTCCCGGTTTTTCATGTCCGGACAAATGGCATAGAAGTCCTTCAGGTAAAACTTGGACTTGCTTTTGGATTTTCCCTTTAAGGTTTCAAGGATTAATTGTCTTGCTTCGTCTTCGGTCATGGAAAGCTCCTTTCCACCGAAAAAATAACTAGAATTTGAACTGCGTTGACTGACGCCAGGTTGTATAGGCAAAGCGATAGTCGTCAATCAGGTGATGTGTGAATGGTATGTTGGTTTTCTCGAAGAATCTTTCCCAACCAATTCTCTCTGCCCATTCGCCGAGTCTTTCATACTTGCGAGCGTCAGCCTTGTAGACTTCAAGGATGTTCTTCACTGCCGCTACGGTAGTATCCCATCGAGGCGGTTCATTCGGAATGAAGGGAATAACGACCTTGGAGAACTTGGGTTTGCTGATTCTGTTGGAAAGCTTACCACCGACGAGAATGGCGACGCCACTTCCGACTTCGTCGGCCAGAGGCATAGCGGCGCACATGGTGTAGCAGTTACCGCAGAACATGCAGCGTTCGCCGTTGACTTCGAGTGACTTCAGACCGGTGGATGTTTTGGCCGGCTTGATAGCGCCTGTGGGGCAAGCGGCGATTGCGAGCGGAAGCTCACAAAGCTTGTCGATCCATTCGGAATCGATCATAGGCGGTTTTCTGTGAATACCCAGAATGGCGATATCCGAGCAGTGAACGGCGCCGCACATGTTGAGGCAGCAGGCCAGAGATACTCTGACGGGAGCCGGCAGGGTCATTGAACCGAATTCATCGTAAATACCATCCATGACGGCCTTGACGACACCGGAGGCGTCAATGGCGGGTGTGTGGCAGTGGGCCCAACCCTGGGTATGAACGATGTTGGTTACGCCGGCGCCTGTTCCACCGATGGGGAACTTGTTCGACCCCGCCGGGAATTTACGGCCCTTGAGATCATCGACCAAAGGCTGAACCTTGGATTTTGAATCAACCATGAACTCGATGTTGTTCCTGGTGGTGAACCTGAGATAGCCATCGCAATGCTTGTCGGCGATTTCACATATCTCTCTGATGTGTTCAACGCTCATAAGACGGCAACCGCCAACACGAACGGTGTAAACCTCGTCGCCTGTCTCTGACTTGTGCATGAGAACGCCAGGCTCGAGGATGTCGTGATAAAGCCATTTCCCCTTGTTATTCTGGATAACAGGCGGCATGAATTCCGCATAGTATCTGGGACCTATATCAGTAATTCTATCTTTCAATGGATCGCTTGGATCGTAAGGCATAGTTTAAACCTCCATTTACCTCTGATGCTTGGCGCGGTACGCTTCGATGTCACGGGTCCATCCACCCTCAACTTCATCCTCTTTCCAGAAGATGTACGGGTTGGATCTGGGCTCATCAACCATTCTGGGATCAGGCTCCAGTTCGAGAACTTTGAGGAATTCCTGGAAGCTCTTTCTCTGGATGAGTTCGCCAAGCCGTTCTCTGTTCTTGCCTTCTTCCATCCACCAATCCCAAACTTTCTCGATCAGATCTTTGAGCTCGTCATAAGGCGGTTCCATGGGAATAAAAGGAACCGTCAGGGTTGACATCTGAGCGCCTTCAAGGATAGGGGCCTTCGCTCCGAAAAGAACCGACGCGCCCTGTTCAAGTCCTATTCTCAGGGCCTGTGGCATGACGTTGAGGCAATGCATGCAGCGTGTACACTCACGATTGTTGATCTCGAGCGTCTTGCCGTCGTAGCACATACAGTTTGTCGGGCAAAGATTGATAACTTCCTTATAGATGTCGAACTTGCCCCAGTCACGACCGGAGTGTGCGCCCGCGTTAGGCTTGATTTCTCCGTTGACATAACCTGCAACCGCCTTCTGGTCTATGCGTATGTCATCGCGCCAGGTTCCGATAACGGACATATCTGAACGTGCTATCGAAGCAACGCATCCGTTCGGGCAACCGTCGAATTTGAATTTGAATTTGTATGGGAATGCGGGTCTGTGAAGTTCGTCCTGATATTCGTTGGTCAACTGATGGCAGGCTTCCTGTGTGTCATAACAGGCATACTGGCATCGTGATTTTCCTAGACAGCATTCGGGGGTCCTGAGGTTAGAACCGGATCCACCGAGGTCCTGATTCAGTTCGTGGGTCATTTCGAAGAACATCGGCTCGAGATGATCCGTTGTGGTTCCCAAAAAGACGATGTCACCCGTGGAACCGTGCATGTTGGTTAGGCCACTTCCGTGTTTTTCCCACAAGTCGCAGAGATCACGAAGGAACTTCGTTGTATAATATTTGCTGGATGGCTGATTCAGTCGGACTGTGTGGAAATGGGCTACTCCGGGGAACTGCTGAGGCTGGTCGCAATATCTACCAATAATACCACCACCATAACCAAAAACACCTACGATACCGCCGTGCTTCCAGTGAGTGACTCTGTCTTCGTAAGACACTTCAAGCACTCCGAGAAGATCATCTGGAGCATCTTTTAAAACGTGTTTACCATTCTCCGCCTGCTGCTTGATGTCGGATACAAAACTAGGCCACGGCCCCTTTTCCAATTCGTCAAGCATAGGGGTTTTGTGTTTTCCCATAAAAGGTTCCTCCTCTCTACTTAGGTCTGCTCAATCTTAACTCTTCACTCTTCGCGTTTTAATGTAGCGCCTGCCAAAAAAAACAATACCTTTGGAAAGTCCCTACCTCGTATAGCTTTCCTCGGTTACTGTGACTCCGATTTTTCGGTAAGTTGCTTAGGGCACAAATGGTTAGGGCCACCTGAACGTAGATTCAGGAAAGATTAATTCAATTCTGCAAGTCAAGTCAAGAGAAAATTCCCGATATTTAAACTAAATAACACTTCGGCAACCCGATCTTGTTGTGTCAAATTGACTGTCATGTTGAATCAGGTTTGGTGGTCTTGCAATGCTACCTAACGCGTCCTCCAGCATAGTATAAAAATTTACCCAAATCAATGAGATTCGAGAAAGCGTATCGAATCCAGATGAAGTTGTCTGGAATTATTCCAGTAAATTGATGGCAATTGGCAACTCAACAATAATTTCAAGGTCTTTAAAGCGTTCTTGACTCCAGGTTAAATTTGATCATTATGCTCGATATCAAAAAAGACGCTATTTCTTGGCGCTTGGTTTTAGAAAGACAAAAAATGAAAAGAACCCTTCCCGATATTCCACCGTTTTCATATTTTCATTCTTCCGAGAACTCAAGACAGCCCTTCAATCCGGACATGTTGGAAATCTCAATTTATGAAGATAAACCGTGTTCATCCAAAGTGGGTTTACCCAACACTTCCTATCGGGACTATTTCAGATTCATCAGTGAATTTGTGGTTTCACGATGGGCTCAGGTTGTCGGCATACTCGAAAGTGAATCAGGAGGGCAAATTTCACGGATTGATTCAGTCGAGATAGTAGCGGAAAAGAGTGGTAGTGACTATCATCCCGCTTCTGTGAGATTTGTCACGCCAAATGGGCCTATTTCCTTTGTGGCCAATGTAGCAACCAACCAAAGGGGAAGATCGCGTCTTCGGATGGACTTTGAACTCCTGCAGCACTTTCACCGGAGAGGGGACGGAAGGTTTTTGCCGCAACCTTATCTTCTTAGTTCAGAAAGAGAATTTGCTCAGGCTGAATCCGGAGATTTCATGTTAATGTTTCTTGGACAGTGGCTTGACGGTTATCACGAGTTTCACCTTACACGACTAAACGGCGGGAGCGATTTACCACTGGTTGTCTGGGACATTGACGATGGTCTCAAATTGTTGTCCGCCTCGCTATCGAAAGAAATTTATCGCCAGACGGCCTACATATTGACTTATTACTTTGACTTGACCGATTTTAGGGAAATTTTTCCATGGCACCATGCTGCGGGAGATTTTGTAGTCAGATTGAAGCCCACGCTGGATGTAAAGCTGGTGACAGTGCGTCAATATGCTCCACGAATACAGTCAGACAAAGATTTTGAGATTGATGTCCAGGAAGCGGCTTTGCTTTTTTTGTGTAACCTGACTATCAGGAACAGGTTGGACCGGCTTGACGGTATAGGGGATATGGTTTGGGGGCCTTATGATTTTCTTGAAGCTACTGTAAGAGGTTTTTTTGATTGCCTGAAAGCCAGAGAAAACGGAGGTTCAGTTAAATCGGGATTCACCGAAGGCTTGAGGTCCATTTGTGAAAAGCTGGATTTAATAGCCTGGACCCAACTGTTTGAAGGAACCCTGGAGTCCTTCAATCGGCAGGCGCCGGATTTCGACCTGATCGAAAGCCATCTTCCAGATCACATATTCGAGATTTACCGTCTTTTCCGAAAAGACTGACTGTAACACAAGTTTGATTGAGATTGTTTTGACATGAACGTATCAATTAGTGAGACTCCGCGGATACTAGTCGCAGCTTTGAAGGGAGGAGCAGGTAAAACTCTTGTCACGATGGGTTTGGTCGCGGCTCTAAGGAAACGTGGTTTGCGGGTTAGCGTTTTCAAGAAAGGGCCTGATTATATCGATGCAAACTGGTTGGGATTTGCCGCTGACAGACCATGTTACAATCTGGACTCGTACCTAATGGACAACCAGGTGATATTAGACTCATTTGTGAAAAGATCCCGGGATTCGGATATAGCAGTTATTGAAGGGGCTCGAGGTTTGTTTGACGGAGTTGATTCTTCCGGAGCTTACAGCACAGCGGAATTGGCAAAGACGTTGAGAGCGCCGACTATCCTGATTGTTGAAGGTTCAAAAATGTCGGGAACAGCGGCTGCCCTTGCCAAAGGCTGCCAAGTGATGGATCCGGAATTAATGCTTGAAGCGGTGATTCTTAACAGAGTAGCCGGGTCACGACACGAAAACATCCTCAAGACATCAATATTAAACGCGTGCGGCATTCCTACCATAGGAACCATAGGCAAACAGACACTAAAAAATTTTCCTCAACGTCACCTGGGATTGTTGCCCATAGATGAACATCCCGCTGCCTCAGCCTTGATTGACCAGATCCAGTCCGTAATTTCCCAGAATGTGGACATTGAAGCGATATTTGAAATAGCTTGCAGAGCGCGAAAAATCAATGTTGAGCCCTGTAGCGGGGAGTTGAGAAAGCCGGACCGGACTGTCGCTGATGTGAAGATTGGATTTCTCAGAGACTCAGCTTTTCAATTCTATTATGAAGACAACCTGGATGCATTAAAAGCCACAGGGGCTCATTTGGTGGAAATCAGCGCCCTCACTGACACTAATCTTCCCGAGATCCACGGCCTGTACATTGGAGGCGGATTTCCCGAAACGAACGCCGAGGCGCTGGCGTCGAATATTTCTTTCAAAAAATCACTCCGAGAAGCGGTAAAAAAAGGCCTTCCAGTTTACGCTGAATGCGGAGGATTAATGTATTTGTCCAGGAGTCTGGCGGTGGATAGCAAAGAATTCCCCATGGTGGGGGTTTTTCCAATGGTTACGGTCTTAAAGAGAAAACCTCAGGGGTTGGGCTACATAGAGGTGGAAGTAGTCAGCGAAAATCCTTTTTATCCTGTCGGAGCCATAATAAAGGGTCATGAATTTCATTATTCTTCTGTGGTCATGGAGAATGAATCCAATCCTGTATATGCCTTCAGGGTGTTGCGTGGATTCGGAATGGACGGAACTCACGATGGGATATGCGTGAACAATGCGATAGGCTCATATCTTCATGTTCACGCCTTGGGCGTTCGAACCTGGGCTGATGCGATGGCCCAAAAAGCCGTGGACTTCAGGTCAGGTCTGTCAAAATGATGAAACAATTCAGAATACCCAGAATAGTATTAGGGGCTCTGAAAGGAGGTTCGGGGAAAACCCTGATCAGTGTCGGCGTCATCGCAGCTTTGAGAAGACGGGGGTTGCGAGTTGCCGTCTTCAAGAAGGGGCCTGACTACATCGACGCCGGATGGCTCGGACTGGCCGCAGGCGCCGATTGCCGTAACCTCGATTCATATCTGTTCGGTGAGTCTGACATTCTGAAATCTTTGGTAGCCGGCTCTTCCGGATGTGATCTTTCGATTGTGGAGGGAAACAGGGGCTTGTTCGACGGGGTGGACGCAATCGGAACGTTTGGGACTGCTGAATTGGCAAAACTATTGAAGGCTCCTCTTGTCCTGATCATCGACTCCACCAAGATGACCAGAACCGGGGCCGCTTTGGTCCTTGGCTGTCAGGCGCTGGACCCGAAACTGTTGCTTAAAGGCGCAATAATTAACAGAATTGCGGGAGAGAGACACCGCAAGATCTTGACCGATTCCATACAGAATATATGTTCGATCCCCGTCATAGGCTCCATCAATAAACTAAGTCTGGAAAGCTTCCCTCAGAGACATTTGGGGCTATTGCCGCTGCAAGAGCATCCTGAAGCCTTGAGCTTTATTGAACAGGCGGCAGACATAGTAGAGAAAAGTGTGGATTTGGGCCAGTTGCTGGAAATAGCCGACCAATCCTGCAATGTTTCGATTGATTCAACTGATGTGGACATCGAGAAGCGTCTAAGGTGTCATAAACACATTACCTTGGGGGTCATAAAGGACTCCGCCTTTCAGTTTTACTATCCTGAAAACCTGGCTGCTCTTATGAAGACGGGGGCCGAGTTGATAGAAATAGATTCGCTGGAACCGGCTGAGTTGCCTGAACTGGACGCCCTGTACATTGGTGGAGGTTTCCCCGAAACTCATGCGGAGAAGCTTGCCGACAACGTGATATTCAGGGAGTCGCTCAGGAGGGCAGTGGATGACGGATTGCCGGTTTATGCCGAGTGTGGCGGTTTGATGTATCTTTCCAGGAGACTTCTTATAGATGACAGGGTTTATCCAATGACCGGAATATTTGAGATGGATTCGGTCCTGGCGATGCGTCCGCAGGGTCATGGTTACATCCATGTAAAAACGGTCCGGGAAAACCCTTTTTACCCAGTGGGCTCAACATTGGTGGGACACGAATTTCATTATTCATATGTATCTAATATACATCAGGGTTCTTGTAATTATGCTTTTGAGGTCACTCGTGGCCACGGAATAGATGGGAAACACGACGGAATATTTCGCAGGAATGCGTTAGGGACCTATGCGCATGTCCACGCTCTTGGTGAATCGTTGTGGGCGCAAGGAATCCTGCAAATGGCATTAAAATACAATCATCTTAAATCGATTGCCGAAAAATCAGAAACTATATGAACGCCAAACAAAAAATAGATCAAATAATGGGACCAGGCGGAGTTCTGGCTCAATGCATTGAAAATTATGAACATCGTCGTCAACAGATAAAAATGGCTCACCATGTTTATGACGCCCTTGAATCTTCAGACCGACTGATAGTTGAGGCTCCCACTGGAACGGGCAAGACCCTGGCTTATTTGATCGCCGCCGCTCTTTCCCGAAAACGGGCAGTCATTTCAACAGGCGCAAAAAACCTGCAGGAACAGCTATTTTACAAGGATTTTCCCTTCGTAAAAGAGAATATTTTCAGCAACCTCAATGCAGCTTTGCTTAAAGGGCGGGGTAATTTTGTTTGCCATCTGAGGTTAAAAAATTTTTTGCGTCAGCCAAGTCTCTATTCTGTTAACGACGAAAGGCAGATGCAGCATATACTCGAATGGTACAGAGACACCAATCTTCACGGGGAGGGAGACAGGGCTGAAATAGGGATGTTGCCGGATGACAGTCAGGTATGGTCGGAAATCTGTTCGACCGCCGAGACATGTCTTGGAAAGAAATGCCCCGACAACGAGCGCTGTTTTATACAGAAGATGAAAGCTAGAGCCTTACTAGCTGATATAATGATAGTAAATCACAGCCTTCTGGCATCTGACATGAAGGTGAAGGCGGCAGGTTATGGAGAGGTGATCCCGAGGTACGAGGCTCTGATAGTGGATGAGGCCCACGGGTTTGAGGATGTGGCCACAAAACACCTGGGTTTTCAGATAAGTCTTTTCAGAATATCCAGACACTGCCGAGATGTGAAAACAAAATTGGGAGAACAGAAACACGACGCTTCGAAGTTGCTGCCTTATGTCTCTGAAGTGGAGGATGCTTCAAGGAGACTGTTCAAGTATTTTGATGAAGTGGTTGGAAGCAGGACGCTGGATTCCATACTAAACCCGGGAATCAGGGAGACTGTCGAATTATTAACGTCAAAGCTTGACATTACATCATCAATGGTTCTCAATTTGCCTGAGGTTTCGGAGGAATTGCGACTGCTTGGAAAAAGAGCGTCGGAAATGGCAATGGAGATTCAGACCGTTTTTGATTTGAACTCTGATTACAACTACGCTTGCTGGGCTGAACGAAAAGACAGGAATGTGACTTTAAATGCGGCCCCGGTCGAAATAGGCGCTCTATTGGTCTCTCAGCTCTACGAAAAACTGGATTCATGTGTTTTTACTTCGGCGACTCTATCAACTGCCGGGAATTTTGTTTATTTTAAAACCCGTGTGGGCCTTGATTCAGGACCCGAGCCCACTGAAGTCATTCTGGATTCACCTTTCGATTATTCCACCCAGACTCTACTTTACATTCCTGGATCAATTCCCGAACCGTCTTCTGAAAACTTTGCGGAGGTCATGTCCGAAAATGTTTCCGAAATACTCATGGCGACTCGGGGCAGGGCCTTTGTATTATTCACGTCCTACAGGAACATGGATGCAGTGTTTAACCTGCTAAAAGGAAAACTTCCTTTTCCTGTGATGATTCAGGGATCCAAACCTCGCACAGCGCTTCTGGATGAATTCCGGAAAACCGAAGGGGCTGTGCTTTTCGCTACGAGTTCATTTTGGGAAGGTATAGATGTTAAAGGTGAATCCCTCTCATGCGTCATAATAGACAGGCTGCCCTTTGCCCCTCCAGGAGACCCTATAGTGTTTTCACGAATAGAAAGGCTTAAAAAAAATGGAGGCGACGCGTTTTTCTCTTACCAGGTCCCCATGGCTGTCATTGCTCTCAAACAGGGTTTGGGCAGGCTGATAAGAACCAGAAAAGACAGAGGCGCATTATGTCTGATGGACCAGAGGATTCTCACGAAACGTTATGGCAAAATGTTCATTCAGAGCCTTCATAGCAGTCCTATAAGTCGCAAAATTCACGATGTGGAAAAATTCTTTACGATTGGGAGAACTTCTTCAGACCGGAATTAATGCTGAAGCGGAGAGAGTTTTTGACGGTTCAACCAGAACATTCCATTGATTCAGTCAACATCGAAGTATCTGAGACGACCTTCGACGAGTTGAGCATAATTATTTCCGGCTCAGTAACCATGGAAAACGCCGCCGAAGTGTCTAGGGACCTGGATTTGATATTCGACAAAAATCCTCTTAAAAACGTATTGATTGATTTAAGAAAACTGGTTCATTCCGACAGTTCGGCAGCGGCGATATTGATTGAGGCGCATCAAAGATGTCGCTCACGAAGTAATTTACTGCGATTCACCAATGTTCCGGAATCGGTGCAACGTTATCTTGATCTGATTGAACTGGACAGGTTGCGTAAAATCGATATTCTGGAGAAACCTCCGGAACCTGGACTGGTGTTGCAGGTGGGGGCGGCCTCACTGAATTTTCTGAACAGCGTCAAAGAAATTCTAACATTTGTCGGGGCTAGTGTACTGGCATCAGTGAGGGATATCAGAAACCCTTCAAAGATACGATGGGACGGTTTTGGAAAGCTGGTGGAGCACGCCGGGGCGGATGCAGTGCCGATTGTGAGTTTGCTCAGCTTTCTGATGGGATGCATTCTCGCTTTTCAGTCAGCAATTCAGTTGAGAAAATTCGGGGCGAACATATTCGTGGCTGATCTGGTGAGCCTGTCCATTTGCCTGGAAATGGGTCCTTTACTAACGGCGATAATAATTGCCGGGCGTTCGGGGGCGGGTTATGCCGCTCACATCGGGACCATGCAGGTTCGTGAGGAGCTGGATGCCCTCCGAACCCTGGGCATTGACCCGATTCGCTACCTGGTGACTCCACGAATTGCAGCCGTGGCTATTATAGCTCCATGCCTCACGATAATTGCCAATTTGTTCGGAATCATGGGCGGATGTTTGGTCGCATATTTTTCTCTGGACGTAACTCCGACGGGATTTTTCAACCAGACTCAGAAAGTCCTTGAAATCAGTGACGTTATGAAAGGTTTGATAAAAAGCTTCGTGTTTGGTATTCAGATAGCCTCTATAGGTTGTTTGAGGGGATTTCAGGTGCGAGGAGGGGCTGAAGGCGTTGGAAGGGCGACAACCTCGGCCGTGGTCACCTGTATTTTTGTAATCACGGTGACAAGCGCTGTCTTTGCCCTGTTGTTCTACTATTTCCCCAGGATTTGGATACTGTAGTTCAATGTCCATGATCAATAAAAACAGAAAAAAAGATTTTCCCATAATTACCGCCAGTAACATCACCGTTGGCTACGGTTCCGACATAATTCTGCGGGAAGTGTCTCTGGATGTGTACGATGGTGAAATACTGGCTGTTTTGGGTAGGTCGGGTTGTGGGAAGACGACCCTTTTCAGGGCGCTGATCGGGTTGATAGAATTGATGAGCGGTGAAGTTTACATCGATGGGGAAAAAAGTGTCCCCATAATTGAGGGCGGCTCAGACGGATTCATGCGAAAGATAGGTGTCCTGTTTCAATCCGGCGCACTTGTTAGTTCACTGACAGTTGCTGAGAACGTAGCCTTGCCATTGTCACAGTATTCCAATTTGCCCCGGAATATTGTAGAGAGACTTGTCGCTTTGAAATTGGCGCAAGTCGGGCTACTAAAGCATGCCCGTTCATTTCCGTCGGAGCTCAGCGGCGGTATGCAGAAGAGGGCTGGTTTGGCCCGAGCTATGGCCCTTGACCCGAAAATTTTATTTTTCGATGAGCCATCGGCAGGTCTGGACCCGGTCACCAGCGCTGAGTTGGATAGTACCATTACGACCATAAACGCCGATCTGGGGACGACCATCATGATCATCACACACGAGCTTTCGAGCGTATCCAGAATTGCCGACAGAGTGGTCATGATTGATCAGGAAGAAAAAGGAATCATAGCCGAAGGAACAGTTGAAGAACTTAAGCAGGTCACGGATGACAAAAGAATAAAGGACTTTTTTGGGTCTTTAAACTAGATGGACATCATTATCGGGCCGTTGAGTTTGAAATTACGACATGGTATTGAAATAAGCAAGAGTTCAGGTCATGGGAAAACGGTTCAGCCAGAAACAGGTCTTGTAAGCCAGCGAGTTTGAATGCCAGGTCAAGCCTCAAAATTCAAGATAGGTCTTTTTGTTATCACTGGGTTGTTGCTCCTGGCGACGGTTTTCGTGTGGCTGGGCGCCTCACGCTATTTTGAAGACTCCAAAATGGTGGTAGCCTATTTCACGGAGAGTGTTCAAGGGCTTGAATCCGATAGTCCTGTCAAATATAGAGGGGTTCCCGTTGGAAGGGTCAAAGCAATACGGATGGCGCCGGATGCGAAGCTGATAGAGGTCACCATGAGCCTCAACAGGAACTTCAGGTTAAATGATGACCTTGGGGTTAAAATAAATCTTCTCGGCTTGACCGGACAGAAGTACCTGGAAATGGATAATTTCAGGCCGGATCAGCTTCGTGAGCCAATCTCGCTGGATTTTTCCCCTCGTTACCCAGTGATCCCTACATACCCTTCGGATATACGGGAGATCGGAAATGCGCTGGAGAACCTTTTTCAGAAAGTCAAAGGCGTCGAACTTGAACGTGTCACCAACAATCTTATCAGAATAAGCGCCAGATTTGACAAAATGCTCGCCGATCCCAGGATCGACAACACTCTGGTGGACGCCTCGGAAGCCATTCGGGAAATGAAGGAAATTGGCAGAAAAATCAATGATGACCTGGCCCGCAACCAACCCATAAAATCGTTGACTAAAACTCTGGAAAAAGCCAATGACTTTTTGCAGATCAGCTCAGAGGCCGCCAAAAGCGCAGACAGGATGATCAGAAGATCGGACAATAACATCAATCTGCTTACACAAAAACTGGATCGGAGCGCAGACAATCTTATGGATTTTACAAGGATGATTAAACTAAAGCCGTCCAGTATAATATTTGGGCCCAGTGACAAGCCGAATGACGGGCGTTAGGGATTTCGACCGCGGGAATACGGCTGATTGCAAATCTGCTGTAGGACAATCTCGAACTAAAAAATTGCTTCGAGATTAAAGACTTTGGTGGGTCTATTCTGAAATGGGATGATGTTGAGGGATAAATTCACAATTGTGCCAATACCCAAAAGCCTTTTGTCATATTTTTTTTGTATTGCTCTCTTTTTGTTGATGGGCGGATGTGGTCTGGTAAGCAAGACATCAATAACATACCACAATCTGGATTACCCATCACCACCGGTTGAGTATCCGGACCCATCGCCGGATACTTTGATGGTCTACAGGTTTTTGTCGGATCCCTCGGTGGACACTCATTTGTTAACCATATCAGACGTTAAATCCAATGACACCATAGTGGGGCAACACCGCTGGCAGGAAAACCCGGTGGACATGATAACGGATCTTGTTTTACGGGACATCGAAACTTCCAGGCTTTTCGAAAAGGCTGTTGATCAGTGGGGTAGCATGCGCTATCGGTACGCGCTCGAGGGGAACGTGCGTAACCTGAGCGGGGAGATCGCTCAAAAAAGCGCTTACGCATTGGTGGAGGCAGACGTGTCATTCATCGATTTTGACGCTCCAAAGCTGGGCAAGAAAGTAATATTCAAAAAGTCGTACAGAATCTCAGAACCTAGTGAAACCAAGACCCCTGGAAAGATAGCCGAAGCCATGAACAGGGCAGTAAGGAAACTCTCCAAGAATATTCGTGATGATGTCTCCGCCAGCATGAAGCTCATGAAGTCTTCTCCAGGTATCACTTCTGAAGCCTCCAGATAAAAGTTTGGGTGAATATCAAAAATGTCCGATTTAGACTTTTAGTTGAACAGGTTTTGCAATAAACTGTAATCGAATTGCTACTTCAACCGGCATCAATCTTTTTACAAATTGGAACGTGAGGAAACCCATGAAGCGAATACTAGTGGTTGATGACGAAATTCACATAGGAGAGCTGTACAAGATCGAACTTGAGGACGAAGGTTACGCCGTAACCGTTGTCAATTCGGGCGCTGACGCCCTCAAAGTGGTCGATAGCAATCCACCTGACCTGATAGTGCTGGACGTACAAATGCCAGGAATGGACGGAATAGAAACGCTGGAAAAATTGTTGGGCAAGGACAAGGGCGTTCCTATCATTCTTAATACGGCCTACAGCCATTACAAGGATGACTTCACCACATGGGGGGCCGACGCATACGTGGTAAAATCATCGGACACCTCTAAATTGAAAACAGAAATAAAGAGGTTAATAGGCTGATGAATCTTAAAAATGAAATGAGAGACACGCTGTGCATATTGATGGCCGGTGGCAAGGGTGAGCGCCTGTACCCTTTGACCAAGGCCCGGGCAAAGCCATCCGTAAGATTTGGCGGAAAGTACCGGATTGTAGATTTCACTCTATCTAATTGTCTCAATTCAGATATCAGGCGAATATATGTCCTGACTCAATACAGGTCCTTGTCGCTGGATCGTCACATAAGACTGGGATGGAACATTTTCAATCACGAACTCGGCGAATTCATAGAATGTGTTCCACCTCAACAAAGGAATGTAGACCGATGGTATAGGGGAACTGCCGACAGCATTTACCAGAATATTTACCTGCTCCAGAGGGAACGTCCCAAACGTGTGCTCATACTCTCCGGTGATCACGTCTATAAAATGAATTATAACGATATGCTGGCGTTTCATATTGAAAGCAACGCTGAACTAACTGTTGCAGGCGTTGAAGCTCCCCGCTCGGAGGCCAAGGCATTTGGGGTCATAGGTTGTGACGAGAATTACAGGATCATAGATTGGGAGGAAAAACCGGAAAATCCCAAAACAATACCAGGTGATACGAACACATCATTTGTCTCAATGGGCGTATACATTTTCAATACAGACACTCTGGTGAAAAACGTGATTGGTGACGCCAAGAACAAGAATTCTTCCCACGATTTCGGGAAAGACATAGTCCCGCGCATGGTGGAATCTAACAAAGTAGTGGTACATAGTTTCAAGGAACCGGATGGAAAAGGCGGTCGTTACTGGAGGGACATAGGCACTCTCGACGCTTATTGGGAGGCCAACATTGATTTAGGGTCATCTAATTCGCAATGTAACCTGTACGATGAGTCGTGGCCCATAAGGACATATCAGGTACAGGCGCCGCCTGCAAAGGTGGTAAGCGCAAAAATCAAAGGCCAGTCCACGGCCAAAAAATCGCAGATTGTCAACTCCATCCTCTCCGGTGGTTGCCTGATCAAGGGGGCCGAAGTCAAGAATTCCGTTTTGTCCCACAACGTTGCGCTTGAAGCCGGGTCATCCTTGACTGATGTTGTCGCTCTTGATGGTGTGAGAATAGGAGCCGGAGCCAGGATCAAAAAGGCGATTCTGGATCAGGGCGTAGAAATTCCGGATGGTTTTTCTATCGGTTATGACCGCGAGTTGGACAGTAGTCGCTTCAGTATTTCTCCAGAAGGAATCGTCGTTGTGCCCCAAGGGATGAGTCTTATCTAGGCGCAATAGCTCGAATTTGATACAGGTGTAGGATTTATGCCCCAAGTAGTTGTTGAAGGACGTAGAATTGCTTATGAAGTTCAGCCTGAGTCTTTTGACTCGGACCGTCTCGCCATCATCCTGATACATGGAACTGGTGGCGACCGGGATGACTGGCGGCATCAGTTGGATGGGCCGGTGGCGTCCACGCATACAGTAATAGCGCTGGAATTGCCGGGTCACGGATTGTCCGACAAGCCTGGCGAGACTGATGTCGCAAAATATGCCCAATGCGTGGAAAGTTTTGTTGCGTGTCTTGGTCTGACTAATGTCATGATCGTCGGCTGTTCACTGGGCAGCGCCATAACGCAGACATTGGCCCTGAACCCGAAGCCCTGGCTCAAGGCGATAGGTTTGGTAGGAGCTGGAGCGCGTCTAAGAGTCATGCCTGAGTTGTTGAAAGCGCTGCTCGATGAACCCGACAAAGCCCTGGGAGATTTAGCGGAATATTGCCTGTCTAAATCAGCGTCTGAACATCAGAGACTGAAAATCAAACAAAAATTTTTGCAGTCCGATCCGGCGTTGATTCATGGAGATTTGATGGCCTGTGACAGATTTGATGTGGCCAAACGTATAGGCGCTGTTAAAATTCCCACATTGATTGTGGTCGGCTCCGATGATCGTCTTACGCCGGTCAAATATTCAAAATTCCTGAATGAAGCCATTTATGGGGCTGAGATGACAGTGATCGAAAATGCCGGCCATTTGGTAATGCTGGAGCAACCGCAAGCTTTTAACAGAGCATTGGTAGCATTTGCCGCCAAAATAAGCTGAAAATTTTTCAGACCCTCTAAAGGTTCAAGGCAGGGTCGCAAGTTCAACCCTGTTTCTGCCTCCGTCCTTGGCCCTGTAAAGAGCTTCGTCGGCGGCCGCTACAATCTCGTCTACGCTATAATTAGTAGCCGGTTCAACTGCGACGACACCGAAGCTGATTGTAATATTATAGGAGCCTTCGCTGGTAATTACCTGACTGGAATCAAATTCACGTCGTAATCTCTCCACTGAACTTAAGCCGTAAGCTGGATCGCAGCCTGGAAGAACTATCAGGAATTCTTCTCCACCATATCTTCCCACTGAATCATAGGGCCTGAGACCTGAGGTTATTCTTCCTGCCGTCTCGCGCAAGACCAGGTCTCCTGCCAAATGTCCGTATAAATCGTTGATATTCTTGAAATGGTCTATATCGGCCATTATTACCGTCAAAGGTTTTCCCTCACGTCCTGATCTGGACAATTCCCTGTGCAGAACGCCGAATATTGCGTGTCTGTTCCACAATCCGGTCAGAGAGTCATGGGTCGCCTGAAATTCGGATGCCTTGAGAGCCTCGAACAAATCCTCCTGTAGCTGGATTATTCTTGTAGCGGCTCTGATACGGACTCTGAGTTCCTGGGGATCAAAAGGCTTGGTTATATAATCGTCCGATCCCGCTTCCAGACCTGCTATCACGTCTCCCTGGCTACTTTTTGCCGTTAGCAGGATGATGTAAGTGTAAGGTTTGGTTTCCATTTCCCTGATTTTTTTGCACAGGGTCGGCCCGTCTATTCCGGGCATCATCCAATCCAGCACTACAAGCTTGGGAGAGTTTTCCCGGTTGAGTTCTTCCCACGCTTGTGATCCGTCCTCACAAACAACCAGATCATGCCCCCACCTTTTTAAATGGGCCTCCAACAATTTTCTGGTTATCGCATCGTCTTCGGCGATCAATATCCTCAATTCCATGCCCTCCTTGAAACCTTGGGGATAGCGCCAAAAAATTCTTTGAAGAACCTAATCGGCGCTGGAGTTGTCCATCAAATTCCTGAGTTCGGTCTGAACGCGACGAATTTCAACCTCGGAAAATCCTGCCACCTCTCTTAACCGGGAATCAGTAGCTTCGATTATTCCTTTGACTGAACCAAACGAGATCAGCAACGCCTTTCTTTTTTGAGGTCCGATGCCCGTGACCTGATCCAAGAGCGATTTTATAACAGACTTTTTGCGCGATTCCTTGTGAAATGAAAGCACAAACCTGTGGGCTTCATCTCTGATGCGCATCAACAGTAACAAGGCTGGATCGCCCTTCTTGAAATTTACATGATTCTTTCGATTAGGGACATATATTCTGTCAGTATCTTCATCGTCAACAGCCTTGGCAATAGAAATCACCGGAACTTTCCTGGTGAGTGGCGACTTATCCAGAGCCGCAACGGCTGCGTTCAGTTGCGATTTTCCTCCGTCAATCAGCATAAGGTCCGGCAATGGGTCTTTGTCGAGGCGTTCAATTCGGCGGGAGATTGTTTGATGTATCATCCCCGGATCATCCTGATCCTGGAAATCGCGTATCCTGTATTTTCTGTAAGCGGACTTATTCGGTTTTCCCTCTAGGAAAGACACCTTGGCTCCTACTGGCTCACTGCCGGCCAGATTTGAAATATCATAACATTCTATCGAGTTCAGGGTAGACCTAAAATTAATTTTCATGGCGATCCGCTCGAGAAGTTTCTTCATGGAATCTTTCTGCCTGTCTCGCAGAAGAGCGTTTTCCGAGTTTTTAAGGGCCAATCGCATCAGTCGCATGCCATCGCCGCGTTGAGGGACTCTGATTGTCACCTTTGAGCCTCTAATTTCGCTGAGCCACGCTTCGAGCAGATCAGTTTGTTCTACGGTGTGCGATACGAGAATGTCCCGCGGTATGAATGCTCCGGTGTGGTAAAACTGTTTTATGGCTGCGGTGAGGATTTCCTCATTCTCAAGGGTGGGGCTTTTGAAAACAAAGGATTCTTCAGCGATGAGATTTCCCTTCCTGAAAGACAGCGCAGAAACCGAGTAAGTGTCGTCTTCACCGGGCACAAGGGCTATGACGTCCTGATCCTTGAGGTGAAAGAATGACACGCTCTGCATCTCAAGGGTTCTCTTTACCGATGCAAGCCTGTCTCTCAATCGAGCCGCTTCTTCAAATCTGAGATCTTTTGAAGCTTCTTCCATCTGCTGTTCAAGAAATTTTGTGAACTCAGCGCTTTTACCGTCCAGCAGCAGTGTTATGGAATTGACCATGCGTCTGTATTCTCCCGGATCAACCTCACCCGTGCATGGGCACATACACCTTTTCATCTGACAATTCAGGCAGGGACGGACACAGGTTTTGAGCTGCCTATCGGTGCATTGCCTGAGTGGAAAAAGTTTCCTTATCAGGTTTAGGGTGATGCGGGCGTCCCGGGCCGAAGAATATGGACCAAAATATTTTTCCCCGTCCTGATCGATCCTTTGAGTTCGCAACAGGGTAAGTCTTGGAAATTCATGTGACACATTGAGCTTCAGGGAAAAGAACGACTTATCATCTCGAAGATTGACATTATATCTGGGACGGTGTTCCTTTATGAGATTGTTTTCAAGTATTAGGGCTTCTTTCTCAGTCTGGGTAAGGATGATTCTGATGTTTTCCACACGCGCCATCATGAACCGTACTTTTATTCTTTCATCGCCGCTCTTTGAGAAATAATTCCGCACCCTGTTTCTAAGATTACCGGCTTTACCCACATACAATATTTTAGTGTTACGGTCTTCCATCAGGTAAACACCGGGACTTGCGGGGAGCGTCTGGAGGAATTTTTCGTTTATAGGCATAGTTGCGCTCTAAAAGTTTCCAAATGCGTTTTGGTTAGGTTAATATGGATTTTACTGTAACAGGACAATGGAGCATGGAATAAATTGCATGAAAACGGAATATCATAGTTAAGACCTTGAGCCGATTAAATTATACAGCTTGATATAATCCGGGGTTTTTTGATAATAATATTCATTTGACGTTTGGAATTGCTCATGTGGATGACAGAGGTTCCACCAATGAAAAAGAACCAGGATCGAAAAGTGGCGGAAACCAAGTTTCTTGAAGACAAAGGTCGAATCACCAATAAGGAGATGGCCAAGACTCTGGGGGTTCATCCTGCCACAGTAGCCCGTTGGAAAAAAGCGGACGAATGGGATATTAAATTAATGCAGAGTTTATCTCAACCAGAACCTCGAATTTCCCACGACCAGAATGTTTACAGGACTGATTTGGATCATATCAGACTATTGAATGAGCGGATTGATTCATATCTGGCCAGAAGGGACCTGCTTTCGTCTGAAATATTGGAGCTTTCACAGGCTAAACTGAACCTTATAAACTGTCTGGAAATTATTGGCGAACATACCGGGTTTTCTGTTGATCGTGAATTCGATGACCCTTCGAATTTGGACTATGAATAACGAATTTTTAAGGAGCAGCCATGATTGAAATGAGATTTCACGGACGTGGGGGTCAGGGCGCGGTAACCTCTGCCGAGTTGGTAGCCCAGGCCGCCATTGACACAGGAAAATATGCGACGGCTTTTCCTAGTTTTGGACCGGAGCGACGCGGTGCGCCTGTGGTAGCTTTTGCTAGGGTAGATGATGAACCTGTTCGCACTCGCTACAAGGTTTACAAACCGGATGTTGTCGTGGTTCTGGATCCATCGCTTCTCGAAATTGCCAACCCGGCGGAAGGACTCAGCGAAAAAGGCATCCTGATTGTGAACTCGGCTGATGATGCGAAGCTGATAAGGGAAAAGATTTCATATTCAGGTCGCCTGGCTCTGACCGACGCCAGTAAAATCGCCAGAGAGGTGATAGGGCTACCCATCACTAATACTACTATGGTGGGCGCATTGGTAAAAGCCACAAACCTGTTGAGCGTCGAGGCCCTCAAGCCGCCATTCCAGAGAAGGTTCGGCAAGATTGCGGCAAGAAACATCGAAGCCATGCAGCGGGCTTTTGATGAGACTAAAGTTTACGAATAGAAGTTTTATGGAACTTTTTTCGAATTATCATCGCTCGCTTTTGCTGCCCGAGTGAACGGAGGAAACAGTGACAAAACCGATGGATCAGATTTTATGGCATGAAATAGAATTGGGAGGCGTAATTACAGAGCCAGGAAACGCCTCATGCTATCATACCGGAGCCTGGAGATCACAAAAACCAATTTACGACCCAAACCTGTGTATAAAATGCTGGCGCTGTTACATTATGTGCCCTGAAAGCGCCATTTCACCGAATTATGACACCAACGAATTCGTTTGGAATTACGACTATTGCAAAGGTTGTGGGATATGCGCTTATGAGTGCCCCGCTAAAGCAATCGAGATGCAGGAGGACTAGTAATGGGGCAAAAAGTAGGAATTGAGGTTTCAATAGCCGCTGCCGACGCAGTAGGTCTTTGTGATGTAGATGTAGTGGCCGCTTACCCGATCACTCCTCAGACTCACGTCGTCGAGCACCTTGCAGAACTTTGCGCTTCCGGGCATCTCGACGCCGAATTCGTTCCCGTTGAAAGCGAACACTCCGCCATGAGCGTATGCTGTGGTTCGGCGGCTGCAGGCGCAAGAACCTTTACTGCCACCTCATCTCAGGGGTTGGCGCTGATGTCTGAAATCGTTTTCATCGCGTCTTCGATGAGACTGCCGATGGTAATGTTCCTTGCCAACAGGGCACTGAGCGCACCGCTGTCCATCTGGAACGATCATTCAGACACCATGATGATCAGGGACTGTGGATGGATACAGGTCTTTTGCAAAAACGGACAGGAAGTCTACGACGCCATCTTTCATGCTTTCAAGGTATCGGAAGACAAAAGAGTCTCTATGCCGGTGATCATTAATGTGGATGGGTTTGGGCTCACCCACGTTATCGAGCCTATCGAGTTCTGGACGAAAGAAATGGTCCAGAAATACCTCCCGCCCTTCGAACCTCTTTACACTCTGCATCCTGACAAAGTTGTGACCATGGGCGCCTTTGGAATGCCGGAAATTTTCACGGAAGCCAAGAAGGCTCTGGATGTGGCCATGTGGGAGTCTGCTCCGGTTGTGGAGGAAGCGTGGAATGAGTTGGCTCAATTAACGGGTCGTCAGTACAAACCTGTGGAAACTTACAAGGCAGAAGAAGCTGAAACGCTAATACTGGCAATGGGCTCAATCTGTGAGACAGCGTCACTAGCCGTCGATGAAATGCGTAAGAACGGCAAGAAAGTTGGTCTGGTCAATCTCAGGCTCTGGAGACCGTTGCCCAAGGAAGACTTGAGGAAAGTCTTATCCTCAGCTAGAGATGTGATAGTCCTGGATAGGGCTCTTACACCCGGTGGAGCCAATTCGCCGTTAACCTCGGAAATCAGATCCTTGATGTATGGCGAAGCGATCAGACCTAACATCTACAATATGGTCGCCGGACTAGGTGGCAGGGATGTAACCCCTGATGATATAGCCACCATGGTCGAGAAGTCTTTGGCTGACAAACACAAAGGATATTACATCTACGGCGTCCGTGGCTAACGGCGATAGCATGATGGAGAAGAAAATGGCCGAAACAGAAAAAAAGAAAGTAATCAAGCCTCTCAAAAACTTCCCTATGGAAGAATATATAAATAGCGGACATCGCGCCTGCCAGGGTTGCGCCGAAGTGCTGGCTGTCAGGCACGTGCTCAAGGCTATTGGACCCGACATGGTAATGGCCATGGCGACAGGATGCATGGAAATCATTTCCACTCCCTATCCTTACACTTCATGGAACGTGCCGTGGATTCATGTGGCTTTCGAAAACGCAGCTGCGGTTGCTTCCGGAGTGGAGTCCGGTCTGAAGGCGCTCAGGAGGAAGAAACGCATTCCTGACAAAGACATTACAATCCTGGCAATGGGTGGCGACGGCGGCACCACGGATATTGGATTCCAGGCCCTTTCAGGAATGATGGAAAGAGGTCACAAGATCATATACGTCTGCGTTGATAACGAAGCGTACATGAACACAGGAATACAGCGTTCCTCGTCTACGCCTTTCGGAGCCACCACGACCACGTCTCCAGCCGGTCGAGTCTCCCCGGCGGGGCAAATGACCTGGAAGAAGGATATGACGGCAATAGCCGCAGCTCACGGTATTCCCTACACCGCAACCGCCTGCCCGACATTTTTCAATGACCTTCAAAAGAAAATTCTAAAGGCAAAAGAAGTTCAGGGCCCTTCGTACATTCACATTCTTTCCGTATGCCCTACCGGTTGGCGAGTGCCTCCGCAAAAGGCTATTGAATATGGCCAACTGGCGGTGGATACCGGCGTCTTCCCGTTGTATGAAGTGGAGAACGGAGTCTGGAAGCTCAACAGGAAACCCAAAGAGTTGAAACCGGTTTCCGAGTATTTTAAAGGTCAGGGAAGATACAGGCACCTGGATGAGAAAACTACAGCGGAAATTCAGCAGAAGATCAGCGCTCGCTGGAATCATTTGAACCAGTTGTGCGACACGGACTGGTCGGGGAATCCTCCCGCAGCGCAAGCCCAGTAAGTCCCATACCCAAGGGACTGATTAGGGCATTTACGTTAAGCTAAAAAGCCGGCTCCTTTCGGAACCGGCTTTTCTTGTTTGGAGTGATTGATATCCTTTAGACCAAATCACATATCGTCATCATCCTCATCATCGCCAGGCCATTCCAGAAACGGCTGCTCCTGATCAACCATGGCGTTTACCATCATCTCTACCAGGCCAGTATACCATATACCGGTTTTTTCAAAGACTTCATAGGTTTCCATTAGATCGCGAATCTGACCTTTGCAGTTTGAACACGGTGCGCAAACCATTTTTCTGAGTTCAGGATCCATCTCGCCCTGGAATGCCCCGAGTATCTGCTGAAGTTTCTTACGTCCCGAAAGCTTGATTTTCCAGTCGGTGAAATTGCCGGATCCCATGATGGCAAAACCTGATCCCCCTCCGCAACAGTAATTCTCAACACCGTGCGGCGTCATCTCTCTGAAACGACCCGGAGGTGTTATGGCCTTGAGGACTTCCCTTTGCGGTTTCACGATACCCATGAGTCGCACTGCATTACACGGGTCATGGAGAGTAACCGGAAAATCATTTTTGGACGGGTCAAACTTGATTTTCCCCGATTTGACTATATCCCAGAGCAAAGTGTATGAGCTTTCCCTGGGGATCATCTGGTCACCGGGAAGAAGCCTGTCGGCAATTACCGAAAGAGCTTTGTGGGCGTGACCGCATTCTCCGATTACTATTTTCTTGACTCCAAGGTTTCTGGCAATCTCCAGATGCTTGATGGCGACACGCGCAAACTGGACATCATCATACCAAAGGCCGTAATTGACTGCATCGTATCCGACCAGTTCGGTAGAGATCGTATAATCTATGCCGGCAGCGTCAAAAAGTATGGCAAAAGCCATCGGGTTTTCCGGCCAGGACATAAATTCACCGGCATTATGCACAAGAAGAATTTCAGCCCCTTTCTTGTTTAGAGGGATCTTGATTCTCTTTCCGGTTTTCTCCTCGATGTCGTCTTCAAGGTATTCGATAATATCTCCAATGGCGGCAGTTGTCATACCCGTGCTGGAACCGAACTTGAGATGTTTGACGGATCCTTTTTCATGTATCTCGACGGCTGCGATTCCGAGTTCCTGGCTGAAGAGCTTTCTTAGCTCATGATTGATTAGTCCGTTGTCCACACCAACCGGACAGACCGATGCGCAACGACGACACAATGTACATCGGTAGGCCAACTCAGCCAGCCGAGCTACCAGGTCCCAGTTCAATTCAATATCGTGACCTCTGAATCCTGCCAGTATTTTTCCACCTGGGGACAGATATTTCTTGGCCACCTTCCGCAGGACATCGGCTCTGAAGGTGGGTCTGTATATGTCTTTTCGGCCACTAGCTTCAAAAACCGGACAAGCGTCGGCGCAGGTCTGACATTTTGCGCAGTATTCCAGAGACAACATCAGTGGCTGCATGAATGTCCAGTTGTTCTCTTTGGTCATCAACTTCTCTAGACCTGTGAGAAAGGAAGCGACCAATTTTTCTTCTTCCTCCGGAGTCTCCGGCTTGGGAAGAGTCAGGGCGCTGACTCCGTCCAGGGAATGCTCCCAGCGGGTCTTCTGATCGTCCGTCAACTGAACCAGCGGACTTTCTTTAAAATTTTCATACGGCGGAGGAAGGGTAGCAAAATTATCCGGGTTGAGGTCCACCAACTGCTCCGCAGGTTTGGATATTTCTTCAGGCTTCATTTTATATCCTCCGAGTTATTTATCTTCTTTTTTGGCCCATGGATTCGATGTTGCAATATCAGCCCAATTTCTTTTCCCGCCCTGAGCGTCGATATGGACTGCCGACCAGGTCACTGGATAACCAAGGTATGTCTTAATCTTGGCGTCCACGCCGGGGTCACCAACGTTGGGATTGTCATCCCATTTGACTTTATCCCACATGAAGTATTTTGAAACCATGTGGGTCATGTGGGTAAATGGAAAGTAAGCGAAGAATCCCAGGAACAGCAATAAATTCAGGTAGTGCATTCCGGACAGTTGAGCGGTCATTGGGCTGAATGTAATTATGCTGACAAGATATTCTCTGGATATGGCAAAACCCGGATCCTGAAACCATACTAAAAGACCTGTAAGAAAAATAGCTCCAATCCATATTAAATTCATGTAATCGATTGGGGCAGAGAATTCACTTAATTCAGGGTCGGTCTTTCTTTTAATAACCAGGCCGATGACCCCAATCAGACCCAAAAGGTATCCTACCACGCCGAAAAGAATGGTCAGCGATTGTGTAAAACTTCCGATCGCGGTTGTAGGAGGTAATCCCACCAACTGAAGAAAAGCCCCGATCGTCAGAAAAGCCAGACCGGCAATTGACAGATACAAGCCAAAATGAAACGGTAATGACCAGTACCACAGTGGCCTGTTGTCTTCATACAGCGCCTTGATGAAGAGTATCTCCGGAAGCATGAACATATACTGCGCAACATGATCCTTATGACGTTCCTGTTTCCAGTGATCAATCTCCTCATAAAATGAACCGCCGTAAGATTTGTGTTTCCCTTCGTGAGGTATCGGGTACAGTTCCCAACGAACGTGCATGGGCATGGTAGCATACTTAAGTAGTTTGGACGCAAATCCCACTATGAAGATAGCGCCGCACAAATAAGTCAGAATCTGAATCCAGCTCATTTCTCTCTCCTTCCGCCATCCAACAAATTTTTTGTTATGGAATCATAAGCCGTGTTTGAGCCAAGCCAAGTTACTCTCTCACAAGTTATCACTAAAAAAGAAATTATACTACAGTTTTGGAATGTGATTTATAAACTTTTATGTAAAAGGTAGAGTCGTTCGCTAAAGATCATCAATTTCTGTTTCTGGCGCCAAACTGCTCGAAGACGATAAACGCGTCGGGTGTTATTAAATAAAAACAGTAGGTTATGGCAATGTGCTGTGAATAGGCGCACAGAAGAAAATACCACCTGTATAAACTGGTTCAGTCCAACAGACAGATGGGCCGATGTTGAGATCCTGGGAACTGGTTCAGGTATATACGCTACTTTCCCTGGCCCCTTTGTTCATCCTGTTCAAGTTCCCAATCATTTTCATAATCCTGTGAATCGACCACGGGGAGATCTTCTATCTCCGGTAATGGCTCATCGGCATAGTCCGCCCTGAAGAAGCTGTTGACCCACTGTTGACCCCATGGATCCTCTTCAAGGAAATACCTCATGTCTCCGGCTGTTTTTAAATTCCTGAACTGAACCCATCCATCGACGTCCATCATGAGAGTCAACTCTTCCGGAATGGAATCCGACCAATCAATGAAATAAGGGGAATGGGAACTCATCAAAACCTGTTTGCCCGGATTGGCGGCTGCGAATCTATGCATCAATCCGTAAAGCACCCTGAGTCTGTTGGGATTGAGATAAGTCTCGGGTTCTTCGATGAAAAATATCCTCGGCTGGTCTGGAAGGTTGAATAGAGTGCACAGGGCCAGAAAAACGAGGAACCCATCGGATAATTGAGGACCTACAAAGTAACCGGACTTGTTTTCTTCCTCAACTCCTATACCCACCTGATGAGGATCTCCCAAGTGAGGGGTAAAGATTCTCTTGATGCCCGGAATGCATCTCTTAACTTCCTGTACTATCCTGAGAAAGTTTTCCGGATGGTTTCTCTCCAGATGGTGAACCACAGCGGCAAGATTCTCTCCTGTGTGATCAAGCAGATAAGAATCCTGGACCGCTGACGGCTTTTTGATAAGGTCAGGAATAAAACGGTAACGCTTGATTTTTGACAGATACTGCGCCACTGACCGAATACGTTTTTCTGAGTCATTCCAGGCGTGCCCTTTTCTCATCTGGGCCATCTTGGACTCTCTTGCCTTGACGTCCGTGATTGTGAAAAGAATCTCGCCCTGAATTTCCTGAAGGGTCTCTTCTTTTATCAGATACTCATTACGACGGATCTCGGTAAATTCGATTGAATAGCTATAATTGATGCCTTCCACTTCGAGAGTCACCTCAAAATGCAGATCGAGGTCCTGAAGGTCGGAAGCCTTTTTTTCTTTTCTGCTAAGTGTTTGCCTAAACGTGAAAGGTCCTGGGCCAAATGCGCTACTGAAAGGGCCTGAAGCAAGAAAACTCATCATCAGCAGGAAGTTTCCCAGATTGGATTTACCCGTTCCATTGGGTCCTACAAATATATTCAGAGGCCTAACATCAAATTCAGCCTCTTTGAAGTTCTTAAAATTCCTAACTTTTATGCTCTTGATCATATTGGCCGCAGTCCTTTCTCAAATGCCCACTCGGCCCCCCTAAGTCGACTAAATTAGTACAAAACTTTCGGAGTATAATAGCGAATGACTTTATAGTCAAACCCTATGGCATTAAACACGATCAGCGCGCCGCATCCAACATGCATGGCACAGGCTTACTGGCTTGAAATTGAAGACAGACGCCTTTTACACGTTTAATGTCTCGAAAAAGATTTTTTCAAAGATTCTCTGTAAAAACCATCGAAACGGCCTGGTTAACGTGCCGTTTCGACCAAAAACTAATGAATTCAACTTGCAAAAGCTCAATTAATCATTTTTCTTCAAGAGGAGCCGATATCCAACTCATCATGGATCTCAGGTTTGCCCCTACAGTCTCAATTTGGTGTTCTGCTCCCATTCGTTCCTTGGCCTTGAAAACCGGTCTACCCGCCTGATTCTCGAGTATCCACTCTCTGGCGAATTCTCCAGTCTGAATCTCGGCGAGAATTTTTTTCATTTCCAGTTTGGTCCTCTCATCGACAATACGCGGTCCCCTTGTAAGATCGCCATATTCAGCTGTGTTGCTGACGGAATAGCGCATGCGTCCGATGCCACCCTCGTAAATCAGGTCTACAATGAGTTTAAGTTCGTGGAGGCATTCAAAATAGGCGATTTCCGGCTGATAACCGGCCTCGACCAGCGTTTCAAAACCGGACTGGATGAGTTGCGTGACTCCTCCGCACAGGACGGCCTGTTCTCCGAACAGGTCTGTTTCGGTTTCTTCCTTAAAGGTAGTTTCAATGACGCCGGCTCTTGCGCTACCTATGCCCTTTGCATAGGCCATCCCTATATTCCAGCAATTACCGGTGGAGTCCTGATATATGGCCAGAAGCGCAGGCACGCCGAAATTCTCCCTGTACATTCTTCGCACGAGATGTCCAGGGCCTTTGGGGGCTACCATGAAAATGTCTATGTCCTTGCCGGGCTCAATCTGTCCGAAGTGGATGTTGAAACCGTGCGCAAAGGCGAGTGCCTTGCCACTGGTGAGGAATGGCGCAATTTTTGTTTTGTATAGTTCAGCCTGAATTTCATCCGGAACCAGCACCATGATGATGTCTGCAATTTTAACCGCTTCTTCGACTTCCATGATGGCAAGTCCATCAGAGGCGACCTTGTCCCAGCGTCGGCTGCTCTTTTGAAGCCCAACTACGACTTTAATTCCAGAATCTTTAAGGTTTAAGGCATGAGCGTGTCCCTGGCTGCCATAACCGATAACCGCCACGGTCTTATCCGCTAAAAACGACGGGTTAGCGTCTTTTTCATAAAATATCCTAGCCAATTTTTCTCCTCATGTGAGCTGTTGCAGCCCTCTTGGTATTAAATCCGCAATAGTTTAGCAAAAACACAAGGTCGCTTCAAGAGCGCTTTCGCACCAAATGTTGATGAGGAAGGCTATTTTCGGCTACATACTGCACAAATTTCTGTCTGAACAGTCTCGAATCAAAATAATTGCAAAATTATAACAAAAGCGATCGGCTAATCACCAGATATTTTATTTTTGTCCTCCTTGAAAACATGTCTTGGGGGTTCTATCAGCACGGTAGTGTCAGGGGGCACTGAGGAAGTGAGCCAGACATTTCCGCCTATGACGCAACGAGCCCCGATGACGGTATCTCCTCCGAGAATTGTCGCCTGTGCATATATTGTTACGTCGTCCTCGATAGTTGGGTGACGTTTAGCCCCTCTGAGGAGGTTCCCACCCTCAGACTCACGAGGAACCGACAGCGCGCCCAGAGTAACGCCCTGATATATTCTGACACGATCGCCAATGTGAGTGGTCTCTCCAACGACCACGCCCGTTCCGTGATCTATGAAGAAGTCAGATCCAATTGTGGCGCCGGGATTAATGTCGATTCCCGTTAGAGAATGGGCGTGTTCAGTCATGATCCTGGGCATGAGCGGGATTTCTCTGAGGAACAGTTCATGCGCCACTCTGTAAACGAAAATGGCATAGAGTCCGGGATATGAGAAAACGATTTCGTCAAGGCTTTTGGCGGCTGGGTCTCCATCATAATGGGCCATGACATCTCGACTCAGTATCCGTCGTAGCTTGGGAAGCTTTTCAATGAATGTAATGGCATCTTCCCTGCCTTTATCTATACATTTCAGGCAGATGTTGTCGGCTCGACGACATTCGTGCCTGATGCTCCTCGATATCTGTGCAGAAAGAGCCTCATAGACCTGAATCATTTCGCTGCCCAAATGGTATTCGAGAGTTTGACTGGTCAACTCCTGTTTTCCGAAGAACCCGGGAAACAAGAGGTCCTGCAGTATTCCCAGAATACGTATAATCTCATCTTTGGAAGGAATAAGAGCCGCCCCCACATGGTCCACTGTGCTCTCCTCCTTGCAGGTCTGAACCATGGCGGCTACCGTTTTACGCAGACGTTGCTCCTGGATAGGTAAAATGGCGTCTTCCTGAAATTCGCAAATGTCGTCGAAATCTTTTTTTGGACTCATTTTTTCAAACAACTCCCCAATTTATTGCGTGATGATAACACGCTTTATCCGATCAAACCAAACGGCGCGTCAAATCGTATTTTCGCTGCCCTGGAAGCGCTTTCATTCAGATGCGGGTTATCAGCTGTTTGAATCGCAAATAGCGTCAAACTTAAGGTCAGGTGTTTTCCGAAATGCTGAACAAGGGCGGAAAGATTGCTTCGGACCTGCACACCGGACAGCGTCCGGGAGTGGTGAGTCTCTCTCTCTTCCTGAATACGAACCCACAATTCAGACAGCGCGCTGGTTGCGAGACAATTTCATGGCCTTTTCCCAAGGTTTTCCGTATATGCGGCAGGTCATCCAGAACGTCTTTTTCCCTGATTCCAAGGAGTTTGGATATTGACTTGGACGAAAACTCACCTTGCCGCAGTAATTCAAGCATTTTTTGGCGGATAGTCCGGATCTGTCGTTCCTTCGACCGAGCGGATCAGGAAAGCTTGACAAGCTCCTGTGTTATCGTAGAGGATAATATCTCCGGGTAGTCACGGCAAATTATTTTCACAAAACCGGCATATATGATTGATGGAGGTACCACATGGCGGCGAGGTCCTTAAATCGCGTGACGTTACTTGGTCACGTCGGCAAAGATCCAGAAGTGCGTTACACCGGCTCTGGAAAGGCGGTAGCGACGTTTACCATGGCGACATCGCAACGGTGGAGAGATCAGGATGGCAATGATCAGGAGAGAACTGAGTGGCACCGTATAGTCGCCTGGGGCAGATTGGGAGAAATCTGCGGAGAATATCTGGGTAAAGGAAAACAGGTTTATGTGGAAGGAAGGATACAGAGTCGCGAATGGGAGGATCAGGATGGAAACAAAAGGACTACCTTCGAGATCATAGCAAGTGACTTAATACTTCTTGGCGGTTCTGGAGGGGATCAGGCGTCCAGATCTGAGGGTCAGACACGAAAACCTGCTGCAGGCTCCCCTCCCAGGCAGGCTTCAGCCCAGAAGCCAAGAAACGATGACGGGGGATATTCCCCGCCTCCGCCTGAAGACGAGATACCGTTCTGAGGGTTCATGCCCCAGATTGCATGACTTAATTATGAACGTTCGATATAATTTTAAGGATGTTCTACCCCTCTTTCGCAGGTTGGCTTGGATTGAGCAACCTTGAATGTGCGGGCCGTAATTGACCTTTGAAGGCACGGTCTTCTGATGGATTGTTAAGAATTGTTACGAGAACATTTTGTGTTTCATCCAAACAGTGATAATATTGCGCTGCTTCATACCATGAGAACTTCAACAAATCTCAGAGATGACCTCGGTGTGAATCTTTTCGTCCAAAAATACCGGAGGGGTGATGCGCAAATTCATTTCAAAAATGTCATACGTGGTCAGTCTGGCGTTGACGCTGTCTTTCCTGCTGGTCTCCCAACATGCGTCGGCTTTCAATGAATCTCCGAATCTTGTCAAACTGGTCAAAGACGGTCGCCTTCCTCCCGTGGATCAAAGGCTACCTCAGGCCCCGCTGGTGGTCAAGCCCTTAGATCAGGTCGGCTCGTACGGAGGAGAGTGGAGGCGCGCTTACACCGGCTTGTCGGATTTGGTCGGAGTTCGAAGGGTTCTATATGATCCATTGGTTCGCTGGACTCCTGATTACAAGATAGCTCCCAACCTGGCAAAGAAATGGGAAGTCGATGAGACGGGGCGCATCTTCACGTTTTATTTGGTAGAGGGCGTAAAATGGTCTGATGGGGCTCCTTTCACGGCTGATGACATATTGTTCTATTTCGAAGACATTTTGCTTGACCCCGAGTTGACCACTGCGCCACCCAACTGGTTGACCAATGACGGAACCCCACCGAAAGCTAAAAAAATTGATGATTATACGTTCAGTGTCGAGTTTGAAAAGCCGTACAGTCTCTTCATTGATCAGTTAGCCTGTCCTCATGGCATGGAACTTGTCACCAAGCCCAAACATTATCTGAAACAATTTCATAAAAAGTACGCCGACCCGGCAAAACTTGAACAGTTAATGACGGCCAGAAACGCATCTACCTGGGTCAAGCTGTTTCTGGACGCTTCAAGTTTGCGGCAGGCTTTATTCGTAACCGACAAAATGCCTTCCCTGTGCGCCTGGATAACCAAAATTCCGGCGCCGGCCAAACGCTTTGTAATGGAGCGCAATCCCTATTACTGGAAAGTTGACACAAGTGGCAATCAGTTGCCTTACATTGACACGGTAGTTCATGAACTGCAGGCGGAAGCAAAAACTATAGTTCTGAAGGCTATTGCCGGTGAAATAGACATGCAGGGAAGGCACCTTGGCGGCATGCAAAACTCTGTGTTACTTCTGGCCAGCGCAGCCAACGGCAATTTCCGTTTGGTTCCCAAGACTTCCACTGCTTCAGTCGGGGTTTTACTGGCGCCGAACCTGAATCACAAGGATCCTGTCATGCGTGAAATCCTTGGTGATCCGAGATTCAGAAAAGCTTTATCCCATGCGGTGAACAGGGCTGAGATAAACAAAATAGTTTGTCGTGGCAAGGGCCTTATTCGACAGGCGGCCCCGTTGCCTGAATCCGATTTTTACAGCGCCTCTTACGAAAAAGCCCATATTGAGCACGATCCGGCCAAGGCGTCCGCCTATCTTGATGAAATGGGGCTTAAAGCCGGTCCTGACGGGAAGAGACACCGTTCAGATGGAAAACCGCTTCAGATATCCCTGGACGTTTCCATATCAGTTCCTGGATGGGTAGATACGGCAGAGATAGTCGCGTCAAATCTGAAAGCCGTCGGAATTGAGACAGAGGTAAAATCGGAAACCATGGAACTTTTCAGGCAACGCACCCAGAACGCCGCCCATGAAATAGCTATTTGGCCTGGGGATGGTGGTATCGAGTGTCTGCTGGAGCCGAGATGGTATTTCCCTTTCAACTCTGAAAGCCTGAATGCTCCTTTGTATGCACAGTGGTTCCAGAGTGGAGGCAAGAAGGGTGAAGAGCCGCCTGCGGATATCAAGGAGATGATGAAGACCTTTAACGAAATCCTGATGACCGTGAGTTCCGATAAGCGTAAGGAGCTGTTTGCCAGGATACTGGCCATGAATGAGAAAAACCTCTATGTCATTGGGCTTGCTCATGATCCGCCAGACTATTATGTGGTCTCCAAAAACATGATAAATGTGGCAAAAAAGGACTTTCAGAGTTGGATCTATCCGAATCCTGGCCCAATCAATCCTGAGCAATTCTCTTTTGTCGCCAAAAAGCCCGGCTCGAAATGATAGGGATGTCTGGTCAGTTTTTTATGCTTTCTGAACCGGGAGACAACACTGTGATAATGGATGAACCGGGAATAGCAGACCTGGCTTACTGATTATAAATTGAGGTTTGCTTAGTTTTATCAGGTATCTGTAAAACGCAAGAGCGCCGTCATCTTAAACAGGTTTGTGCGGCGCTCTGGAACCCTACACAATCATTGACCTGGCTCCGGCCGAAAATTAAATAGAGAGGGACGGCAGGATGATCGCCTACATAATTCGGCGGATTCTACTCATGATTCCGACGTTGGTCGCCATTTCGATTATTTCGTTCATAATCATCCAATTACCCCCCGGAGACTTTCTGACCACATATGTGGCCCAGCTTAGCGCCAGCGGAGAAACTGTCGATCAGGCAGAACTCGAAGCCCTCAAAGAACGTTTTGGTCTGGACGAGCCACTCTACAAACAATACCTGAAATGGGCTTCCAATTTTCTACGTGGAGATTTTGGACATTCTTTTGAATGGAACAAGCCGGTGTCGGAATTGATCGGGGAACGTTTAAGTCTCACTGTGATTATTTCGGTATTTACTATTTTGTTTACGTGGGCAATCGCTTTGCCGATCGGGATATATTCCGCCGTAAGGCAATACTCGTGGATGGATTATTTTCTGACCATAATAGGCTTCATAGGACTTGCGACACCGAACTTTCTGTTTGCTCTTGTTATGCTTTGGGTTTCGTACGCATACCTGGGTCTTAGTATAGGGGGGCTTTTTTCCCCCGAATATTCGGAGGCCCCGTGGAGTTTTGCCAAGGTTGTAGACCTGATGAAACACCTGTGGATCCCTGTGGTGATCGTGGGCACTTCTCACACCGCCAAATTCATTCGCATCATACGTGGGAATTTGCTGGATGAATTAAGAAAGCCCTATGTGACTACAGCCAGAGCAAAGGGTTTATCTGAGATTCGTCTAATAATGAAGTATCCAGTCAGGGTTGCAATCAACCCACTGGTGAGCACTATCGGATGGACCTTACCCGAACTGGTCTCAGGAATTGCAATAACGGCGGTAGTCCTCAATTTGCCCACTACCGGTCCGCTTTTATTGAGCGCTCTGATGAGCCAGGACATGCAATTGGCCGGAACCTTCATTATGTTGCTATCTTTTCTTACAGTCGTTGGAACGCTGATATCTGACATTTTGCTCGCATGGGTTGACCCTCGAATACGTTTTGGGGCAAAGGAGGGTTCATAATGGAGCAAAAACAAAAAGAGATGAAATACCTGAACGCCACCTGGCGCCAGCTCGTGTGGTGGCGTTACAAAAAACATACCCTTGCCATGATAGGGCTCTTCTCAATAACAGGCATGTATTTTACCGCTATATTCTGTGAATTTCTTGCGCCTTACGAAAAGGACACCCGACACTTGGAGGCGATCTTTTCGCCACCATCCAAAATCCACATTTTTGATGAAAACGGTAGTTTGAGCCGTCCCTTTGTCAAAAAGACAGAAGTGGACATTGATCTGGAAACTCATCAGTTGAACTTCAGGGAAGTCAAAGGAACAAACTTTCCCATAAAGTTTTTTGTTCAGGGTGACTCTTATTTTTTCTGGGGTTTGTGGGAAACTGACATACATTTTTTTGGGGTTGAGGCCCCCGCGAGTATATTGCTTTTTGGCGCGGACAGGATGGGACGGGATGTGTTTTCGAGGTGTCTTTACGGCACACGTATTTCTCTTTCCATCGGAATGATAGGAGTGTTTCTCAGCCTGGTCCTGGGGCTGACACTTGGAGGAATATCGGGTTACTCCGGCGGATGGGCCGACGTCATCATACAGCGAGTCATTGAAATAATCAGGTGCTTCCCGAGCATTCCATTGTGGATGGGGCTGTCAGCGTCCATGCCGCCTCATTGGCCGGCCCTCAAGGTATATTTCATGATAACGCTGATACTGTCGTTGGTCGGCTGGACAGACCTGGCCCGTATGGTTAGAGGCAAACTGATCGCTTTGCGTGAAGAGGAGTTCGTGCTTGCAGCCCGGTTCATAGGGGCCAGCGACACCCGTATAATATTCAGGCACCTGCTCCCTTCATTCACTTCACACATCATAGTGTCCGTTACACTGGCCATACCGGGGATGATTCTGGCAGAAACGGCCCTGAGCTTTTTGGGAATAGGGTTAAGGCCTCCGATAACCAGCTTGGGAGTACTTCTCAAGGAAGCGCAGAATGTCACCACCGTGGCCTTGTATCCCTGGCTGCTGATTCCGGTCGCCTTTGTGATCATAATCGTGCTGTCATTCAATTTTGTCGGTGATGGACTACGTGACGCAGTAGATCCTTATTCGAGGTAATTTTTATGGCGCCTTTGCTGCAGGTTGAAGATCTTCAGGTGCATTTCTTTATAGATGAGGGCACTGTCAGAGCGGTAGATGGGGTAAGTTTTTCTCTCGAACAGGGAAAGACTCTCGGGATAGTCGGCGAGTCCGGTAGTGGGAAAAGTGTCATTGGCCAGTCCATTCTGAGAATTGTCCCATCGCCGGGTAAGATTGTAAACGGAAAGATACTTTTCCAGGCGGGTGGCAAAGAAATCATCGGTCAAAAGACTCTGGATCTTGCTACCATTGACCCTAAAGGCTCATTGGCCCGAAGCATCAGGGGAAGCGACATATCGATGATCTTCCAGGAGCCTATGAATTCGTTCAGCCCTGTCCACACAATCGGTAGCCAGATCATGGAAGCCCTTCTGCTCCATTCGGATTTTTCCAAGGCGGAAGCCAGGAATCAGGCCTTAGAAATGCTTTCCCGGGTAGGTATCCCTCAACCAGAAAACAGAATAGACGCCTATCCTCACCAGCTTTCCGGTGGTATGCGCCAGAGGGCTATGATCGCTATGGCGCTGATCTGCAATCCGAGAGTGCTTATAGCCGATGAGCCGACCACTGCGCTCGATGTTACCGTACAGGCTCAGATATTGGCCTTGCTCAAGGAGTTGCAGGAAGAGTTTGGCATGGCCATACTATTCATTTCGCATAATCTGGGTGTCATATCCGACATAAGTGACGACGTGCTTGTAGTGTATTTTGGAAGGGTAATGGAACAGGCGCCGGTGGCCGATATATTCGAAAATCCCCTTCATCCGTACACCCAGGCTCTGCTCCGATCTGTCCCGGGAATAGACACACCCGTCGGAACGGAACTCGCCACAATCGAAGGAACTCTTCCTGATCCTTTGGCGTACATATCTGGGTGCCCTTTTTTTGGGAGATGTATGGAATGCGGAGGTGACTCTGTTTGTCGCGATACTCCGTATGAATTGACTAAAGTGGCTCAGAGACACTTTGTAGCTTGCCCACGCATGTGCATAAAATTGTGAGGAAAGATTTGTCACAAACAGACGTGCTGCTTGAAATCAGGAATCTGAAAAAACATTTCCCTATCCACAAGGGTGTTTTCAAGAAGGTAGTTGGACATGTCAAAGCTGTTGACGGGGTTAGTTTTTCTATCAAACCCGGCGAGACACTCGGTTTGGTTGGAGAATCCGGTTGCGGGAAATCAACAGTCGGCAAAATGATAATGGGGGCATACCGTCCCACTAGCGGAGAGATATTGTTTCATCCGCCAGATGGTTCAGCCACGGTTGATCTGGCTACCTTGACGGCGGCCGAGATGAGACCCCTGCGACCGTACATCCAGATGATTTTCCAGGATCCTTTCGCCTCTCTAAACCCTAGGATGACCGTCAGGGAGATACTTGCCGAGCCGTTAATTGTGAACAAGGTTGCCAAGGGCGCGGCGCTTGAGGGAAGGGTAAGAGAGCTTATTGAACTGGTTGGGCTTAAGGTTCAGTATCTTACGAGGTATCCTCATGCTTTTTCCGGTGGACAGCGTCAGAGAATATGTGTCGCCCGGGCCATGGGTTTATACCCGCGACTTTTGGTGGCCGACGAGCCTACTTCCGCTCTGGATGTCTCCGTTCAGGCCCAGATAGTGAACCTCGCTCTTGAAATACAGTCTCAAATGGGCCTGGCCTTCCTGTTCATCTCGCATGATCTTGGGCTCATCAGGCATTTAAGTAAACGCATAGTGCTGATGTATGTCGGCAAGGTAGTGGAATACGCTCCCGCCGAGAACCTTTTTGCAAAGCCGCGACATCCTTATACTGAAGCGCTCATGTCCAACGTTCCAAGTGTAAGATCCGAGACCGTCGGCAAGAAAATAATTCTGAAGGGTGAAACTGCGGATCCCATAAATCCGCCACCGGGCTGCTCATTTCATCCCCGCTGTTTTTACGCTCAGGCTATTTGCTCAAATGTTGAGCCGCAACTCAGGGAGATTGGTCCGGGACATGTCGTCGCCTGTCACCTTGCTGAAACGCTCAGTCTGAACGGATGTGACGCTCTTGGCTGCGCTATATGATGGTTTTTGGGATCATTTTGATGTATGATCATGAGTTGTCAGCGCTGAGCTGAGACGCTCAACGGAAAAAGAAACAGCCGGTAGGTCAGGTAATTAATGAGTCAAGATTCAATAAAGAGAATACTTGTTTACACTCATAACTCGATAGGAGTCGGGCACGCTTTCAGGACGGCGGCTGTGATATCGGGCATAAAAAAATGGCGCCCCGACATTGATTTTCTGGTTATGTCGGGAACTTCCGTTCCTCAGGTCTTTTTCAAGGAAGACGTGGAAGTTATAAAGCTGCCGTCGGTGAGGATGGACATTGACCACCATGTTAACAGTCTTCATTCCAGGTATTTGACCGGGTTCGATCTTGAAGCCGTTTTCGACTTTCGTCAGCAGCTCATAATGGCAAGTTTCGATTTTCTACAACCGGACGCGTTGATCATTGAACACAACATGACCGGCCAGATGAGTGAGTTGATCCCACTCTTGATGAAGAAGTGGATGAGAAAGGGAGGACCGGTGGATTTTGCCCTGGTTCATATCTGTCGTGGGATAATGAAGTGGGTCCCACTTCTCAGAATTCCTTACCAGAACCCCAGACACAGGTCAGAATCTATAAACATCGGAGCTCTTTATGATTTCATGTACGTGCTCGAGGATCGGGAAGTCATCGACATTAACAAGTCATTTCTGGGGGATGATCCTGATTTGGAGCCAAAGATCAATTATTTGGGCAAGATTACCAACAAAATCTTTGATGAGCTTCATTCGAGAAAAGAAACCCTGGATCGGTTCGGTCTTCCGGACAAAAAACTTATTGTCATATCTCTCGGGAGAAACCAGAAAGTTTTAGACCTTTCAATCAGGATGGCCGGGATTTTCAATCGCATGCTCGACTATGAAGATTACCAACTGGTCATGGTTCTGGACACATATCTGGACAAGTCGGCGGCATCGTCGCTTAGAGCGCATGAATCGTGCAGTAATGTCCGGTTCATAAATTTTCTTCCGGACCTCGTCGATCTGTTCAACCATTCTGAACTTGTAATTTCCAGAGCCGGTTATAACACAGTGAACGAGATACTACTTACAGGCGCCAAAGCCATAATAGTTCCAGAGAGTCATGGTGGAGGAGAGCAGGAATTACGCGCCCACAGTGTAAAGGCTCAAAACATGCTGGTCCTTAACGAGGACAACATTCTGAATCAGGACCCAGACAGTCAGATATCCCAATTTTTGGACCTCGCGTCCCGCACTGACCCCGTAAAGTTTGACAAGTATTCAATAGGCAAGACCATGATCGATGATCTTGAACACTGGAAGAAAAGCAGATCAAACATCCGTTGACAATCTCCCGATTTTTGTTTCATCGTTATCGTCCGGACTTCAGGGATAGATTCCACGTAAGACTATTGCGTCGGAGATTCTCTGAATGGCCAGTATCTGCGCTCCTGACTTTGACACTTTTTTTGCTCTGATGCGCCTAAGATGCTGGAATGGTTAG
>CAZGVM010000003.1:6501-53688 GCA_964528855.1 uncultured Desulfomonile sp. | reverse complement strand
AAGTTTACCCCACCATCCGAAAACGAATCGGGAGTGGTGTTTATGATACCCATGACCAGTGTTCGTGAATGATCAAACAATGCTGGCACCTCTGTAGTGATTGAAAAAAAGGGACGGAGTTTCCAGATTCATTGGCTTTACACAAAAAAGGCGCCGATTCAAACCGGCGCTTTTTGCAGAATTCAACATGTGTAAACAATGTCAGAGCTATATCTTTTCGGGATTTGGCTCTGTTGTTACAGATTGGGTTGCCGATTCGGACGTAGTGTTTCCGGCCTGATTGTCAGGTCCTTGTGGAGAAACGCTCTGAGGGTGGTTATCCGGACTCTGAAGATCTTTGCCGTCGATCACTGCCTGTATTTGGGCGGCATCGAGTGATTCCCTCTCAAGTAAAACTTCGGCCAATCGCTGCACCGTCTGCTGATTTTCCACAAGTATTCTTCTCGCCTCATTGTATCCATCCATCACAATGCGTCGAATTTCCGCATCTATGCTCAAGGCTGTTTCCTCTGAGAAATCCCGGTGTCGGGAAAATTCCTTACCCAGGAATATCTGTTCTTCCTTCCTTCCGAAGGTAAGTGGCCCGAGCCTTTGGCTCATTCCCCACTCACAGACCATTTTCCTCGCCATTTCCGTAGCCCTTTCAATGTCATTGCCCGCCCCGGTTGTCATATGATCGAGAAAGATCTCTTCAGCGGCTCTTCCTCCCATGAGAACGGCAATCTGGCTGCTGAGATAACCTTTATCATAGGTATGCCTGTCATCCGCCGGGAGTTGCTGGGTGACTCCGAGAGCCCGGCCTCTAGGTATTATGGTTACTTTATGTATTGGATCGGCTTTTGGAAGCATTTTTGTGACAAACGTATGACCCGCTTCGTGATAGGCTGTGTTTCGTCTCTCTTCCAGGCTTATGACCATGCTCTTGCGCTCAACCCCCATCAGCACCTTGTCTTTGGCGTATTCAAAATCAGTCATATCTACAGCGTCCTTGTTCAAACGCGCTGCGTTCAAAGCTGCCTCATTGACGAGGTTAGCCAGATCAGCTCCTGAAAAACCTGGAGTTCCTCTACTTATGGTGTCAAGCTCCACTTTGTCGCTGATGGGTGTTTTTCTGGTATGGACCTTCAATATAGCCAATCTTCCTCTAACATCGGGAGGTGGGACTACCACCTGCCTGTCGAATCTTCCCGGCCTGAGAAGAGCTGGGTCCAAAACATCGGGTCTATTGGTTGCGCTGATCAGGATCACCCCTTCGTTGGTTTCAAAACCATCCATCTCTACAAGCAACTGATTGAGTGTCTGCTCCCGCTCATCATGGCCTCCGCCCAGACCCGCGCCGCGATGCCTTCCAACAGCATCTATTTCGTCAATGAAGATTATACACGGCGCATTTTTCTTGCCCTGGATAAACAGGTCACGTACACGTGAGGCGCCGACTCCGACAAACATTTCAACGAAATCTGATCCGGAAATAGAAAAAAACGGAACACCTGCCTCACCTGCAACAGCTTTCGCCAGCAGGGTCTTGCCTGTGCCGGGCGCCCCCATCAAAAGCACACCCTTGGGTATTTTTCCGCCAAGTCGGGTGAACTTCTTCGGGTCCCGAAGAAATTCGATGATCTCCTGCAATTCTTCTTTGGCCTCTTCGACTCCTGCGACATCCTGAAAGGTAAACTTGTTCTGGTCCTCGCTTATTAGTCTAGCCCGGCTTTTGCCAAAGCTCATGGCTTTCCCGCCGCCAGCCTGCATCTGTCTCATGAAGAAGACAAAGATGGCGATCAGAAAAATCATAGGCAACCAGGAAATTAATGCGGTCAAATACCAAGGATTGTCATCCTCCGGTAAAACCTGAATGTCCACCTTGTGTTTCATCAGGCTCGGGATGAGGTCTGAGTCGGAAGGGGCGAGAGTTCTGAATGCAACTCCACCATCGACATATGAGCCTCGAATCCTGGAACCCTGCAAATAAACGGATTTGATTGAGCCTTGTTCGAGTTCCTGGCGAAATTGGCTGTAACTTACTTCTTTTTGATTGGTTTTTGTTTGGTTAAAGAGATGGAAAAGGAATATCATTACAAGGCATATAACCAACCAGAGGCCCAAATTTTTGTAAATACTGTTCAATAAAGGCTCCCCTCATTCAAATTTATACGGCAGTCGCGTGTAGTCCTGTTACGATCGATTGATCTATTTTATAGTTCCCTATAAATAAAATGAGCTATAATTAGGTTGTTGTCAAGTTTAAGAGCCAATACGCCATGGAATTCAAACGCTTGCTTCAGAGGTCGATCATGGTTCATCTTCATCGAATAGCCTTGTAAATTTTTGCGGCTTAATGCAAGGTTAGCCGTTCGGCAAAAAAGTCTTTTTCGAATTATCGTTAGCCTGATCTCCAAGGACTGCAAAACTCATGTCTTTAAAGAAAATCCAAATTATCATCCGCGATAGCGGTTTAGCTTCACGGCGTAAGGCTGAAGAACTGGTCAGGGAAGGTCGGGTCACGATCAATGGTCAGGTTGTTTTCGAGCCCGAACAGACCGCTGATCCAGGAACAGACCACATAAAAATTGATGGAAAACTTATCAGGCCGTCCACCCCTGAACCTGTCATCTACTTATTCAACAAGCCCAGGTTCGTTGTCTCGACCATGAGTGACCCAGAGGGTAGACCGTGCATAGGAGAACTGATCAAGAAGCTCCAGAAGCCTATTTTCTCGGTGGGAAGACTGGATTTTGACGCAGAGGGGCTGCTTATTCTCACAAACAATGGCGCCTTGGCACAAAAACTGAGTCACCCCTCGAACAAAATTCCCAGAACTTACCTTGTAAAAGCAAAGGGCGTGCCCGAAGACAGCTCCCTGAAAATGATCAGACGCGGAATGAGCCTTGGTGAGGGAGAGCGTCTGGGCGATGTGAGTTGGTCGGTCATAAACAAACAGAAAACTACTACCTGGATCAAGATCACCCTCTATGAGGGCAAAAAAAATGAACTTAAAAGGATTTTTTTCCGGATCAACCATCCTGTTCGCAAGTTACGACGAATTTCCTTTGGCCCTTTCAATCTAGGCGCGTTACCCACGGGTATGTGGAGGCCTCTGACCGACCCGGAGAAAAACAAGGCTACGGAATTGATGAAGGAAAAGGCTCCAGCCCCTAGACCTCCCAAGAGAAAAATTGTGAATAAAACGCAGCTTAATTCTGCAACCTCATCCAGAAAAACCGATGGCCTGCTGAAAAGGGGAAAGGACAAGGATTGAACATTGGACCATTCCGGTCAAAGTTTCTGAGAGCGATTCGATCGTCTACTCCGTTAGCAGTTGACTTTTGGGTAACAATTCCCGTACGCTGCTTGGGCAGTGAGGCAATTCTGAAGGGGAGGATCCAAATGTCTGGACGAGTAGCCCGAGTCACAGAAGTTGTAGCTGGTTCACCGATCAGCTTTGATGAAGCCACCAAGATAGCTTTCGAACGCGCCAACAAAACCCTCAGAAACATAACTGGAATGCGCATTGTAGAGCAAACGGTAATGTGTGAGGCAGGCGCCATACAGGAGTACCGAGTTAGAGCCGAAGTGATTTTTGTTTTAGAGTAGGATACATTCTCAGGATGAATGCTACGAACGGAGTTGCCTCACTTCGTCAACTACCTGAATTAATGATGTAATGTTAATTCTTGTTTTACAATGCCTCAAATCTTTGCCCCTTGCCAAAAATCGATTCTTTCCATCTCGTGCTCCAGCCTGACCCTCACAGTTCGTTTATCCAGCATCCAGTCCGGGGCTACAAGTTCGTCTCGATGAGGATCAGAAGTCAATCTGTGAATCACGATGTCCTGATTGATATGACCGACCACTTCAAGAGTCGCCGTTATCGATTGATCAATAGTGAGTGGTTGATACAGTCCATCGTTATACATACGCTCCAAAACGGTATCTCTGACCACATACAGAGGATGAAGCTTCACTCCGCTCACACCGAGACTTGAAACAGCTCTCGCCGTGCTTATCATATCGTCCACAGACTCTTGGGGAAGTCCCAGGATCAAATGAGTAACAACGTGAAGCCCATGTTTCATGAGACGTTCAGCCGTTTTCGCGAATATACTGAAGTCGTGTCCCCTGTTAATGATCCTTAGAGTCTTTTCATGCATGGATTGGAGACCTAACTCTACCCAGACCAGTTTGCCGCCGTTCAATTCGGACAGCAATCCTACGACCTCATCGGACACACAGTCTGGTCTTGTTCCAACCGACATTCCAACAATCTGCTGAAAATTCAAAGCTTCAGCGTAAATTTTCTCCAAATGGTTCAAATGAGCGTAAGTATTGGAATATGACTGAAAGTAAGCAATGAATTTGTTTGTTTTGTATCTGGATGAGAAGAATTCGATTCCTTGTTCAATTTGCCGGGTGATACTCTGGGAGTTGGCATAAGCGCCTGTTCCGGATCCTCTTTGGTTGCAATAGATACACCCTCCGGGACCATGACCGCCTGGCCTGTTGGGACATCCCAATCCGGCGTCAACGGAAATTTTTCTCACCGTAGAACCAAAAATGCTTTTTAGCCATGAATTTAGAGTGCGATAACGCGTGACCAATTCATTTTACCTTTAACTATGGTATATCTTTAATCATAAATTCTGATGATTCAGGTTAACGCCTGAAGTTTTTATGATCTTCAATCAATAAACGGATCGTCATTTTCAGTCAAGTGACAGAATCCAGGAGTTGACGTGACCATGGAGCGCAATTGAAAACAGAAATGGTTTTTGAATGCCGTAATTGCTCGAAGCGTCTGTTGAAATGGATGGGACGATGTCCTCATTGTGGAGCCTGGAACTCGGTAGTCGAGAAAGCTGCACTGGTAAATCGGGGAAAGTCGAGACAGGCAAGGGACCCAGATTCAAGATTGACACCGTTGACCGAAATTCTGACGGACGACACGCCAAGGGTAAGCACGGGCATTGATGAGTTTGATACGGCTCTCGGCGGGGGGATAGTCAAGCGGAGCGTGGTCCTGATAGGTGGAGATCCTGGAATTGGCAAGACCACTTTGTTGATGCAGGCTCTGGGTCGAATAGCGGATTCAGGAGGCAGAGTCGTCTATGTTTCGGGAGAGGAATCGGCGCAGCAGATCAAATTGAGGGCCGATCGACTTGGTATAAGGGCGGACAATTTTCTGCTCATGACCGAGAACAATCTTGAGACCATTCTTGAAAGGCTCGAAAAGAATCAAGCCATGGTGACTGTGGTCGATTCCGTTCAATCGATATACTCAGGGAATGTGGATTCCCATCCCGGAAGTCTCTCTCAGGTCAGACACGTATCATCGTCCCTCACGGAGGCTGTCAAGCGTAGCGCTTCCGCCTGCTTCCTGATAGGGCACGTTACCAAAGATGGAGCTATTGCCGGTCCCAAGGTTCTTGAGCACATGGTCGATACCGTGATGTATTTCGAAGGTGAAAGGGGGCATCCCTACAGAATACTCAGAGCAGTCAAGAACAGATTCGGCTCTTCCAATGAAATAGGCGTGTTTGAAATGGGCGACGGGGGGCTGGTAGAGGTAAAGAACCCATCGGAACTTTTTTTGAGTGAGAGGGCAAGGAAAAGTTCCGGATCGGTTGTAACCGCCATGGTAGAAGGGGCGCGCCCGATACTTGCGGAAATACAGGCGTTGGTAACTGGCCCTACTCCTGGTCCAGGACGGCGATCCTGCATTGGAGCCGACCCTCAAAGGCTGGCCCTGATAGTGGCAGTGCTCGAGAAGAAAATTGGACTGGCTCTGTTCGACCAAGACATATTTGTCAACGTGGTGGGCGGCATGAAAGCAACTGAACCTGCCTGCGATCTTGCAATTGCATCGGCGCTGATCTCTTCATTGTCAGACAGGATCATCGACGAGAGGACACTGGTTTTTGGCGAGGTGGGGCTGGCAGGTGAGATCAGGAGAGTTTCAAGAGTCGAATCCCGGCTTAATGAAGCAATGAAACTGGGCTTCAACCTCATTATCGGGCCAACAGGAAATCTTGAGTCAAAATCTCAGGGGTTAGACGGAAAAATAGTTCCTGTGGCCAATATATCACAAATACCATCGTTACTTTTTTGAAGTGATTTCCCATGCGAAAGATTCCGGACTGAAATTGGGCGCAGGATGAAACTCTAATGAGAATTGACAGCATAGACGTAGGCAGAAGAATCCGCTCCCTGAGAAAAAGAAGGAAACTGTCTCTGATCCAGCTTGCCTCGATGACTGGAATCGCCGCCTCTAATTTAAGTTCCATTGAGTTGAACAAGACCTCTCCCACCCTGGGGACTCTGGCAAAAATCGCTAACGCTTTTGATGTTAAAATCAGTAGCCTGGTTGATGAGATTTTTTACGAAAAGGTCTTCGTGTGTCTGCCGGAAAAAGTAGACCCCAATGTCAGTGATTGCGGAAAGATGACCCGGCGGTCTCTAACAGGCACTTTGAGTATGAATTCTATGGATGTGACCAGTGTTGCCATCGACACCGGGTCACCCCTGGAAAGCCATGAGGGGGTAGAACGATTTATTTACTGTCTGGATGGCCATCTGCAGGCTCAGGTTGAAGATGTGTCTTATGAAATCAGGAAACACACCGGCCTTTACCTGATGCCGGAAGTGAGAGCTATAATTAAAAGTATGTCCAAGGAATGCTCAACGGCTTTGATAATAAATCAGGTCAATTCCAAATAGGTCGATGACATGAGGTTCTGGCTCAGGACAAATGGAAACCAGGCGTTCATTTGGCATTCTTTTTGGTGTACCCATTTGCTGCTAACTGGGTCATGAATCTGCCCTTAGCGCCCTTGGGGAGGTTGATTGTATGCTGAAGACCGGAACCGCCCGAGCGAGCCGGAAAAACCGACTTGTCAACGGGAATCTGCGAATTCAGTTGCCATACCAGACGTGGTGTGGTGTTTAACATTTTTGCCATATCTGCAAAACTAAGATCCTTAATCAACTTAATCTTTTCAACAGTCTCAAAATTGACCGAAGGTTGAACTGGCGGTTTCAAGCCGTAGAACCTCCTGTTCTGACTAATAATCCCAAGGGCTATCCATCTTGGCACATATTTTTCAGTGTCAACAGGTAGGGGAGCTTCCCAATAGTGGTTGACTCCAGACCCGTTGAGTCTTTGTGTAACCCTTCCGGGACCGGCGTTGTAAGCGGCCGCGCTCAGAAACCAGTCTCCGAAGCCATCCTTTTCCTGTTCATTTCCTATGGTGACCTTTTTTACCCTGTTCATCCAGGCTAGATATCGGGCGGCCGAATGCGTGGACTTAACTAGGTCGGCACGCTCATCCTTCCAATGATTGATGACTCTTTTCCAATCGTATTGCTCACAGGTTGCGGGACCACACATTGCTGTGGCTTTCATGAATTGCCAGAAACCGTAGGCGCCGGCGGACGAAAGCGCCCTGCCGTTATAACTGCTTTCAATCGCCGCCAGGTAAAGAAATTCCAGAGGAACATCGTAATTCTTTAAAATAGGGGAAATCACAGGCTTCAAGGAGTCAGCCTTTGCAATCCAGGCCGTTGTTTTCGAACGCCTGTCCATCAGTAGATAATTGATTTCCTTGAGTATGCGATCTTTTACATCGTGGCGTTCCAGAGGAACCCTCTGGCCGGCAAAAACAAGTCCCCCTTTTTCTATCGCTGGAGGAAAGGTATAGCGAACCGCATTTGAATACGCCGAATGTTGAACCGCCTCAGCGGTGGACGCTGAACAGTCAGATCCGCAAACAGAGCCAATCACCAAAACTAGCCCAACCAAAAGATTATAGACTGGTTTCAATTTTGACACCTCAAAAGAAAGCTGCGACGACTCTTTCAAAATGGGTCAATTCCGATCTGCTTAAAACCATATTGCTGTATATGGGATTCATGGGCTTCACTAAAAGAGAATCGTCACAAAATTCAATCTTCTTGACAAAAGCCTTTTTCAGCTTTTTATCCCTATAGATGACGACATCTCCATCCAGAACTTCTTGCCACGACCCCGACTTTACCAACAGAACTACACCATCCACAAAAAACTGCCTAAGACTGTCGCCTCTAACCCTGACGCTGTAGATCGAAGCTTGATAAACAGAATCAATACCGCATGGAAAGGGAGCCTCTTTGGCCTCCAACTTTTTCTGGAAGTCATCCTCGTCGTAATCGAATCCGTCTGAGGCTGTCACATATCCCACTACAGGCGCCGTTGAAGCGTATTTAAAGGGAGAATCACCCTTATTGAATTTCATGACAAGCTCCAAGGCATAATTGAACAGACGCGAACCCGTAGAAAATTTGACCTGTCCCGAAGCCTCATCCCACGTCCATGAAAAATCAATGCCGGCGAATAGATCACATAGTCTATTTTCAATGAAACCAAGGTCATTGATTAGTTTTGAGAGCGATTCCATCAAATCGGCGAAGACTAAAGCGTGACTCTCAGACGAGCCTTTGTCACCAACTAAATAAATCTGTAACAGGACACTGACAAGATTATGCTCTGCAGGATGCGCCGATAATGCCCTAATTTCATTTCTAAGGGATTCATCGGCAGTGTCCAGCTTGGACAACACCATCGCACGAAATCTGGGATACCTGGGTGTTGGGGGTAAAGGAGTCCTGTGCAATTCATGCCTGACTAGGTCAGTCAATTCGTTCTCATCAGTTTCCAGAAAGTCACACCAAACCCTGAGAAGCTGGTAGTTTTTCTCTCGACTCAAATCCGGTGGACTCTTTTTGCCCGAAAATATTTGGCAAACGTAAGCAGGCGAGACATTCAGGGCCTTGGCGAGCGCCCTCTGGTTCTTGCCCAAAGTCATCAAACGCTGTTTTGCCAGCTGACTGAATGTTCTTTGCGAAGATCTGTCCATCTCTCTATTCTTAAAGCCTGTTTCACTGGAAGTAAGGCCAAATCTTGTTAAAACATAGGGCCCATTGGTATAATGGTATTTTTCTACGCCATTATTGTCAAGTGCATAAAAACAAAAATGGCAGGATTAATGAGTCCTGCCATCCATATCAGAAGGGGCGCTGCGAATATTAGAAGTGCAGTGCGAAGTCCATATAGGGCCCTTCAACAGTCACATCGGTGAAGATTCTGTTTCTGGCGCCATCAAGCCTCCATTGCTTGTAGCCAAGTCGGAACCCAGCGTCAACATTTCTGCTGACCGGTGGAGCAATTCCGGCAGATGCGTCCCAGGTGGAAAGCCCCAGGCCATCAAAACTCATCCACGAAAAACGTGCTTCCAGACTCGGTTTAAACCATGAGAAATAGCCGGTATACGTCGGTTCGTACCTCACGTGCGCCCCGATTGCCGGTTGCAGGATGGTTTGGGAAAAATCCACCGACGAACCGCCATCCTTGGCAACTCTCTGGTTCCATTTTATTACGTGTATATCGGCGTTTGGACCAAAAACCAGGTCTCGTCCAAAGGAAACGTCGTAGTCTCCACCCAGGGTAAAAGTTGTGATGCCTAGATCAGACTGTATGGCGTCTCCAGCCTTCAGCCCCAATCCAGAAAAATTGGCGTCAATAGGAATGTGCCCAATACCCGACCATGTCCACGGCGCGTATTCAATCCTCACACCTATCTTGTCATATAAACGAATGCTGGAATAAAAGTCCCACAATGTTTTGTCGTCAGGCAAGCGCAGATGACCGTGAAAATTGAGGAGCGAGCCTTCCCCCCCACGACTGGAAACCCTGGACCCGCCAGTAAGGCTCGTAAAATGTGGCTTGATACCCATAGCAAAACTGTAGCCTCGTTTCGGACAAAATATTTCGCTACGAGACTGGCCTGCCGCCACATCCCAACTCACCCCGGCCCCACTCGCCATATCCATGCCGGCTATCCCGGATCGTGAAGGAATGTTGTCCGACACATTTACTTTCACCGGATACTTAAAAGGCTTGTCCAAAGCTCCGGCAATGCCGGCCGTCCCCAAAAGGACAACGAGAATTATGATCAACCTTGGAATCCTCATCGCGCCCCTTGATACCATAAGCATACCTCCAGTCGGTGATCAATCGGTGTTGTCAAACCATCTTTCTTTAATAAATACATTATCTTCTGAAAGCTCGGCTTGTCCACGTTATGCACCGGAATTTCCTCAATGACCCGAAGACCCATAATCTGGAATCTTCAGGCTATGCTATTGATGCCTACCCCAAACTGCAGATAAAGTCAAGAAAAATGTATTTAAAAAATATTTTATTACTAGTATGTTACATTTAATACTTAATGCTATGATTTATATATTTTGATTGACAGTCGTGTCATCTTCAGTCTTAACAGCTCATTATTTCCGGAAGTATTCATGCCGGCCATGCCTGGTTCCCTCCGCCTCGAGGACGTAATGGTTAAATCATCATAAACAATAATAACATATTTCATAAATCTTAACCAGGGGGTGGTTCTTTATAGCCATTTTACGTGTCATGCAGGCCTGGTATGTGAAGTAACTCTTTGTTGCACAAGCACTCAAGAATGTGAGGTGTTAAGCAGAATAACTGGAAGTTGAGAGGTCTGATTGGGTTTTAAAAAGCCGCATTTAACATGGAAAATGTGTCTGGCCATGCCAATGCGGCAGAAATGAATCCGGGGTTAATCCTGCGCTGGTTTGTGTCTACATATCTTTTTCAGACTCCATTGCTTCTACTACCAGTTCCATGACGGATTTGATTTCCAAGGGCATGTTATATTTTGTCTGAAGGTCACCCAACTGTGTGAGGCAGTTTTGGCAGGATGTGGCCAGAACATTTGCTCCGGTCCTCAGTATCTGGTTTCTCTTGTAGACTGAGTGTTCGAGTCTTTTAGTCCCCATGTCACTGTTTTGGCTAACACTTCCCCCGCCACCGCAACAAACGGCATGCTTGCGGTTAGGCCACATTTCGATGAATTCTGAAGCTATGTGACGCAATATTTCCCTTGGCTCTTCATAAACTCCGACTTTCCTGCCGACGTTGCAAGGATCATGATAGGTAATTTTCTTTTCAATCACGCTTTCAGGCAATTCTATTCGTCCATCTTTCCAGTATCTGTGGGCCAATTCCACAATTGAGAGGACCTCGAAGTCCAATTTTTCGTTCAGCCAGTTTTCTGCATCTTTCCTGAGGATTTTAAACCCGTGGCCACATTCGGTGGTCAGTAGAATTCTGGCGCCCAGATTCCTGGCCTCGTCAACCATCAGGCGAATCAGGTCTACTGCGTCTTCCTGGTCTCCCATGTAATAGGGCCAGTTAGTGATGTCATACACTTTCGATGAGAGGGTCCAGTCCGCCTTGGCGTGGGCGAAGAACTTGAGGTAAGCCTGGAACATGTTGGGGTTGGATGTATACTCACGGGGATTGGGAACGTAGAAGATTTCCGCCCCGATCTTGTCCATCGGGATTTCCAGAGCGCCTTCCGGAAAATCTTCAGCTTCATCTTCAAGCTCTTCGGCGATCCATTCTACCGTATCGATGAATTCTTCAGAATCCATTCCGACATTGTTTCCGAGTTCCCTGATCTTCTCTATACCCTCGCGGATTCTGACTGGAGATTTGGCCTGAATCCAGGCGATGGACCTGACATCCCTCATTATCGCGTCCATTCGCAATTCCTTTGGGCAGTCGGTGGTGCATCGTCCGCACAAGGTGCATGCCCAGATAAATTCAGAATCAACAACTTCCTGGGCTCGCCCAAGTGCAAGTTTCCTAATCAATTTCCTTGGATTGATTTCCGGGTACGCAGAATTCAGGAAACATCTGGAAATGCATTCTCCACAAACCATACAGTTTTCGATAGACGCAGGGTTTATTATAGTAAGCGCCTCATCATTATTACATTGGGGCATTGTTTTGTCGTTCATAAAACGTCTCCGTGAAAAACTGCACAGATCAGCTCATCAGTCACAAAGACCTGAATCAAAGACCGTGACAGGATAATGACAAAATAAAATCAGTCGGCTATTGATCCTTCCTTTAGCCTGGATGCAAACTGACTGATAATTCGTTCCAACTTTTTAGCCTCATTAGGCGCCGTAGTGTTGTATTCAATTGCTGTGCCCAGATTTATCGGGTTAAGGAAATTGGTGATAACCGACCTAACGCGGTCACAGGCCCAATCAGTGCCATTGTTGGATTCGCAATTGCCATGGTGGCAGCCTATCACGAGAATGCCCCTGGCCCCTGCGGCGATTGTGTCTAGAATCACACTTTCCGATACGCGTCCGGCGCAAGGCACGGAGAAGAAGATGACATCCGGCGGCAAATCAATGTTGGCTACTGAACGGCCTGCTGATCTCGAGCAGCCATATACCACCTTCTTGTTGGTCTGCGCTTTGATATCATCCAGGAATCCCGCAAAGGCCTCTTCGGGGAAATGCCTCATTTCCAGAGCCTTTCTAGGACATTCCGAAACACATATTCCACATTCCATGCACGCGTTCGGTATGGATTGAAGCCCGGATCTGGATGGAGCAAAAATCGGCCAGATTGCGGCATGAGGACATATTCTATGACAAGTGAGACATCTAACGCACTCGTCCGAAATACTCATCACGCTATTACTGGTTTTTGACCTTGAACCTAGCGCATAGGCCCTGGCGTTAACAGCCGCTGACTTGGCCTGAGAGATTATCCCAACCAGGTCCAGGGTTCCTGTGAATCCCCCTACGCAGTAAACACCGGTGCTGAATGATCTGAAAGTATTGCCGTGAATGCTGTCTGAAACCAGAAACCCATTTTCATCGATGTCGGCCCCAAGAAACCTGCGCATCTTCTCCGGGATGCCATCGGAGTCCGGTCCGGATACCATGAGCAGTTTGTCGCAAGTCAGTTCCACTCTTTCTCCAGTTTCAATAACATCATGAAAACCAATTACAATCCTATCCGGCCCAGAATCAGACGACGCTACCTGCTTCACAACAATTGAATTTTCCCGATATCGATAAAACATGACTCCGGAGGTTTTAGCCTGATCGTAAAGCGTTTCTCCCATCAGATGGCGAACAGGAGCGTTTCTAAAAACGACAGATGATTTTCCACCTGCCGTTGAATTTTTGATGGCGCTTATGAAAGCGGACATTCCAACGGCCGGATCTGTGGGAAAAGGATGGTCAAAAAGAAAAACCAGGTCCTGCGATTGGGGGACGTCTATTCCTTTGGGGCTGTAAGGCCTGCCAAGATTCCTGAAACAAGAATTCTGAAATGAGGTTCCAGGGCTCCCTGAGAAAAACAGAGTGTCGAACCTGCGCTGTTTGATTGGCTCCAGGCCAACGGAGAAACCTGTCTCATCTCTGTCAATCGTCGGCCATTCGTTGAGACGATAAATTTCTAATTCATTCATGGACAATGCTACTGAAGATGTCAGAGCGACTGCATCGACTTCAGGCGCAGAACAATAAATATCTTCTGAAATTAGGGCCGGCAATTGCAACAGACAAACCTTGAAGCCCAAAGCCTGTAATTCGAGGCAGGTTAATGATGCGGCGAGCCCGGCGCCGATCATCAATGCGGTTGGCATTGTTTCTTGGTTTGGGTCTGCGTTGATATTAGTTGCTGGAGATTCCATCGTTACACCTTTAAGCAGCTTGATAAATCGTGGATGATGTCTGATGCCGCAGCGGCCGCGTTCAGAGAGGTTGTTTCGATATCCATGGGGCCGCCACACGCCCCGGCAAGATACACCCCATCAACGAAGGTGCGATTAGGATCAAGTTCGTTGCGTTTCTGAAAGAACCCGTATTGATTCAGACCGACCCCTGTTATCCGGGATAGACGCTCCGATGATGGACCAGGGCGCAGACCTACCGACAATATGATACGGTCGAATTCCTCTTTAATATTCATCCCGTCTCTTTCGCGTATTATACTCAGCTTATGTTCATTCTCCTGGTTAATCTCGCCGGGAACCCCTTGAGACAGTTCAATGCCAAGTCTCCTGGCATTTTCCAGCAGGGAGGACGCGTATTTCCCCGCCACCTGAAGATCAATGTAGAAAACAGACAAGTCCCAGTGAGGTCTCAGTGTCTTGATTTGTACGGCGCTTCTGAGAGCCGCCTTGCAGCAATACTGCGAACAGTAGTTCGCGCCGATAGATTTGTCACGGGACCCTACGCACTGGAAAAAAGCAATTCTGGTGCTGTTGGTGTCGGCCACCAGGTCAGACAGCCTGTCCTCACGCATGATCTGATCAAGTTCGGCCAGGGTCATGACGCCTGACATGGTCCCATATCCCCACAGAATTTTTCCAGATGGGTCGAAAGTTTCAAATCCCGTGGACAATACGAGGACGTTCGCAGGAATCTGTTGTGTCGCCCTGGTTTGATTATCAACTATCCTGACGGAGGTTATCACACCGTCGGAACCCCTTGTCACCTGCTCCAGTTCGCAGTCTGTAATCAACTTGACGGGAGATTCATAAATATCAGAAGCCAAATCACTAATAGAACAGCAATGACAGACCTGGCATTCCGTGGTCGCCTTACACGACCAATCGGAGACGTGCCCACCAATCTTAGATGATTGTTCTAGAACTGTTACATCGAGACCGTTTAGGCTCAGCAATCTGGCAGTGGTCAGGCCTGCAACTCCAGAACCTATTACCACAGCGCTTTTATTGGTATTTGAGGACATTTGCTTATCCTTGAAAATGTATTGAACTATTACGGGAATCTGTCCAGCGGCATACCGTTAAGACAATCTTTAAAATTCAAGCCATGGTGATAATAGCCTACCACGGAGTCGATGGAAATCCGGGATTTTTTGGCTGATTGGCTCTCGAAGAGGCCAGGTCCATGGCGCTGTTAAGGTCATCAACAGCCTCTTTAATCCGATTAATATGAGACAGTGCGATTCCGCGGTTGTTGAATGCCGTTGCAAAACCCGGGTTGAGTTGAATCGCTCTGTCATAATCGAGAACGGCTTTTTCATAATTGCCCATGGCCGTCAATATGTCGCCTCGAAGTTTATAAAGTCCTGAGTTGTTGGCGCTTGACTGGATGGCTCGATTTATATCCTCCAGGGCCAGGTTCATCATACCGGCCATCATGGCCGCTCTGGCTCTAAAGCTCAATATTGAAGAACTGGAGGGGTCAATCTCCAGTGCTTTGTTAAAATCGGGAATGGCGTCCGAAACCTCACCGAGGCTGAGTTTTGAGATGCCCCTTCGGGCGTGGAAAGCAGGCTGTGACGGGTCGCCCTTTATAGCCTCCGTGTAATCTTTGACGGCTAATCCCTGCAGGCCTTTTAAGGAATATGCCATGCCCCTGTAATAGAACGCCAGCGGGGTTGGTGAGGTCTCCAGGGAACGATTCAGAATTTCTATTGATTCGTCCATTTTCCCGGCTTCCAGCAATAACTTGGCCTGATCAAGTTTCATCGATATGTCGTTCTCGCCAGACTGAGCCAAACAGTCAGAAACGAAAATCAGTAGCATTATAATTAACAAGAGGCATTTAATGGCTCCAGACATGAACCGGACTCCAATTGTTTTCGATTAAAATGTCGGATTGGGTGTGATCGGATTGTCAGTATACAATCAGAGCCCCCACAAATAAATTGTGAGGGCCAAAAAAACCGGATCACCGGTTCCATACAGTCTCCAAAGCTCCATCAGGCGCTTGTAACAGGTGATGTGGGGGCCCAAGCTTGACTCAAAAGCACGACAATGCTAAAAAATAAAGGCTAATTAAAAGGTTTCAGGAACATTGTATCTGATATCTCAAAAGGAGCGTTTAATGCTCACTTTTCAAGAGTTGATATTTTCACTGGAAAAGTATTGGTCGGATTACGGTTGCGTGATCCAACAACCTTACGATCTGGAAAAAGGGGCAGGAACTATGAATCCTGCAACTTTTCTGAGGGTTTTGGGTCCGGAGCCTTGGAATGTGGCTTACGTAGAGCCATCTCGCAGACCTACCGATGGTCGATATGGTGAAAATCCAAACAGGCTTCAGCATTACTACCAGTATCAGGTAATATTGAAACCATCCCCGCTCGACGTTCAGGACCTTTATATAAAATCCCTTTCGGCCTTTGGCATAGACCCTCTGGCCCATGACATCCGGTTTGTTGAAGATGACTGGGAGTCCCCTACTCTCGGCGCATGGGGAGTTGGCTGGGAGGTTTGGCTTGACGGGATGGAAATTACGCAATTCACATATTTTCAACAAGCCGGAGGATTCGATCTCAAACCCGTCGCAGTCGAACTCACTTATGGCATTGAGAGAATCAGCATGTTTGTCCAGGGAGTGGAAAGTGTCTATGATTTGAAATGGACGCGAGACATCACCTATGGAGACATTCATCACAGGTCCGAGGTAGAAGGGTCATTCTATAATTTTGAGAGATCTGACTCCCAGATGCTTATCCAGTTGTTCAACATGTATGAAGCGGAAGCTCAGGGTTTGCTGGACTCAGAGGAACCACTGGCGTTACCCGGATACGATTATTGTCTCAAATGCTCACATGTATTCAACCTGCTCGACGCTCGAGGCGCCATAAGTGTTGCGGAGAGAACCGCCTACATCCATAGGGTTCGCAATCTGGCCAGAAAAGCGGCGGCGGCTTATCTGGCTCAAAGAGAAGTTCTAGGCTATCCGCTGCTCAACAAGTTTCAGAAATAAAGGTTTACCAATGACAGGCGAGTTTCTTCTTGAAATAGGCATTGAAGAAATACCGGCGGGTTACGTCAATCCTGCCTTGAGTTCTTTGTCAGAGCTTCTCAGTAATTTCCTGGGAAATTCAAATATTGTTTACGGCGCTATTGAGACATTTGCCACACCTCGACGATTGGGCATAGTAGTCCACGATGTTTCTGAAATGCAGTTGTCGCGTGAGATCGAAAAGACAGGCCCACCGCTCACCCAGGCATTTGACGCTAACGGGGCCCCTACCAAGGCGGCTACAGGCTTTGCCAGGAGCCAGGGAGTGGATGTCGATGACCTGATAATAGTAGAAGGTCCTAAGGGTAAACAGATCGCCGTCAGAAAAACGGAGGAGGGTAGGCCCACTCTGGAGGCCCTGAAGGAAAACACACCAGGCATTCTGGAGAGGATATACTTCCCGAAAAACATGAGATGGATGGACATGGATGAACGGTTTGTTCGCCCCATTCACTGGATTGTCGCATTATATGATGGGCAAATTGTGCCGTTTACCTTTGCCGGAATACAAAGCGGAAACCATAGTAGAGGCCATAGGTTTACAAATCCAGGCCCCTTCACCGTCAAGAATTTTTCAGATCTCAATTCGTCTTTACTGGAGCAGGGAATAGAGATCGATCCCGTAAAAAGAAAATCCCTGATAGACGAAAAAATCAAGGAACTGGCTTCGGCAGAAAGCCTGAGTTTGTCTGAAGACCAGGATCTCCTGGATGAGGTGACATTCCTGGTGGAGAGTCCTTACCCGATCATGGGAAAATTTGCTGAGGACTTTCTGGAACTGCCGGCCTCCATTCTCATTACCTGCATGAAGAAGCACCAACGTTATTTCTCGGTTCAGGATCAGAACGGACGAATAACGAACCGTTTCGTGGCAGTGAATAACACGCCGGTTAAAGACAAGGCCGTATCGGTCAAGGGGCACCAGAGGGTTTTAAAAGCGCGGCTCGAAGACGCCAGGTTCTATTTCAGGGAGGACAGGAAAATGCCTCTCGCCGCCAGACTGGATGCGCTCCGAGGAGTAGTCTTCCATTCACGCCTTGGCACGGCATTCGAAAAAGTGGAAAGGTTCTCGGCTATTGCGACCTATATCAGTAGGCAGGTGGCTCCAGAGGCTCTTACAAAGGTCGAGCGTTCGGCAATGTTATCAAAATGCGATCTTGAAACCGGCATAGTTTACGAATTTCCGGAATTGCAGGGAATAATAGGAAGTTACTACGCCAGGATGGACGGAGAGGACGCTGAGATCGCCATATCAATACGCGAGCATTACTTGCCTTCCAGAGCCGGAGATAGTCTGCCAAAAGGCCTCATCGGCAGTATTGTGTCTGTCGCTGACAGAATGGACACCATATGCGGATGTTTTGGCGTGGGATTGATACCATCAGGGGCCGCAGACCCCTATGCGCTCAGGCGGCACGCCCTGGCGGTCATACAGATACTGATAGACAGGAACTGGCGAATAGACTTGCCGGAAATGATCCGGTTCTCTTTGCAGCTTCTGGGTTCGAGACTTACACAGGATAAAGCGCTCGCTGAAAGCCAGATCCTGGAGTTCTTCAAAGCAAGGTTTGTCAATTTTCACGCAAGCCGTGATTTTTCTCTGGATGTGGTAGAGGCCGCCGTTCGCACCGGATTTGCCGATGTCGTAGACACACGCTCTCGCGTGGAAGCCCTGAACGTGTGGAAGCAGCGCAAGGATTTTGACGCCATAATGGTGGGCTTCAAAAGAGTTGTGAACATCTTGAGGGACGGCGAGTTCGGAAGCGTGAACGCTTCCATTCTGACCGAGGACGCAGAGAAGGAACTCTACCAGACTTTTCAGACTATTAAAGACTCATGCGCAATTGCCATCAAGTCTGGTGACTACCAAAAAGCTCTGGAGTTGCTGGCAGATCTCAGACTTCCAATTGATGGCTTCTTTGACAATGTAATGGTTATGGCGGAAGATCAAGCCATCCGTGTGAACCGACTGGCCCTGCTTGGAGAAATTGCGGCCATCTTCAAAAATATAGCTGACTTTTCTTTCATAGGGTCTACAGCAGGTTAAAAAATGAACTCAGACGTTGTTTTCGAGCTTGACAAAATTGAAATCAACCCAACCTGCACGACCTGATGGCGTAATTATTCTGAACCAGACACGATCTTTCTGAAATCTTTTCTCAGTAACCTTCACGTGTTTTCCTGCGTTTAGGGTTTCTATCACATCGGAAGACTCGTCGGGCGACTTCCTAACCCTTATGCCGTTGCCTACCACTGAGCCTCGTCTGTTTAAACGCATCGACTGACTGATATCTGACGGTTCTTCACCCGCAGCCAATTCGTCTTTGTGTTTGCTTTCCGTTGAGGCGCGCTCTCTTGATGAGGCCTTGGCCTCCTGATCGAAAGAATCGTTTCCATGAGAAGACCTGATTTGAGAGGTTCTGGGTACGCTTTCAGCCTGTGCGACCCGCAAGTCTGTCATCACCTTTGACGTTTTGGCGTTGATCGGAAGTTCCCTGGAAAATAATTTTACTGCCTTCGTATTTAATTCCAGTTCCCTGGTCAGTTTTTCTACCAGAAGCTTTGTTTCCTCAACCGTCTGACCATGCTTTTCCGTCATCTTGTAGATATTTTTCATGGCGGCCAGGTTCTTTTCCGTCTTGAATGAGACCCACATGAAATGGATTTGGGCAAGCGAAGTTAGCAGCACCACCCCAAAAAGTATCCATGAAAAATATTTAAAAGGAAACAGTATCCTGTCCTCATCCTCAATCAGGAACGAAGCGGTTAATTTTTTCCTAACCCAGAGGCGCCACAGTATTAGGAAGGCTGCCAGAGTGGTGGCCTGAACCAGCGCTAATGTGATATGATAACCCACTATAGGACCTCCAGAAAATATATTTAGCAGTAATTATCATTGAATACAGATGATTGCAATTTAAAATTATAATATACATTAAATAAATCATGGAAAAACCATAATATGGTTTATCAAATATTATTATGTATCTGTAATAATAGTTTTTTGTGCGTGTGTTATATCCGATTTTCGCAATAGTTGGTTTTGGCGCCTAAGTTGCAAGGATATAAGCAACAAAAATAGATAAAAACCATACCTTTCACGCCCTTTTCGAAGGGCTTTTTTTTTGCTCAGGCGGCTTTTTGTAGAATGAACTGGTTATATTCAGGCGGCGGTCAGTCAGCGCGTTTTTCTGGTTGGTCAATGGAGATCGACCAGGAACTAGTGGTCGGTGGGAAAAAATTTCACCATGTGGATTTTATTACGTTCATTTATTTCACATTGATTGAAGAATGGATCCGATTGGTGTCTGTCTTTGTCTAATATTAAAGGTCTTGACTAAATCAAACGGATTTGTTTAGATGTCTCTTTTAGAGAATAATCGGAAAGGCTAGGATTCTGAAGTGAAAAGAACGTTTCAACCGAGCAATTTATCGAGAAAAAGGACCCATGGCTTTAGGGTGCGCATGAGCACGCGCAGCGGGCGCCTGGTGCTTCAGCGGCGCAGGGCCAAGGGCAGGAAGCGGCTGTCTGTCTGAGATACCCTCATATAAATTCATCAGGCGGGATAGGATACTCAAGTCCCATGAGTTTGTAATCGTGATGCGACGAGGGGCGTTGCGTCAGACGCAAAACTTCAAAATTAGGATACTTCCGAACAATATTGGTAGGGCTCGGCTCGGCTTGGTAGTCGGGAAAAGAGTTGGGAATGCCTGTGTTAGAAACAGCGTCAAGAGGCGCTTGAGGGAGTTTTTCAGACTAAACAGACATGTTTTCCCTCCTGGTTCAGATGTTGTTATCATTGCCAAGGCAGGCGCAGGCGCTAAAGAATCAGAAGAAATGAATCAAGAGCTTGGTAGTGTTTTCTCGTGAAATTTGCATACAGCGTTAAACAAGTGTTTGTTGGCCTCATAAGATTTTACCAGGTTTTTCTCTCGCCTTTATTTCCCTCCTCGTGCCGATTTCATCCCACATGCTCGGAGTATGCAAAAGAAGCCGTTCAATGTCATGGAGTTTATAAAGGGTTATGGTTGGGCGCAAGGCGATTGCTCAGGTGTCGTCCTTTTGGGCCGGGGGGCTTTGATCCAGTGCCGTTGATTGAACGCGATGAGAAAATCGGCATTTAGCTGACCTGAATCGATTGATTCTGTTTCTTTATCTAGAAAGGTGACGATGGACAGAAACCTTGTATTGGCAATAGCCTTGTCGGTGCTGATAATAGTGGGCTTTCAGTACTTTATTCAGCCCTACTCCAATTCTCCGGCCAATCAGCCGACAACGTCCAGTGAAACAGTTTCCAGAACAGAAAAATCCAAGGTAGCTCGTGTCGCGGATTCGCCGGCTGAAAAAAAACAGGTAACGTCACCGGATATTTCCCGTCCGGGAGCACTACCGACTCAACCTACCTCTCCATCTGAACCTGTTGTCGAAAAGAAGATTACAGTCGATTCCCCCTTGTATGAAGCTGTTGTTTCGTCGGTAGGGGGCAGGATAATATCCTTCAAGCTAAAGAACTACAAAGTCAGTGTTGACTCAGACGACCTCGTCAATATTTTCCCCACCGACGCCAATGACACGTCCAGTGTGTCCATTCGGTTGACTCGGGCCAATGAGGTTTTCACGGACATGGGGCTGGGATACACACTGGATACGGAAAACACCAGTTACTCCCTCAAGTCTTCTGCCGAAAAGCAGGAAGTGACTCTCAGAGCTGACGCCCCTAACGGACTCTCCATCATCAAGACCTATGTTTTCAGGGCTGACACATACCTGGTTGACGTCGTCTTCTCCATCACTAACAAAAGCGATCAGGGCAGGGATTATCTCGTTACATTCCCCATGAGGAAGAGTTTCTTTGATGAATCACAGCAGTTTGCGTGGAACAGCGCCAAAATATTTATCAACGGAGCGCTTAAGGACTATTACTTCAAGGACATTAAGGGTGATGAGGAGCTATCCGGCAAAATAGAGTGGGCCGGACTGGGGGAAGTTTTCTTTCTTAAGGCGCTGGCTTTTGAAGAGAAGCCGGCCAGTAAAGTTACCTTACTCAAGCCAACCAAGGATAATTTAGCTGAGATTCTTATAAGATACGGGTCAATAGTCCTGCCTCCTTCTCAGCGGGTAGAAACCAGTCGGGGCCTCTATTTGGGAGCAAAAGAGCGTCAGGCGCTTCAAAAGGCCGGAAATAATCTCTCGGCGGCGTTGTTTTACAGCAATTATGCTGTGTTGAACATAATGGCCGAGTATTTGATGAAATTTCTGAGGTTCTGCAATTCAGGTTTCGAGATTGCCGGAGTGCGTATTCCCGGCACCAATAATTATGGTCTAGACATCATTATACTTACGATCCTGATAAAGATACTGTTCATACCTTTGACTCACAAGAGCATGAAGTCCATGAAGCGTATGCAGGATATTCAGCCGCAAATTGCAAAAATAAAAGAAAAATACAAGGATGACAAATCAGCCTTGAATAAGGCTACGATGGATCTCTTTCGTGAACAGAAGGTAAACCCACTGGGGTCATGCTGGCCGATGTTCCTGCAGATTCCAGTGTTCATAGCCTTGTACCAGGCGCTATCTTACGCCATCGAGTTGAGGCATGCTCCGTTTGTCTGCTATCCGTCCATATTCCTGTGCATAAATGACCTTGCTGCGCCTGACCCCTATTATGTCACCCCCATACTTATGGGCGCAACAATGGTTTTGCAGCAATGGATGACACCTTCCGCCGGTGATCCCATGCAGAAGAAAATGATGCTCCTGATGCCGGTGGTCTTTACTTACATGTTTCTCAGTTTTCCTGCGGGCTTGGTCCTTTACTGGTTGGTCAGCAACATCCTGTCCATAGCTCAGCAACTTATAACCAACCGAATGTCATAGCCCGGCGAGGTGATTTACAGATGAGTTATTTCGAATTTAAGGGAAAAAACGTCAAAGAAGCTATTGCCAAGGCCTGCACTGAGCTTGACACTGAAGAGGCCTTACTTGAGATCGAAGTTATAGCTGAGAGTACGAGGGGCTTTCTTGGCATTGTCGGGCAGAGAGACGCCAGAATCAGGGTCAAGAGAAGGAATATCCTCAAAGAGGTGATGGAGGTTAAAGACATTAATGAGGACGAATTGACGTCGCCAGGCTCATCGTTCATCACCTCGTCTGTTCCAGCGGTTCAGTCAACCCAGTCTCCGAGCGAGGTCGAACGGGAAGATGGCCAGCCAGAAGATCATCCCGATCTCGATAGGGCGCGCCAGTTGCTACAGGATATTTTGGACCGAATCCCGGTTGAAGTCGAGGTTAAAGGTTCGGTGCTCGATGGGGTCATTCGCCTGGATATAGAGGGAGACAAATCAGGACTCCTGATTGGAAAACGGGGGCAGACTCTTGATTCCCTTCAGCATCTTATGAACAAGATACTGAATAGAGACAACGCAGGCAACGGTAAGGTAGAGGTAATCGTTGATACTGAGGACTACCGACGTCGGAAACAGGAGACTCTCAAAGAAATTGCGCTGAAGATGAGCCGAAAGGCCAAGAAATCGCTTAAACCGGTATCTTTGAATCCTATGCCGGCCAATGAGCGTAGGCTCGTGCATCTTATACTGGCAGAAGATCGGGAAGTCTATACAAAGAGTTACGGTGAGGGGCCTTTGAGACGTATAATCGTTTACCCCAGACGGGCCATGGCCAACAAGCGCCGACGTCATTAACAAATAACAACTTCCATTTCATTCATAGTCGTTAGAATAAAAAAGCTCCCGATATCGGCCAATGCTGAGGCATCCGAACTAGGGAGCTTTTTACATCAAGGGAGTTGAGCCCTGGCGCCTCTCAATCGCCTCGTCTGAGAGCTATATGCATCGCCCGTGCTTCATTGATTCTCTCTTCCTGTTTCAGCTTCTTCATTTTGGCTTCCTGGACCTTGGCCATCAGCATGTCCAGGTCACATGGCTTCATCAGGTAGTCTAAAGCCCCCAGTTTCATTCCATCTATGGCGGAACCAACCGTAGCATGCCCGGTAAGCATGATTACTTCGACCAACGGGTTAATGTTCTTTATTGCTTTCAGGGTTTCAATTCCGTCCATCCCGGGCATCTTTACGTCCAGAACTATGACGTCGAACGATTCTCCCAGACCAAGTTTTTGCAAGGCCTCCGGACCACTATTGGCGGTTGTGACGGTTAGCCCGCGTTTTACAAGTCGTTTGGACAACGTGTCTATGAACGGGGCCTCATCATCTACGAGAAGGACTCTGGCAGTTGTCATATTAAAATCTCCCATTGCAAGAGTTTGCTGTTGAAGTTTAACGATCAATGGTCAGCAGAGAACAGTGTCCGGCTCTCTACTGACCAGGTCCATGCAAGACATCTTAGTCTAATCTTCTTTAATCTCATGATCAAGTCAAACCGATGGCCCTAATATCTGATCAGCAGGAATATCGAAGAAATCACCAGGCTTATCAGTGTTATAGGAGCGGCCTGAGCGCAGAAGGACCCGAAAGATATCTTGTGTCCGGCCTTTTCTGCTATTCCTGTCGTCACGACGTTGGCTGATGCGCCGATGATTGTTCCGTTGCCTCCGAAACACGCTCCAAGCGCAAGCGCCCACCATAACACACCGCTCTCCGCTCCGGGTATGGTAGTGTTGAGAAATGCCACGATCGGAAGCATGGTCGCAGTGTATGGAATATTATCGACTATGGCTGAGGCAATTCCTGAAACCCACAATATTATCAGAATGGCCACTACCAGGTTACCCTGGCACACACCCAGTATCCAGTCTGCTATCGCTTGAAGGATACCGGTTTGTTCAGCGCCTCCGACTACTATGAAAAGCATGATGAAAAACACTAGAGACGGCCATTCGACTTCCTTTTCGAGCAGCTCAACTATGTCGGCGCCTGTGAGTAGAATTATCAGGGCAGCTCCGAACAGGGCCGCCACACTCACCTCCATGTGGAACTTTCCATGGAGGATGAAGAGTGCAACGACACCTAACAGGACCGCTCCACCGATCCTGAGGATTCTGTAATCATTAATCCTGTACTTTTCCTTCAGGAATGTTAAGAGTTTAGGAACATCTTCGACCTTGGCCTTCTCATAAACCTTTCCGTATAGGAGCTTGTTGTAAATAAGTTGCGCTATCATGACGATAACAACCACAGGAGTCAAATTGAGGACAAAATCGTTGAATGTCAATCCGGCGTATGATCCGATCATGATGTTCGGAGGGTCACCGATAAGCGTGGCTGTTCCACCAAAATTCGAGGCAAGTATTTCCGGCATCAGAAAAACAAAAGGAGAAACACCTAGAACCATCGCTATTTCCATAGTCACAGGGGTAAGCAGCAGCATGGTGGTCACGTTGTCTAGAAAGGCGCTGGTCACCGCCGTGACAATGCACAACGCGGCAGAGAGAAGGTATATTTTCCCCTGAGCTACCTGAAAGGATTTATAAGCCAGCCACTGGAATACGCCGGACAGTTTCAATACTCCGACTATGATCATCATGCCCATCAGGAGGAACACAACGTTCCAGTCTACCGTGTTAAGTGCCTGTTCCCACGTGAGTAGCCTGAATCCATCATCAAATGTGCCGAGAGTATGGGTAATAAGGAGAATCGTGGCCGCTCCGAGGGTTGCTGCAAGTGTTCTGTGCAAAACCTCGAATGCAATCAAGACGTAAACAGCTATGAAAATAACCAGCGCAATCCAGAAGGCAGTCCCCTTCAATCTTTCGAGGCCCACGTTGGCGCTAGACAACCAACGCTGATTACCCTTGTCATCTATCCCTTCGTCGTGAATCTTCTTTATTGCTATGACCTGAGACGGTTTAAAAGCCGGCCGGGTGACCTTTAGTCCCCATGACGCCTTGTCCATCATTTCTTTGCTTACAGGTATCTCAATCTGGAAAAGGCCGTTTTTGGACGTGGTGAATTCCTTCTCCGAGTGAGCCTTGCCGGTGTCAGGAATGTATGGCTTGCCGTTGAGATACGGCAGTATTTTTGCATCTTCAACAGGGTGACCGGTGGCGTCAAGCACCTTGCCATCAATGGTAAAGAAACTGGATTTTTGGGATTGATCCGCTGACCACGACGTTCCGGTTATTGTCAGCAAAAGCACGCCCAATGCCGTTAGTAAGATCGTCGAACGCTTCATTGATTCTTTCTCCAGAAAAGAGCCAGTTTAAAATGCTAAAGGACTATATAGTCTTGGGCACAGTAATCGGCATGCCGAGTAGAGGCCAGATCACCAAAATAGCAAAAGCGACTACTGCCATGAGTATGATACTGGCCGGTATTCCATACATCAGGAACTCACCGCTTGTAAATTGCTTGGAATCATAGGCAATAGCATTCGGGGCCGCCCCCACCAGCAGAATGAAAGGCATTCCTGCTGTAACCAATGCGGCATACATGACCACATAGGAAGAAACACCCAAGTAACCAGCGATGACCAGAGCAACCGGTAAGGATATAGCTATTGCCGCCACGTTCATGATGAAATTCGTCATTATCATGACAAAAAAGGCTATACTCAGCACGAATACAAGCCAATGTGATTTTTGAAACATAGCCAGCCAGTTTACAGCCATCCACTTTGCAGCCTCGGTTTCCCACAAACAAAACCCTATGCTCATTGCCCCTGAGAACAGCAGAACAATGTTCCAGGGAATCCGTTCTAGATCCTCTATGTCCAAAATGTTCGTTACGAAAAACAGAATGGTTGAAATTAAAATGATTGCCGTTTTGTCAAGCTTTTGCAGCGCAGGAACCATTACCTGAAGAGACATGGTGACAATCGCCCCGAATATTATCAAGAGGGCCAAAATCTCTTTGCGAGTAATTGGCCCCAGATTTGCGCTTAACTCTGTGACGCGTTCCCTAAGGCCCGGAATTACAGATTTTTCAGGCTTTAGAAAGACCATGAAGAATCCCCACAATAGAAGAACCATTATTATCCCAACAGGAGCCATGTAAAGTGTCAGTTCATAGAAAGGCGTATCGATACCGACCATTTCCTTGAAAAACCCTAAAGCCACTATCGCGCGGGCTGAACCTAACAGAGTGATGATGCTGCCCGCTCCACATACATAGGCCATGCCCATGAACAGACCTTTTCCAAATTTCGTGGGTTTATCACCTTCTCCGTAAAGACTGTAAATTGCCAGGAGCAGGGGATACATGGTGGCCGCTACCGCAGTGTGCGCCATTATCAGCGTCAGAACAGTGATCAGTAAGAATATTCCCAAATAAATCGAACTGGTTTTCTCTCCGATTATGTTGAGCATCTTGTAGGCCATCCGTTTTGTGAGCCCGGTTTTGGTAAAAACCATTCCGATGACCAATGACGCGAAAATGAACAACACCGAGGGGTCCATAAAATCCTTGAAGGCGGCTTTCGCCGGTCTGATCATGAATAGGGCCTGCATGACACCAATTAGTAAGCTTGTTACGCCAATTGGAACAACTTCAAAAACCCACCAGATACCGGCCATGAGGAAGAGAGCCACTGCGCCTTTACCCTCAGGACTCAGGGGGAAATGTTTTCCCACCGGATCTATTGCGTCCGGCCACGGCGGGGAGAAATAAACCAGAAAAAACAACCCTAGTCCCGTCAGCATGGCTATCAATCGAGTCCAATCTATCTTCAGGCCTTGTGTAACTGCCAAATTATCTGCGCTCATCACGAGAATCCTCCGTATATAGCTGGTAAAAATCCTGAAGTTTAAATCTGGCAGGCCTTCATTTGGTCCACCACCTGGTCAAAGACATCCACAAGTCTCAGAAGCCCCACCGGCTCGCCACCCGATGTAGCTAAAAGCGCCTGGCAACGACTCATGATAAGTTGATGGACAGCGCTGTTGAGTGTAGCGTCCGCTTCAATGCTCATTGCAGCCTGTTGCTGATCGACCAATTCACCGACTTTCCTGTTGAAGCTCTTCCGGCAAATATCCTGCAGCGGAGATTTCCACAAATCAAAGTTGTCCAGCATCGAATGTAGAAATTCGGGTGTCAATCCGAATCTCGAGACTTTTTTGAGTTCATCATTTGTCAGGTATTCAGGTTCCAGGCATGTCAGTATGTCCATGCGGTTCAGTTTTCCTCTTACCTTGCCGGACTTGTCGCACACCAGCACAGCCATGAACCTGTGTCCTTTGGCATCTAATCTTTGACGGCCCTCATCCAGAGCCTGGACCGCCTCATACAGAGAGGCGTCTTCAGAGACTCTGGGATAACCCTCGAACGAAGTCATTAGGTCTTTAACCTTAATGGTTTCCATGCAATCGTCTCCTTGAAAATGCTTTTATAAAATCGTGTCTTGACTTAAATGAACGCAGGATTCTGTCGAAACTATCATAGAATCGGCAAAAGTTCCCGTTAAAGATCAGGAAAACGAACCATGACGCACTGCCTGGGCTGTAGTGTAAAAAAATCGTAAAAATGGGTTCTGCTAAAAAGCCAGAATCCGCTGAGAGCGATTCATGCGTCAATAACCCCTCGTTTTAACGATTCTATCAACCTCTGCATTGCGTATTCTCTCTTCCTGCTCTTTCTTCCTCGAATAGGCGCTATTCAATTTCTCCACCAGAACACCGGTATCAGTCGGTTTTAAAAGATAATCATAAGCGCCCAGTTTCATACCATTAATCGCTGTATCTACCGTCGTGTTTCCCGTCAGCATTATGACTTCAGTGAGCGGCCTTATTCTCCTGATCTCGGTCAGGGTTGATATTCCATCTCTGCCAGGCATCATAACATCGAGCACTACTACGTCCACATCGGCCTTTTCCAGTGTCGATATGGCCTCATCCCCGCTCAATGCAGTCAACACCTCAAAATCACGAGTCATTAAACGCTGAGAGAGCACATCCACAAATTGCTCTTCGTCATCCACCAAAAGAACTCGAACCTTCATTTGCCGTCTCCCTGATATCTCTGTGAGGACTTGAATCTAGACTACCTGAATGCTCACAGGATTTATAAAGTCACTACAAGCATCGGCAACAATCATGCCACACCATAAAAGCCCTAGTTTTAGAGATTGTATGACTTAAAGATGTGGAAACGCAGAACTAGAGAGACATAATGAAACAAAACGAACAGGACAATATGAAACATAATGATACGATCTGGATTTGACGTTAGGCTTTGGAGGGGTGGGATCTTTCTACAAGAATAGAGCCGGACGAGAGCGCGCCTTTAGCTGCAAGAGCGACAGCCTTGGGGCAAGCGCCAATTACAGAGTCGAGAACTGCAACTTTTTTCCACATGAGGTATTGATAATATTCGTCTTCTATTCCATTACAGATTACCATGGTAATTCTCTCATCCAGGATCATCCTGCACAATGTTTCAGCGGACGCTTCAGAGAGCACGATGGTTTTTTCCTCAACGATGGACTGTTGATCATCAATAGAAGCGATGTAGGCTTCAGGGGCGAGATCGAAACGCGGTGCGATATCGTCTCCAAGTAATGGAACAAGTACTTTTAGCATGAATTTACCTGATGATGACTGAAAATTCGCAAAGTTGACTTTATTCTATTCCCAAGCGCTTCATTTTTCTCCATAGCGTGCTCCTGCCCCACCCGAGAATTGCAGCGGCTCGAGTTCTACTTCCTTTGGCCTTTATCATCGCCTCAAATATCATTTTTTTCTCTGCAGCCCGCCAGTTGGGATAATCGAGTTTGAATACTGCTACAGGCCCTGACTCTTCTTGATGCGCACTCGCTGGTTTCAGTTCATTTTCAGGCGGAATATCCGTTGCGTCAACCAGGTAGGCAGGCAGATGGATGATTTCTATAGACTCACCTTCACAAACGTTCACGGTGTATTCAACAATGTTCCTGAGTTCCCGTACATTTCCGGGGTAGGGATAGTTGAGCAGCATTTCTTTAGCTTCGGGAGAAAAGGATCTCACACGATTCTTGAATTTGAGGCTCAATGTTCTAAGGAAATGGTCCAGCAGGGTGTTGATATCCTCTTTTCTCTCATGCAACGGAGGCAATTCCATTCGGATAACATTGAGCCTGAAAAGCAGATCACGCCTGAAAAGCCCTTCTTGAGCCATATCTTCCAGATTTCTGTTTGTGGCGGCTATTACACGGACATCCACATGCACTCCTTTGGAGGATCCCAAGGGGTAAACGACTTTGTCATCGAGAAACGAAAGCAGTTTGACCTGTAATGCAAGTGGAAGATCGCCAATTTCAGTCAGCAACAGGGTTCCGTTGTGAGCTAGTCTGAATCTACCGAGCCGGTTCTCGTAGGCGCCAGTAAAAGCGCCCTTTTGGTGTCCGAACAACTCTGATTCCAGTAGGGTTTCAGGCAGTGCGCCGCAGTTGACTTTTACAAACGGTCCTTTCGCTCTGTCTGAAGCTTTGTGGATGGCTTCCGCCAGCATGTCCTTGCCTGTTCCAGTTTGCCCTGTTATCAAAACGGACGAAACTGTTTGGGCTATGACCGGAATCATGTTGAAGATGCGCTTCATCTGAGGGCTTCTTCCGATCATTTCATTAAGTTTGAAAACACGATCGACTTTCGAACATTCGGCCTCAAGTACTCTGACATCCTCAAAAGTCTCTATATATCCAAGTTTATTGTCGTCATCATCTACAAGGAGTGACGAGGTAATTCTTACAGGTATTTTCTCTCTGCTCATGTTGATGATATTTGAGTCAGTTGAGACAGATCTGTTTTCATCACTGAGTTGCTTTATTGGACATCCCTGAAAACAATGATTGCACCTGATAATATAACTGCAGGGTATTCCATAAGACTCTGAAACATTGAATCCAGTCAGGGACTCTAGGGCTCGATTAGTAAAAACCAGTTTCTGGTCATTGTCCAAAATGGCAATCCCCAAAGGAATCTCGTCGAGAACCCTGGATGTGGACAATCGGCTTGAAGTAATACCTATAAGTTCTTGAACAGTTGATTCTGACAAGCAAAATCCTATTTAGTGATCGAATGACAACTTTGATTATGAGATCACAACTATGATCTCATGAGACTTAAGTATCAGAAAACATCCTGATCACAAAGTCATTCTACTCATTTTCTGATTGTTTGCCAATTTTCTGGATGTATTTCGCCGAAGGAATGATCAGGAACGCCATGCGTTGACAATTCATAATGTGAGCCAAAGTTGGGTAATCGCTCTTGCATACTTTGAACCGGTTTGATAAAACCTCGTCCATGAGAAACCCCTTAAGCAATATGGACTGCAGACTGAATCCTGCTCTTGGCTCCATCATTTGTGCCATCTCTGTCATACTGACGCTGCTATTGGCATCGTCAGGCCATGCTAATCCTTCTGTGAAACCTGAAGAAATCCCTGGGCGCCTTTATGACAGGGGAAAATCCCTATCCGCGTTTAAGGCCGTAATGAGTGTTTCCACGATGAATGAAACCGACAAGTCCCGGCAGGATGTCAAAGGATTCATGATTTACAGGCGGCCAAGCGACTTCCGGTTTCAGGGAGTGGGACCGGGTGGAAATTCATTATTTGAACTCATACTTAAAGCCAATCATTTTGAGCTTTACGTTCCATCTGATGGAAAAATACTGACAGGCGCCAAGGATTGTTTTGCAAGACGCTTTCCTGACGTGTCGGAAATAGAGGGATTGATCCCCATGATTCTTCTGCAGTGGAAGGATGTGAGGTTTGATCGTCTGTTATCGAGAGATTCGGAGAAAATAGTAATTCGAATTTCATTTCAGGGTCGGGTCTGGGGCGCTACCCTCGATCCACAAAACCTGTATTTGCTCAGACTTGTCAGGTTGAATCCAAAAGGGGACATAGATCTCACCGCCGACTTTGGAGACTTTAAGTCCGGAGATGATGGCTGGCTACCGAGAAAGTTCGAGATTCAGTCAATATCCGGAAAGTGGAAGACCATAGCGAAAATAAGCAAGATCGAGGCCAATCCATTCATTGTAGAAAAAAACTTCCAGCTCGACAGCACTTTCTCCGCAAAAACTGAACAGTGCAGATGACTCCGTTGAAGACACACGAATGAAAAGGCTGTTATACAACCTTACCCTTCACTGTTTTGTGGCCCCGATTCTATTTACTTATTACGCCCCTCATGTCTTGTTCAGAGGAAAATACAGGAAATCCATATCCGGTAAACTCGGGAATCTTCCTCCGCATATTTGCCGGAATTCGTCCAATGGATTCAGAATTTGGTTCCATGCCGTTTCTGTTGGTGAAGTCGTAGCGTTGGCCCCCTTGGTGGAAAAAATAAGCGAAATCAGACCGGATCTGGACATAGTCATTTCCACGGGAACCGAAACTGGTCAGCAACGGGCCCAGGAATTAATATCATGTTCCAGCAAGTTTTTTTACATGCCTCTGGATTTCCCTTTTTCAGTCAAAAAAGTTTTAAAGATGGTTTCTGCGGATCTGTTCGTCATGACAGAGACGGAAATATGGCCCAACCTGATTTATGAATTGCGGCGATCAGGCGTAAAAATTGCCCTGGTCAACGGTAGAATTTCAGACAGGTCCTTCCCGAGGTATTTAAAAGTCAAACGCTTTTTGAAAGACACTCTTGATTCCATCGATCTATATTCAATGTGTTCGGATGAAGACGCCTTCAGAATAAGTCAAATGGGGGCTGATCCCGAAAAAATCAAGGTCTCCGGTAATATCAAGATAGATTCGGCCTTCAAATCCCCTGAAGAAGGTGTCCGCAAAAGCCTGTTACGCCTGTTAGAACTTGGAGCGTCCGGCAAAGTGATTGTCGCTGGTAGCATTCATCCCGGAGAAGATGAAACAGTCCTTTCCAGCTACAAACATTTGCTGAAAACTAATCCGGATTTAATACTGGTGATGGCTCCCCGCCATCTCGACAAAATAAAACTTTTCCTGAACACGATTCAGAGGGCGGGCTTTGAGGCTCCAGTGAGGACCAGCGAACTGAAGTCCGGAATAGCCAGAGGGGATAGGCGAATAATTTTGATTGACGAGATGGGTGAATTGTTCAACACATACTCTATTGCCGACGTGGTGTTTGTTGGTGGGTCACTGGTTTCAAGAGGCGGCCAGAACATTCTCGAACCGGCCTCATGGTCTAAACCCATAATTTTTGGCCCCTACATGGAAGATTTCAGGGATTCGAGCGAAATACTACTGAAAAACAAGGCGGCGTTTCAGGTCAGCGATGAGCATGAGCTGACCGGCAAGTTTGATTTATTGCTAAGCGATTCCAACCTTGCGCGAGCTATGGGAGAAACAGCCAGAAACCGATTGGAGACTCATGTCGGCAGCGCTGACAAAACGACTGAATTATTGTCACGTCTAATAGATCAGAAGGTCAGTCCATGAAATAGCCTACCTCTCCCTTGCCCTCTCTGAGAACTTCAGGCGCTCCGTCAATCAGGCTGACTACGGAAGATGGCTCAGGCATGAATGTGCCGCCATCTATTACCACATCAACAAGCCCTTTGTAGATGCGTTCGATCTCTACCGGATCGTCCAGCAACTGATCGTCCGGTAAGCGCACAGACGAGCTTAATATGGGATGTCCCAGTTCCTCCAGAAGAGCCTGACAGATTTTGTTATCCGGAATTCTTATCCCAACCTCATTTCGTTTTGTCAGCACTATTCTTGGCACAAGCCTGGTGGCCTTGAGTATGAATGTGTATGGGCCCGGTAAATGTTTTCGAAGAAGCTTATAATCTGAGTCGCTCACCTGGGCGTATTGAGAAATGGTTTTCAGGTCTGAGAACACAAATGATAAATGCCGTTTGTTATCCATTTTTTTGATTCTACGGACCCTCTCCAGAGCTTTCTTGCTCATGATGCTACATCCGAGCCCGTAAACCGTGTCGGTGGGATAGATAATCACACCGTCCGAACGTAATAGTTCGGCCACCTTGGAAATATGCCTTTGTTGCGGATTGACCGGATTTATTTGAATTATCATGCTATACGCCAGGATATTGAACTCGTCCTTCAACGAGAATGTCAGGCCCGACCTTCAATGACTTAACATTGACCAGTCTTGGGGCCTCCTCCAGATGATTGATGCCGGCCCCTCCAATCCCTGAAGGGGCAGACTTGCCGCCTATGATTAAGGGAGCGTAGAAAAATGAACACTTGTCCACGACTCTTGCGACCAGGGCTCCCCACGCGAGTCCGGCGCCACCTTCAATCAGCACGGATGTTATGCCCATCCTGTAAATCTGGGAGAAGAGATCAACAAGATTTACCCTATCAGGACTATCCGTCATTACAATCTTGGCGCCTTTTTTTTCGAGCCTCGATTTTAGTCGTGTGGGTGGATCCTTCCTGGTGGCTATAATGACACCGGCCTGGGAGGAAGCGTTAAATATTGCCGCATCCGGGGGAGTCCTAAGACTGGAGTCGGCGACTATTCTTACAGGATCTCTGCCTTGTGTCCCCTTCAGACGTGTCGTCAACGATGGATTGTCTTGGAGGACTGTCTGGATTCCGACCATGATAGCCGAAACTCTATCCCTTATTCTATGGACCTTCATGCGGGATTCTTGAGATGTTATCCACTTGGATTCGCCTGTCTTGGTGGCTATGCGGCCATCAAGACTCATTGCAAGTTTCAGAATTGCGAAAGGACGACGCATTGTCACGTTGGTAAGGTAGACTTCGTTAATCGCCGTGCATCGATCTTCTATTATCGGACCTACAACTTCGACGCCGGCTTTTCTGAGTGTATCTGAGCCTCCCCCTATGACCGTGGGGTTGGGGTCATCTATTCCGTAGTAAACCTTTTTGATCCCCGCCGCCATGATGGCCAGAGTGCATGGAGGCGTTCGCCCATAATGGTTACAGGGTTCAAGGGTGACATACAATTCAGCGCCCTGAGTGTTGTCTCCAGCCGCCTTGATGGCCTCCACTTCAGCGTGGGGTTCCCCAGGGGCCCTGTGATAGCCTTCCCCAACTATTTTGCCTTCTTTGACTATTACCGCGCCAACCATAGGATTCGGGGACGTGCGTCCCTGACCCCTTTTCGCCAGATTGAGCGCTCGAAACATGTAACGCTCAGCCTCACGGCGAACACCGGCTTCCTTGATTGTCATCTATTGATCCGTAATGAGTATTTTGATCAGTTCTGGTCTCTTTTAATTCGTATAATTCCTTGATTTCACGAATGAATTCATCTATGTCCCTAAACGATCTGTAAACCGAGGCAAAGCGCACATAGGCTACATCATCCATGTTCTGAAGCGCTTCCATTATGCGTTCACCGATGTAAGAAACGCTTATCTCCTTCTCGGATTTTTCCATCAAGTCCTGTTCGATGTTGTCGGCCACCTGTTCAATACGATCTACACTTACCGGTCTTTTTTCACAAGCCCTCATCATTCCTTCAACTATTTTTCGGCGGTCAAAAGCTTCACGTCTGCCATCTTTCTTGATGACATAAGGCAGCACCTCTTCAATTATCTCATAGGTCGTGAACCTTTTCATGCAACCAAGGCATTGCCGACGTCTGCGAATAACTGTATTGTCTTTAGCTAGACGAGAGTCTATCACCTTATCTTCTATTTTTCCGCAAACGGGGCATCTCATCATGAACCGCCTAAATCGACATTTTGATGACACCTCATCAGAACATTCCAGATATGTATTATGATAATCGATATGATGCAAGTAAAAACCAGAAATAGACTTAAGTTTTCAAGGCTCATGGACGCGTGCTCAAAGATCCCTGATAGCATTTGGGCTGGGGAATGGATGAATGCTCTTCTTTGATCATGAAATCATGCCTGTGGCATTTCGGGGTCCGAAAATTTTTTATTCTTGTCGGGTAAAAGCTATCATGCTGAATAGTTCGGAGCTATCAGATAAATGAGGTCGATGCTTTTCAGGATATCTTCCTGGTTAAGATCCATCACGAACCTGATGTTAATAGGTGACTATATAACGGTAGGTTTCATGCTTTGCCTGGCTATAAGCATGTTCACGTTCACACCCTGGATTCTTGGCAATCGAACCGGCGAAATTGAAATAAAGAGCGGCGCTCGAACCATAGGACTTTTTTCTCTCAAGAAAGACGCTTTGATAAACGTTAGAGGGTCAATTGGAGATACACTAGTAAGGATCAAGGATGGTAAGGCTGTAATAATAGATTCTCCGTGCGCAAATAAATATTGTGAGCGCATGGGACCCATAGGAGATTCAGGCGGTATTCTTGTGTGCGTTCCCAATGAGATCATAGTCGGCAGTGTGAACAAAGGTCATGATGGATTGGATGCTGTCAGTAAATGAATGAACGCGCATTGAAAATAGCTCGTTTGGCTATGTTGCTTGCCATGGCCACATCGATACATTCTTTGGAAGCATTAGCTCCTGTAACGCTAGGCTGGTTCAAGTTCGGCTTTGCAAACATAGTGGGGTTAACGACGCTTCTGATATTCGGGTTTAAAGACGCGTTCTACGTTACCATCGGCCGAATATTCCTTGGTTCCCTTATTTCCGGCTCCCTGGGATCGCCGGCGTTCTTCCTGGCGCTGTCGGGGGGCATTGTTTCAATCATTTTTATGGGGCTAGCCGGCGCTATAGACCGAAAGTATCTTAGTGAAATAGGCTTAAGTGTAATAGGGGCGGTGTCGCATAACATGGCCCAACTTTGTGCGGCCTACCTGATGATAGTCCGTAATGACACAATTTTTCTGTTGGCTCCGTTCATGATACTAGCAGCGACCGCTACCGGATTCACTAACGGGTTGGCGTGTCGATATCTGACGGCCTCCCTGAATCGTCAGTGGAAGTCCGGATTTCAGGCCAGAACAATGTAAGGAGCCATGAATAGACTCTTAACCGAATTGAAATATGCGTCAATTCTGCGTTCTAGTAACCCATAAGGCCGCAGCAGCGAGTGCAGACAGGCATTAGACCCTTTTCAGAGATGGTCTTTCTGAATTTTTTGTACAACTCTGAATTCCACAATTCTGTGATCGAGTTGTCCTTCACGTTGCCAACCACAAAATCGTGATAATCGCGGCAAGGTGACATGTCTCCGTTTGAATTGATCTCGACTGCGCTGAAAATTGAAACACATTTGTCGAATCCGAAGGTGCAGTCGTGATCGGTGTAGTATCGATGAAGTTCAGTCGTTTCCTGCAAGGGCGGCATCACGATGACTGCGGGTCCTGAGAGGCTGGAAGCCAGTTTGTTAAGTTTCTTTATCTGGTCAGACAGCGCATTTATGTCAGGTGGAAGCCAGTTTCCTATCCATCCATAGTGTTTCTGAGGTTTGAACCCAAACCGTCTTTCGAAATCTCTGGTATGGTTTTTGGCCGAAGCTTCATCTATCCACCATGCAAGGTAAAAAACGCAAACATCCGCTTTATCTTTGAATACTTCGTAAATATCGACCAGACGTTTGTAGTTCACGTTATTTATAGTCGTAAGTGTGGCTATCAAAGGCAAACGTTGACCTTTGTCTTTTCTGATTTCACGAATGGTGTCTATGGCGTTGGAGATAACCTTAAAGTTGTTGACACTGGGATTGGCTCCGGGGCGACTTGCGTTATGGGTTGCTTCATCCGGGCCGTCCACGGATATCTGAACCACAAACATCGGAGCCTCTACAAGCCTTTGGGCATGTTGAGCAAGCCCAGTGCCGTTCGTAGCGATACTTGGCGGCATGCCCAAACGCGCCGCTTCTTCTATGACTTCCACTGAGCCCTTGTACAGCATCGGCTCACCACCCCAAAGATAAACGGAGGGGTGGTGACCATTTCTGTCCAGATCGTTCAACAACTCGATGTACCTGTCAGGTTTAACCTCCTGATCTTTCAGATCTTTAAGGGAACAAGTCCTGAGAAAGCCGCTGTCTCCCCATTGTCCGCAGGTGTGGCATCTCAGGTTACAAACATCAGTAATCCTAATGCTGCACTGCCTTATTCTATTGGCGTTTCCCTCATCCACACGTTTGGACAGGTTCCTGAGAAACTTATCGACTTGAATCATTGCAACATTTTTGGCGTATTTCGGACTCTCCAGAAGTTTTGGGGCAGTCTTTAAAATTGTAGTAATGGGAACCCAACTCTGACTCATATCTGTATGTTACTCCAATGCGGTTATGTGACGCTGATCCTTTGGAAATCAGGTTTGACCGCGATAAAAGCGGTTATGACCTCTGGATCAAATTGTCGTCCACTCTCTTTTTCTATAACTCTTGAGGCGTCTTCATGGGTGAAGGCGGGTTTATATCTTCTTTCCGTGGTCAATGCGTCATAAACGTCCGCCACACTGACAACACGAGCAGGTAAAGGAATTTCTTCACCTTTTAGCCCAAAAGGATAACCTGATCCATCCCATCTCTCATGGTGATAGTAACAGACATCACGTCCAAGGGTCAAATAACTCTGTCCTTCTCCTGCTTCAACGGCAGCTTCCTCCAATGCCTTGCCACCGTAAAGAGCGTGCTGCTTCATGATCTCAAAATCATCCTCTCCGAACTTGCCAGGGTGGAACAAAATGGAATCCGGAATGACAAGTTTGCCGATGTCGTGCAAAACCGAACACTGGACGAGGTCCATGGTGTAATCTTCCGTAAAGATGTGACCATAGAGCCGACGTCGGGCCAGTTGCCTGCAAAGGCTCTCACAGTAAGCCTGCAATCTCTTCAGATGTGATCCGGTCTCACCATCTCGAGCTTCAGCCAGTTTGGCCAAGGCGAAAATGGACGCTCCCTGAATATTTCTGATACGTTTGTAAGAGTCCACCAGTTGTTCGTGCAATTGAACACGCTCAGTAACGTCCTGTCCCAGTCCCAAGATCCCCTGCAGATTGCCTTTACTGTCATGCATCGGGGAAACAGCCATTGACAGGACTACCTGGCTGCCATCCCTGGACACCTGTGTTACCATTTCCTGGATGCTGCCAAGGCCACTATTGAGCTTCTCTAGCAGACCCGATCTAATCCCCGACCTCTGGTCGTCCCTAGGGTACAGTTTCAAGATCGACTGTCCGAGCATCTCTTCGGAGCGATAACCAAGAATGTTTTCCGCCCCGGAATTCCAGAAAATGACATTCTCTTCCAAGTCAGAAACAATTATGGAAACACCCGTGGAACTATCCAGTATTCCTCTCAGAAAATCATTCGTTTTTGCAAGCTCCCTGGTTCTAGCCGCCACTTGAGCTTCAAGTCTGTGGGTGTATTCATTTTCGAGTTTCTTGAGCCGGCAATGTTCTGCGGCGCGTTCCAGAGTGCTGATGAGAATTTCGGCATTGATAGGTTTGAGTAGAAAATCGTAGGCTCCCAGTCTTAGAGCCTTGATGGCGTTTTCCGTCTCGCCGTGACCAGTGAGAAGAATGACGGGGATTGATTCGTCGAGCTCCCTGATCTTCTTCAGGAGCTTTATCCCATCCATACCGGGCATCTGTATGTCCGTCAGCACTATGTCCGGCTTGATCTTGGAGAAATATTCCAGCGCCTGGTCTCCGGACGTGACTACAATCGGATCAAAGCCACTTAACATGAGCAGTTCCGAGAGAAATCCAACCGCATCCACGTCATCATCTACAGTAAGTACACAAGGGTTGCGTTTGTGTGATTCAACTGACGACTTTACAAACATACTTTCACGATTGTTCAATGCATCCGAACTCACTTCAGCGCTCCAATACGACTGTTTCTTTATTAATGACCAACACAGGCGCTACCTGAGCCAAACACTCAATCTCTAGGAAATGGCCAAAACTTTCAAAAAGGTTCCGGTAAGGCTACTCTCCAAATGATCATTCGGCTTTTGACACATCTCTGTCTGTGACTACGTCGTAAGAAAACAGGAGTCAGTCCTGTCAGGAATTATGCAGTCACCGATGGTATTTTGGTAACAATTGTCCGATACAGATTATCGTACTTTTCGGAATCAAAAATATTGACGTTCAGTCAAACAGTTATTATCTGCTTTCTAGACAAATGAAAAACCATCAGTCCTTTTTTACTTTAGACTACATGAAAAATAATTGCCAATTTGTTTGAGGGCTAAAAACATCAAGGAGAAAAATATGCGCGTTGACAAGTTTACTCTCAAATCTCAGGAAGCCTTGGAAACCGCTCAAAATATGGCGTCTCAAAGAGGTAACCCCCAGGTAGAGCCCGAACACCTTTTTGTGTCACTGTTATCTGATGATCAGGGGATTTGTGTAGAAATCACCAAGAAACTTGGGGAAGACGTGGACCGTCTCAGGAATGAGGGGTCGGGGCTTGTCGATCGTCTTCCAAAGCAAAGCGGGTCCAGCGCGGACAGATATTATTCGAATCAGCTAAGGGCCGTGTTGGAAGCTGCCTTCCGGGAAATGGAGCAGCTCAAGGACGAATATGTTTCTGTAGAGCATCTTTTCCTTGCACTGTCCGAGGCTACGGGGTCGGCTGTCGCCCGCATTTTCAAATCCCATGGCATCACCAGGGACCGTATATACACTGTTCTAACGGATATTCGCGGAACACAGAGGGTCACTGACCAGACTCCGGAAGAGAAATACCAGGCTCTCAAAAGGTTTACCAAGGATCTGACGGAACTGGCCAGAAAAGGCAAGCTTGACCCGGTGATAGGGCGAGATGATGAAATCAGGCGAATAATTCAGGTTCTTTCCAGAAGGACAAAGAACAACCCTGTGTTGATAGGCGATCCGGGGGTTGGCAAAACGGCGATTGTGGAAGGACTGGCGGGTAGAATAATAAGTGGTGACATACCGGAGTCCTTGAGAAACAAGCGCGTTTTGGCCCTGGACATCGGTCAACTGATTGCGGGGGCCAAATACCGGGGCGAATTTGAGGACAGACTCAAGGCGGTGCTCAAGGAAGTTACAACCTCAGCCGGAGAGATAGTTCTATTCATTGACGAAATGCACACACTTGTTGGAGCGGGAGCAGCCGAGGGAGCAGTGGACGCTTCCAACATGCTGAAGCCGGCCCTGGCCAGAGGTGAATTGAGGGCGGTAGGCGCTACTACCGTTAACGAGTACCGCAAGTACATAGAAAAAGACGCTGCTCTGGAGAGACGTTTCCAACCTATCTATGTAGCAGAGCCCAGTGTGGAGGATTCAATATCCATTCTGCGAGGACTTAAAGAGCGTTATGAGTTGCACCATGGAGTTAGAATTCAGGATGGCGCTATCATTTCCGCCGTTACACTCTCTCGCCGATACATCACGGACAGATTTTTGCCTGACAAGGCAATAGACCTGATCGATGAGGCCTCCTCCCGTCTCAGGATAGAAATCGATTCCATGCCAACGGAAATCGATGAAATAGACCGTAAGATCATTCAGCTTCAGATTGAACAGCAGGCCCTGAAGAAGGAGTCAGACGCAGCCAGCAAGGATAGGCTCGACAAGGTTACTGAAGAGATAGGAAAGCTAAGTAATGAGTCCGGGGAACTGAAAAAAAAGTGGCTCAAGGAAAAAGGCATAATCACCGAGATCAGGCAACTCAAGGAACGCCTTGAGAGGGCCAAAACAGACGCTGTAAAGGCTGAACGAGAGGGAGACCTGAATAAGGCGGCAGAATTGAAGTACGGCCTTCTGATCTCTCTCGAAAATGACATCAAGTCCAAAAACCAGGAATTGTCGGTCATTCAACAGGATGGTGGCCTTCTCAAGGAAGAGGTCGGTCCGGAGGATGTAGCCGAGGTGGTTGCAAAATGGACAGGGATTCCTGTGTCCAGAATGCTTGAAAGTGAAGTGAACAAACTTCTTAAAATGGAAGACAGGATCAGCCAGAGAGTAATAGGGCAGGGTGAAGCAATAGTCGCTGTATCAAACGCCGTTCGTCGAGCGCGCTCAGGCCTGCAGGATCCCAATCGTCCTATTGGATCTTTTATCTTTCTTGGCCGCACTGGAGTTGGAAAATCCGAGCTGGCACGAGCTTTAGCCGAATTCCTTTTTGATGATGAGCAGGCCATAGTGCGCGTAGACATGTCCGAGTACATGGAAAAACATTCGGTATCACGTCTAATCGGAGCGCCTCCCGGTTACGTTGGTTACGAGGAAGGCGGTTATCTAACTGAGGCCATCAGAAGGCGACCTTACTCCGTGGTGCTCTTCGATGAGATTGAGAAGGCTCATCCGGAAGTATTCAACACCATGTTGCAAATTCTGGACGACGGAAGGCTCACAGATGGAAAAGGGCGAACGGTAGATTTCAAGAACAGCATCATCATTATGACATCCAACATCGGATCGTCTGAAATTAGTGAGTTTGCCGGTAGAGATGAGGAGGCCATGAAGTCAAGTGTCATGGAAGCCATGAAATTTCATTTCAAGCCCGAATTTCTCAACAGGTTGGACGACATAATAATTTTTCACGCCTTAAGTAAGGATGACATCAAGAAGATCGTCGATATCCAGATTCAGAGACTCAATAAGAGATTGGCTGAATCGAAGCTTTCGATAAGCCTTGATGAAGATGCTCGCGAGATGCTGGCAAGTGAAGGGTTTGACCCGGCATACGGAGCCAGACCGTTAAAGAGAGGTATTCAAAGACTCATTGAGAATCCTCTGGCGTCTCAGATTCTGGGCGGAAGATTTTCCCCGGGACAGGTTATTCGGATCAGCGTAACTGGTGACCATTTTGTTTTCGAATAGAGCCCAGGCCCATACTAACTAGTAATTTTACCTGACTCAAGGAATACAAAATTGTGGCAACCTTCCAAAATGATTGGCCCGGAATTGGGAATCGTGGTAGGGTTATTTATTACATGCCGTCATTCCTGGCAAAATCACGAGAAAGAGGTAAAGGGGCAATGCAGATTAATATTGAAAAAAATCTGGTGGAATTTACACCTGAAAACGCAGACGAGACAGCCAAGCTTGAAACATTGTGGCGCGTGATGGTTGATTGCGCCAGGTTCAACAAAAAAATGGTTCCGGTTGGTGAATATATCCCGCAAAAGAATAAGATGGCCAGATTTGCCCTTGAAGGCCCGAAAAGCGATTCTGCTCCAGAATTCCCAGAGATTGTTGTGGAAGATGACTGCAGGGCTTTTTGCCAAACCTGTAACAAATATGTCATGCTCAAAAAAGGTGACAAGATTCCACCTTGCTGTGGAAAATTGATGGAGATAATGGACTGACAGAAAGCCTCCCGACCTTGGGAGGCTTTCTGGTTTTACAGACTTTTTTGCGACGAACGGACGTCGGGACCTCTGCTGAGTAATGTTAAAGGAGACCAGCACATTGATCTGTATATCTGGAATGAATTTTGCGTCCTGGAAGCCTGAATTTTTCTTCTCTGTCGCCAAACTCTTCTCAGTTCCTTCAGTGCGTCTTTTAGCCCTTTCAGGGCCGGAGTCGTCTTGCCAATTCTATTTTTGTCGAAAGCCAGCCCAAGAAACACTAACAGGCTCAAAGGAGCCATAACGAAGAACAACGGGCTGGGGTAATTCTTCACAAAGGTCCATAACCTGTTTCTAAAGCCGTGATAAATTGCAAATTCACCGTATCTGCCTACGCTTTCTGATCCCAGATGGGCGACTACGGCGTCCTTCAGCATAACGCATTTTTGTCCCATAAGTCGGAGCCTGAATCCAAGATCGACGTCCTCACAATAACAAAAAAAACTTTCGTCAAATCCTCCGGCCTGTTTTAGAACGTCCGACCTGTAAAGAGCGGCTGCGGCGCATGGTGAAAAAATCTCACCGTCTGCGGTCACTGTGTCCAGTGGGTAATCGAAAGCTCCTCTCCAGAATAGGCCCAGTCCGGAATAAACATCGCCTACTCCATCTAGCCGATCTGGAGTTCTGTCCTGAATCTGAACCGATCCAAAGAATGTAATTTGCGGATATGTCAGCGTTCCACGCATCAACGTCTCCAGCCAATCGCGTCTTGGAAACGCGTCGGGGTTAAGGGTGGCAACCCATTGTGTCTCGGTAAGTTTTAGAGCCAGGTTGTTAGCAGCTGCAAATCCCAGATTTTTGTCAAGAAAGATCACTTTAAATCTGCTATCAAAGCCTTCGAGAGCATTCTTTGAGTCATCCGTCGAGGCGTTATCCACAACTATGGCCTTGAAAGATGAGAAAGTCTGTTGAACCAGAGCAAGTAAACATCGACGGATATAAGCCGCTCCATTGTAGTTTACAATGATTACTGTCACTGTAGTCATCAAACGCTGCTCCACGCCAGGTCATTGCTGTAAATGTCCATAATAATGGAGTGTGTCAAATTCTTTTGATTATTCCGGACTCACAGGCTATCATCACATTTTTATCGATATGAATCCACATTTAAACCCCTGGTTCCAGTGGAAATAGTCATGATGTTGGATAGTGGGACATCATAAATGCCAAATGACTCGAATAATTCAAGCGCAGGCCCTAGAATTTATGTTGCCGGCCACACCGGAATGGTGGGATCGGCCATCAACAGGAAATTGTCTTCGGAGAAGTACAATGTGGTTAAACCCTCTCATCGTGTAGATTTAACTAATCAGGCGGCAGTCAACGATCTTGTCGGCGAACTGAAACCGGACTGGATCTTTGTGGCCGCTGCGAGGGTAGGGGGCATCCACGCAAACTCAACTTATCAAGCGGACTTCATCTATTCAAACCTCATGATTGAGTGCAACCTCATGAGGGCCGCATTCGAGAATAATGTAAAAAAACTTCTTTTTCTTGGAAGTTCATGTATATATCCGAGAAATTGTCCTCAACCAATTAAAGAAGAATACCTCTTGTCGGACTACCTCGAACCGACGAACAAACCTTATGCGGTCGCCAAGATCGCTGGGATCATCATGGCTCAGTCATTCTGCGCCCAATATGGATGCAAATTCATCTCAGTGATGCCTTCGAATCTGTATGGTCCGAACGACAATTTTGATTTGAGAGATTCCCACGTCATTCCGGCTCTTCTTCGCAAGACTCACGAGGCCAGGTTGTCGGGCGCTCCTTACGTGGAGGTATGGGGCAGTGGCAGGCCGTACAGGGAGTTCTTGCATGTCGATGACCTGGCTGACGCATGTTTGTTTCTGATGAGGAATTACGATTCCCCCGAACTGGTCAACGTCGGTTCAGGAAAAGACCAGACAGTGTCCGACCTCGCGGGGATGATCAAGGAAGCCGTTGGTTACGACGGAGAAATCAGGTTTAATGCCGATATGCCGGATGGAACCCCGCGGAAATTGCTGGATACATCGAAAATAGAGAAATTAGGCTGGGCGCCTTCCATAGACCTGGCCGACGGTTTGCGCAGCGTCTATCAATGGTATCGGGAAAACGAAAGCAGAGCACGCAAACAAGTCTCGAAATAAGTCCAAGACCTTGATTGCGCAGAACTCATCAGTGCTGATCATGAAGGACTCAGGTAAGTCGAGTCAGGTAAATACTTTGTTCAGGCTAGTTCCAGGGCCCGTAAATTTATGTCTATATACTTGCCGGGTGTAACCTGACGAACAGCTTCTCTCATGGTTTCCATCTCAAAAGGCAGGCAGCCCTTTCTGGTCAGAATTCCCAGCATTATGACGTTGGCGCTCTCTGACAATCCTAGTTCTTTGGCTTTGGCGCTCGCGTCAACTGGCAACACGTTTGGGGTTATCTTAAGAAGCTCGGATTCGATCTCATCCCTGTCGGGATACCTGGATGTCCCCAATCTGACGGACAATGGCTGAAACTTCTGGGTGTTGTAGATTACCGTTCCATTCATTTTAACAAAGGGTAGCGCACGGAGAGCTTCTAGAGGCTCAAGCGCAAAAACTATATCCGCATCGCCCTTGATTATAAGCGGGCTCCCTGATAAACGCCTGCCAATTCGAAGCGTAGAAACGACCACACCTCCTCTTTGAGCCAGGCCGTGGGTTTCTGAACCCATGGAATCCAAACCTTTAATGGAGGCCGCCCGTGCCAGTATGCCCGTTACTGAGCCTATGCCAAATCCTCCAACGCCGCAAACGTATATATTCAAAGCATCATCAGACATTTACACTCTCCTGAAATCATCAATTCTTTTCATGGGTTTGTTAGGCAAGGGACAGGTCTGGACGCAACTGGCGCAACCTATGCAGAGGTCGGTATTTATTTGAACTTTTTCATCATCTGCAGCCTCAATAGCCGGACAGGCAAATTTCTTCAGGCAATTTTGAATGTTTTTACAGATTTCGAGGTCTATACGCAACGGATTAGGCAATGTTCCAGCTCTTTTTTCCATGCGAGAGCGTCGTAGAGCGCAGGGCTCATCCTGAATCACAACGGCAACCCCCCCCTCTGGAGAGTGGGCGAATTCAAAAGCTCTTCTAAGGGCGTCCTCTACTTTGGCAACCTGATATGAGGGAACGCGTTCCACGAATTTGACCCCAAATGCCCTGACAACGTCGTCGATAAGAATCCTTTTGGATTCTCCTCGAGCCCCAAAACCACTGTTGGGGTTGGGCTGATGTCCGGTCATGGCCGTAATCCCATTGTCCATGACCATGATGACCTGCCGGTGTTTGTTATAAACAGCGTTCAGAATCCCTGGCATGGCAGCATGAAAAAAGGTGGAGTCACCTACAAAACTCAAAACAGGTTCGTCAGGAAACGCCCTTGAAAGCGCGCTGGCCGCCGGAGCGCCTGAGCCCATGCAGTAAAGAAGATTACCCAGACGATACGGCGGCAGAAACCCAAGTGAGTAGCACCCAATATCAGCCATGGAAAATGCTTCCTTGTCCTTGCCCATGGCCTTTTTGGCCGCAAAGAAGGCCGTCCTGTGTCCGCATCCGGGGCACAACTGAGGTGACCTCGCCGGAATCGGAATTGAGGATTCATGAAAGCCTGCGCCGGCATCAATCCCCAGATGAGAAGATATTATTCCAACCATTCTTGTAGGGTCATATTCGCCAATCATCAAATCCAGTTCGTCAGGCTGTCCTGTTTTGCCAATGACTTTCGTTTTTAATCCGTGATCGAAACACAGCAGTTTGACTTCTTTTTCGATTACAGGATCAAGTTCTTCGAAGACATAAACCTTTTGCGACGATCCAATAAAATCCAGCAGGACTTTCTGAGGTAAAGGATGAGTTACACCAAGTTTAAGGATGTCAGCGCTCGTTTCCAGATACTCCAGTGCGCTGACAACAGCTTGAAAGGTATGGCCGAAGGTTATGACTTTTATCGCAGGATTTCCTGTTCCAACCTTCACAGTCTGGTTGACAAGGTCGTTGTCCAGTTCCAGTCGGATTTTGTCGAGGTTTTCGAGAGCTTTTCTCTTCATTGGAGGGAAAGTTCCCGGCAGTGGTATATATCCGCCGTCACGTTGCATTGTCTGGTTGTCCCATTCAGGTTGAGACGGAGGCTTTTCAATTGGATTCAGAGTGACCGGACCGGTTTGATGGCATGTCCTGGTAGTGGTCCTGATAAAAACGGGGGCGCTATATTTCCGGGATATCTTCATTGCCAGCCTGAAGTAATCTTTTGCTTCCTGCGGAGTCGCCGGTTCGAGAAATGGTAAATATCCGATCCTGGCATAATGCCTGTTGTCCTGTTCATTTTGTGAACTCAGATGACCGGGGTCATCCCCAAGGATAACAACCAGGCCTCCAGGCATGGACAGGTAT
>CAZGVM010000003.1:6110-6491 GCA_964528855.1 uncultured Desulfomonile sp. | reverse complement strand
AGGTATGCCAACTGAACGGCTGTGTCCGAGGCGACGTTCAGACCAACAGATTTCATCCAGCAAACAGATGGTCTGCCAACGATGGCGGAAGTAGCCGCCACCTCCAGAGCCACCTTTTCGTTCGTGGAAATCTCGAAATATATTCCGGCCTGTTCGGAGATGGCCATCAAAGCGTTGGCCATTTCAGCAGTTGGGCTACCCGGATAGCATGATGCGACCTGAACGCCGCTCTCTATCATTCCCCGGACGAAACCGTAGTTTCCCATGACATTGATTACACCATCAGTTTTTCCCAATAGCTGATCGAATTCTGACATCAACTTCCCCATTCTTCTTTTTTTGATCTGCTCTCGAAAGAAATATCCCGCAGAAATCTTTATT
>CAZGVM010000003.1:0-6100 GCA_964528855.1 uncultured Desulfomonile sp. | reverse complement strand
GGATAACACCAGGAAAAATATTTTTTGATCGCGCTGTCTTCTGGTTGAAATTGGTTCAACTATTAGGAAAACGGGAAGTCAGCGAATTTAGAAATTGTAGCCTGCTTCTCCGTGAGCTGAAGTGTCAACTCCGGCTTCTTCCTCTTCATGAGTAACCTTCAATCCCATAAGCGTCCTGACCAGTAAAAAAATCAATGCGGTGACGAGTCCTGAGTACAGCAGAATGGAAATCACACCTATCGACTGAATTCCAAAGAATGCGGCATTTCCGGAAAAGAGCCCGTCGGCTCCTTCTGGATTAACCAACCTGGACGCAAAAAGGCCGGTCGCTAAAGTTCCCCAAACGCCTCCGACACCGTGTATTCCGACCACATCAAGAGAGTCATCGTATCCGAGTGTGTCTTTGTATAACACTGCAAAATAGCACGCTACACCCGCCACCGCTCCGATAATTAGCGATGATTCAACGCTGACGTATCCGCAGGCCGGAGTAATTGATCCAAGGCCGGCTACTGCTCCTGATGCAAATCCGAGAGTGGTCGGTTTACCCTTTAGGATCCATTCAGCCAAAACCCAGGTGATTGCTCCAACAGCCGCCCCCATGTGGGTTGTAAGAAAGGCGTTGCAAGCTATTCCGTCGGCTGCAAGCCGACTGCCGGCATTGAAACCAAACCATCCGAACCACAACAGACCTATGCCTAAAAGTGTCAACGTTAGATTATGCGGGATGAAGGCTCTATGACCGTACCCTTTTCGTTTCCCCACCATCACTGCGGCCACGAGTGCCGCTACCCCGCAGTTAAGGTGAACCACCAGTCCTCCCGCAAAATCCAGGCAACCCAGCTTGCTCAACCAACCGCCGCCCCAAACCCAATGACAGATGGGAATGTAAACAAAGGTAATCCAGAGCACGGTAAAAACAATAAACGAACTGAATTTAATTCTCTCAGCAAAAGCGCCTGAAATTAAGGCCGGCGTTATTATGACGAACATTCCCTGGAATATCAGAAAAGCGGAATGCGGAATGGTAAGGCCCTCTTTTATCTCTGCGCCTACGCCTCTGCCCATGATGTGATCAAGCCCTCCAATCAGACCCCAAACATCGTTCCCAAAGGATAGCGAATATCCGTAAACGAGCCAAATTACCGACGCCAGCCCCATCATGAAAAAACTGTGCATCATAGTTGAAAGCACATTCTTGGACCTGGTAAGACCACCATAAAAAAGGGCCAGTCCCGGGGTCATCAATAGCACCAAGGCTGAGCAAATCAACACGAAGGCCGTGTCGGCGGCATTCATTTTTTAGTCCTCCTGAAAATTCTTATCTGATTTGTTTTCTCGCAAGCGTGTTTCAGTAAACCGTTTAACATGACTCCGGTTCCAGCCTTGTGATTCACCCGGTTTACAATTTTGGATAGGTCAGCAAGGTATGTGCCATAGTTTACAAAAATGAATCAACAATGCTAGCAGTTAGTATTATTAAATGGTTATGAGTCTTGCAAGTTTGAGTGCGGACACGGGAAGCTCCAAAATGCTACTGTTTTGTAGGGATATTCACGCGAGAGTTACGGAAGTGTAGGTTGTAGCGCTTGGCTATCTTTCATTGTCTGCGGAGGATATAAACTGTCACTTCCTGCTGGGGGAAACCCTGGTCATTAACCTGGTATGTGAGTTTCTTACAGGACAATCCTTTGCGAATGAGCCTTCCGATGAAACGATCGACAACCATTCTCTGTCGGTCGGCAAGCAAAATCACTCCGTCTTCTTTCAGAGCCGACAAGATCAGATCCGTCAGGGAACCGTGAAAGAAATATTCATAGACGATCTCAGAGCCTATGATTATGTCGAAGCGTCCAAGTGGACAGGGAACTTCCCAATCCAGGATTCTGAATTCAGCGTCTCTCTCGTGGAGTCCATTGGCGATGGTATTTAATTTGGCGGTTTGAAGCGCATCTGGAACACAATCGCTAAAAGTTACCTTAGCCCCCTTGATCGCTGCAACCAAACCAGAAAGACCAACACCGGATCCTAGTTCAAGTAAAGTCTTGCCCTTCACGTTAAAACCCGATTCAATGAATCGAGACAGGGCGAGGGCCGAAGTGGTCACCCCCCACCACAGTGAAATTCTTTCAGTAGTTTCAGGCTGTGGTCCGGGCGTAGAAAGGACTATCCCGAGATCACCTACGGACAGATCGAATACTTTCGAAGATTCTTGATTCACCTTCAATTCTCACTTATTATCGGCCATTATTCCGAAATGAAAGAAAAACGATATCCATTTTCTTAAAACGATCTTCTGAAAACTGAAAAGTAAAACTGCCATGTCAATCATACGACTAAGGACGCCTGCTAAGATAAACATACATCTTAGAGTTCTTAACAGGCGCGCAGACAATTATCATGAACTTGAAACTCTTTTCCAAGCCATTGAATTATACGATGAGCTTGTTATCCGCAAGAAAAAGGGTAAATCGAGACTAGTTGTCCGGAATGCGCCGGAACTGCAGGGGGATGACAACCTCATCCTGAAGGCTCTGAAATGGTTGGAAAACCAGAGTGGAAAGGTTCTCGAAGTAGAATTGGAGCTGGTCAAACATGTTCCAGTTGCAGCTGGACTGGGGGGCGGGAGCTCCGATGCCGCCGCCACTCTCATTGGCTTGCGAGAACTTTTCAACTTAAGTGAGTTGACGGATGAAACCATCAAGCAGGGGGCTCTATCTTTGGGAGCGGATGTTCCTTTCTTTCTGGCTGGAGGGACGGCAATAGGCGAAGGCATCGGTGAGAGGCTCACCCCATACAGTTTGAGCTACGATTGCAGTCTGTTGTTGGTCAATCCCGGTTTTTCAGTCAGCACAGCCGAAATCTTTTCAGCTTTTTCCAGAACCTTGACAGTAAGCAAAAAAAAAGGTACTTTGCGAGGATTACTTAATCGGGGTGTTTCGCTATCGGACCTGCTACATAATGATCTGCAGCAGGTTGCCGAGACAATGTATCCTGAAATCGGGTCAATCAGGGAAACTTTTGTTCGTAACGGGATGACTGATGTATTGATGACTGGGAGCGGACCAACAGTTTTTGCGTTGGGTGAAGCTGAGGATTTGAAGACTGTGATGCGCTCTTTTGACCAAAAATACAGGTTATTACTCACTCGCTTCAGTTCAAGAGGCGTTCTGATCGACTAGAAAAATATAAGGGCCAGATGAGCCTTTACGTTGGGGTGTCGTCAAGTGGCAAGACACGGGTTTTTGGATCCCGCATTCGGAGGTTCGAATCCTCCCACCCCAGCCAAAAATTTCGGTGATTTTTTCGCCTATGAGGTCATAAATGCCTTCTAAAACTCGTGAAACCAGAGAAGAACAGAAATCAAGACTGTCTGTAGCCATTCAGAACCGCACAAACATCCTTGCCGAACAGGGTTCGACTGAGAAAGATCTTTCCAAGGATCCTCAGTTAAAAAGTCTGAAAGCAAAAATCAAACAGGTTAACGGCGCAATTGCACGAATCAATTTTCTAGCCGACCAGAATGCTAAGATGGCAGAGAAGAAAGCAGAGAAAATATCTCAGGCTGCCGCCGAAAGGGCCGAATTGATCAAACCCGGAGCAAAACCCAAGAGCAAGAAAAAGGTTGAAGAGTTGGCGCCTGAACCAACAAAAAAGGGTGGAAAAGCGAAGAGCAAACAAAAAGCTGAGGGGAAAAAGGACTCGAAGTAATTTTTACTCGTTCATGACCAGTTTCTCTAACCGCTACAACGATCCATATCCTCTGATTGGATTCTGATTCTTGATCAGGATCCAATCGGTTTTATTTTTTCTCTCGCCTTTTCTGATCCACTATTAATTCCACAGTAGAGATCCAATGGATAGCATAAATATTTATCAGATGTTGCAAAAGCTGGTTCTGTTGGCCCCAGGATTTTTATTGGCCATAACAGTTCATGAATTTACACATGGTTACGTGGCTTACCGTTTTGGCGACCCTACGGCAAAAATGTCCGGTCGATTGACATTTAATCCTCTGAGTCACCTGGATCCAATTGGCACCTTGGCCCTGGTTCTCACCCAGATGATCGGATGGGCCAAACCCGTTCCAGTTAACCCTCGATACTTGTCGAATCCGAGATCAGACATGCTCTGGATCAGTCTTGGTGGGCCGGCGGCCAACCTGTTGACGGCAGTATTGCTGGCTATTCTCCTTCAGATTCTCGATCATTTTGCTGGCCATTCATTGATGCGGAGTTCTTTCGATTACCTCATGAAGCCACTGCTTTTGATTATCTATTTTGGCATACAAATAAACATAGTGCTGGCCGTCTTCAACCTTCTTCCGGTCCCTCCGCTTGACGGTTTCAGCGTTCTAGCCGGAATCCTGCCCCGAAGTTACGCCTACCAGTTGGAGAGACTTGAACCCTATGGGTTTATTATATTGCTGATTCTCCTGTTATCCGGCGTGATTTCCTACATCATCATTCCCCCGATCATGTTTATCCAGAACATTCTCCTGGGGCAATTCTGAGATGACTGATGTCATATGAGGTTAGACTGGAAAATTTTGAAGGTCCCCTCGATCTTCTGCTGTTTCTGGTTAACCGGAATGAAGTGAGTATTTACGACATTCCAATCGCCCTGATCACAGATCAATATCTTGAGACGCTTGAGTCTGACCCCTCCGTCAATCTGGAGCTGGCAGGAGAATATTTGCTGATGGCTTCATATTTGACGCACATCAAATCTGCCTGCCTGCTACCCGCCAGCATTTCTGACGACACGGAAGAGACCGTGGATGACCCCAGACAGGAGTTGATCGAACATTTGCTTCAATACAAGCGTTACAAAGATGTTTCATTATTGCTTGATTCGTCTGCGCTGCTTGGCAGGGAAGTCTTTAACCGGGGATGCTACCCGGAAAATGTGGAGGATGTGGAGAACCGACTCGACCTGGAAGTGAGTCTGGACGACCTTGTTAAAGCCCTCAGGGATGTAATTGAAAGGACTGCCAGGCCTGACCTAATGGTTGTAGAGCCAGAAACAGTAGCTATTAAGGACAAAATCAGTTTGATAATTGAGATGATATCGTGCAAACGATGGGTAACTTTCCTATCCCTTTTCGATCAAGACATGAATCGCGTCCAGATAATAATAACTTTTCTTGCGCTGTTGGAAGTTGTAAAAATGGGGAGCGCCAGAATCTATCAGGATGTTCCTTTTGGCCCGATACTGATCTCTCGGAGATAATTTTTTGCACAACCATTTGGGGATGCTTTCGATTGGAGCAGAAAATGCGTCACAAAATCCAAAGATCAATGTTGATATTGCCTGTGAATGTGCCTAAGTTCGTTGAAAAAGCTCATACTCGAGGGGCGGACGCTATAACTCTTGACCTCGAAGACGCAGTTCCCCCGGCAGAGAAAGAGAATGCCCGGGCTTTAGTCAGGGACTCTATCAGACTTGCCGGACTCGGAGGAGCGGATGTCCTTGTAAGAGTCAACAATGACGAAGAACACATTTATAAGGACCTGGAAGCGGCGATCCATGAGGGGCTTTCTGCCGTATTTTTGCCGAAGACAGAGCTTACTGAACAAGTTCTGAAACTTGAAGCATTGATCGAAACACTGGAACGCAACCGAGGTTTAAAGTCTCACTCAATAAAAATAGCGATTCATGTCGAAAGTCCTTTGGGTATTATAAATTTGAGAGAGATTGCGGAGGCCGGTTCCAGGTTAGAGTCTGTAAGCATGGGTGTGGACGATTACTGTTTGCAGATGGGGATAAGGCCTTCAGATTCGTCGGATGAACTGGTTTTCCCAATGATGAACATTGCTTTGGTCGCACGGGCCTTCGATCTGGTTCCGTTGGGTATTTTGGGATCAGTTGCAGATTACAGGAACATCGAAAAATTCAGGAAAGCCGCCGAAAATTCAAAGAAAATGGGATTTGCCGGCGCTTACTGCATCCATCCTGATCAAGTCGCCATACTGAACGAAGTATTTTCACCTTCCAGTGAGGAGATTGTATGGGCCGGGAAAGTTAAGGAAAGTTTTGGCAAAGCGGTGGCTGAAGGACGTGCTTCGTGCAGTCTGGATGGAAAAATGGTTGACACTCC
>CAZGVM010000002.1:54126-55049 GCA_964528855.1 uncultured Desulfomonile sp. | reverse complement strand
TCATTGTTGGCGGGAATCGATGACAATCTCGTTTCGTATCCACACCGCCTCACTATATCTGTTTAACCTCTTTTTTGTCTCATGGTCGTGGCGGTCTTTTGTCAGCAAGAGTTCTTCTGGATGTATTTTCTCCCATTTCCTGTTTTTCTCTTTGGAGTCCTGCTCGATTTTTTCCCTAAAATTTTCCATCGGCCGGATTTCAACGTGGTAAATGGCGTAGGAATTCTTTTCGCGACAGATGTAGTAGATGGTTCCATTATCGGTTATTTTGATTGAAACAACCTTTCCGGTGGTGGGAACTTTGGTGTAGACATTCTCAAATCTCACTGCTCCGAATTCAGAAAGAGCATTTTCGGCGAGTCCGAATTCGGCTGATCCTGAGGGAATAAATGCTGTCATTAAAATCAGACTTGATATAAATGTAAGTAGTAGGGTTTTCATCTGGATACAACTCCTTCAAGCTGGATGGAAACTATTCCTGGTCTCCAACTTTTCCATAAGCTTCCACACAGTGTCTTTAATTCAGGACGGCCTATTCCCGCAACAGTTATCGTGACTCAAACGGGAATAATTGTTTTAAACTCAACCCAATTTTGGGATTTTACGAAAAATGACGCTGGCCGAACATGGCCTTCAGGCTTTTGTCATTAACGTTCCATTTTTTTCTTCCAAGGAACAGATTTAAAAAGTACAATAATTCAATTAGTTAAGTTTTGCCGGACGAAAACTGGAGTTGCCGGAATACTCTGAGCCTAAACCGGACATCGTTTTCGGAGAAGAGACGGACAGAAAGATCAGTTGTCCGGGAACGAAATCAGCTTTTCATGTCGGGCTCAAAAAGTGAATCAAGTGAGCATGATGAACAACTCAAATTTACAATTCAAATCAATTACTGGCAGATATTTCTTTCAGGAAATAAAAGT
>CAZGVM010000002.1:0-54116 GCA_964528855.1 uncultured Desulfomonile sp. | reverse complement strand
GAACAACGCAAAGTTACAAGGCAAATGAATAGCGCATGCAACTTTTGAAGCCATCATAATTGCAGACCGGAACAGCGACATCGTTTTCTGGAATAAGGCGGCAGAAAAATTCTTCGGTTATTCCGAAGCAGAAGCGCTGACGATGAATTTAGTACAGATAATGCCACAGAAATTCCGGGAGCTTCATCTGTCGGGAATGAAGCGACACATGGATACAGGCGAATCAGTTGTAATTGGGATGCTCCTGGAGTTGTCCGGATTACACAAGGATGGTTCCGAATTTCCAATAGAGCTTTCCATTTCGACCTGGAAAACCGGTGAGGAAACTTTATTTGCCGGCGTGATCAGAGACATCAGTCAGCGGAAAAAAATAGAAAGCGAATTGGAGATCGCCAGACGGGATCTTGAAAAACGTGTCGAGGAAAGAACCGGTGATCTGCTTTTAATCAATGAAGAACTGAAGAAACAAATCGACCAGAGAGAATCTGTGGAGCGCGCTCTACGTGAGAGCAACAAGCAATACAGAAACGTGGTGGACAACCTCAAGGATGTTGTTTTCCAGACGGACTTAGAGGGTTTGTGGACCTTTCTGAATCCGGCCTGGGAGGAGGTTACCGGGTTTGGAATCCAGGAGAGTGTAGGGAAAAGCTTCCTGGATTATGTTTATCCCGCTGATCGTGAAAAGAACCTGAAGCTTTTCGAACCGCTTGTTTCAGGACTCAAAGATTATTGCAGACACGAAATCCGTTATCTTCACGCAACCAAGGGGCGCTGTTGGGTAGAGGTGTTTGCGCGGTTGACATTTGATGATGGCGGAAAGGTTGTAGGGACTTCAGGGACGCTGAGGGATTTGACTGACAGGGTGAATACCGAGGACAAGTTGAGAAAACTTTCGCGTGCTGTCGAACAAAGTCCCAATGTGGTTATGATAACTGATCTAAATGGAAAGATAGAATACGTAAACCCAAAATTTAGCCAGGTTACCGGGTTTAGCTTTTCAGACGTTTCCGGAAAAACGATGGACCAGTTAGACTCCTCCTATGAAAATGAAAACTCACTCATTAAACAGATTATGGACTCGGGGTCTGAATGGACCGGCGAATTATACCGAAAGCCTTTAGTGAACGATGAACCTTACTGGGAACTAGCGTCATTCAGCCCAATCAAACTTGCTGATGGCTCGATTTCGAACTGCCTCAAAATAAGCCAGGACATTACTGATCGGAAAAGAGCCGAGCAGGATTTGCTGAACAGCAACAAGCTTTTGAGCGCATTGACAAGGGCTCAGAACAGATATTTTTTTAGACCCAATCCTCGCCAACTTTTTGAAGAATTGCTCAACGCCTTGCTGGAGCTGACCAGAAGTGAGTACGGATTCATCGGGGAAATTCTCTATGATCAAAATGAACAACCTTATCTAAAGACATTCGCAGTCACAAATATCGCCTGGAATGACACCACCAGGGCTTTCTATGAAAAATATTCCAACGAAGGTCTTGAATTTCGCAATTTAAAAACACTGTTCGGTCGTGTCATTACGACAGAAAAACCTGTTATATCAAATGATCCTCTGAATGACCCCAGGAAAGGCGGACTACCTGAAGGACATCCTGAACTGAGAGCTTTCCTAGGTTTACCTTTTCACGCCGCAGACGTTTTTGTGGGCATGATCGGCATTGCAAACAGGCCCGGAGGTTACGGTCAGAACGTAATAGACTTCCTCAATCCTTATCTTGCGACTTGCGCGAGCATCATTCAGGCCTATCGAAATGACCAGAGAAGAAGTATAGCAGAGGAACAGGTTGTAAAGAGTGAGCACAGAATCCGCTCAATAGTGGAAAATGTTGTAGACGCCATCATAACCATTGACGAGAAAGGAATCGTTCAGACATTCAATCCTGCGGCTGAGAGAATTTTCGGACACAGCGCGAATGAAATGATCGGCAAGAACATCAAAATCATAGTCCCGCAACCGCACAGCGACCTCCACGATGGATACATACGCAGATACCTGGAAACCGGGGAATATCGAATCATAGGCAAGACCAGGGAACTTTTTGGCATTCGAAAAGATAACGTATCTTTCCCCATTGAAATTTCAGTCAGTGAAATGAAACTAGGCAATGAGATATCATTCATAGGCATTATCAGGGACATCTCACAACGCAAGCTGATTGAATCGGAACTTATCAAAGCCCGAGAGGACGCCGAAAAAGCCAATAGTGCCAAGAGCGATTTTCTGGCTGTGATGAGTCATGAAATAAGAACACCCATGAATGGTATTTTGGGCATGACTCAACTCGCCCTGGACACGGATTTAACCCAGGAGCAGAGAGAGCACATGAATCTGGTGCTCTATGCGGCCGAATCCCTTCTCTCAATAATTAATGACATCCTCGATTTTTCGAAAATAGAGGCCGGCAAACTCGACCTCGATTTTAGCGATTTCCACCTTCGCGATCGTCTCGAAGAAATAATGCAATCCCTGGCCGTCCGAGCCGGTCAAAAAAAACTCGAACTCATATTGTCCGTTTCCGAAGATGTTCCGGAGGTAGTCACGGGAGATATCGGTCGGCTGCGTCAAATACTGATTAACCTGATAGGAAACGCCATAAAATTTACGGAAACGGGAGAGGTGCTGGTCAATGTAAGTGTGATTTCGGAAATTGATGATCAAGTGGAGTTACAGTTTGATATAAATGACACCGGAATAGGAATACCGGCGGAAAAAACAAAGATTATTTTTAATCCGTTTACCCAGGTTGATTCATCTACTACCCGAAAATATGGTGGAACCGGTTTGGGGCTTGCGATAACCTCCCAGTTGGTGGATTTGATGCAAGGGAAGATATGGGTAGAGAGTCGATTGGGTGAGGGCAGCCAATTCCATTTTACGTGCAGGATGGTAACCAGGCCTTCTGAATCCAGCCCACCCCTGGATGAATATTTGAGCGTCATCAATCAAGTGAGAATACTGGTGGTTGACGACAACGATACAAACAGGATGATTCTTGAAAAAATGCTCACCAAGTGGGGGATGCTCCCGCAAACTGCCGATTCTGCCGTGACAGCGCTGGAAATTCTGAATTCATCAATTAACGATGATCAACAATTCAGAATAGCATTGATCGATGTCATGATGCCCGACATTGATGGATTTGAATTAACCGACATTATACGCAAGAACAGCTACTGGTCGGACCTGAAGATTGCAATAATGTCATCGGCCAATCCTTCAGGATCGTGTGAAAGATGTCAGGAACTAGGGGTTCAGGCGTACTTGCGAAAGCCATTGATATCAAGTGATCTTTTACATTCAATAGTTATGACCCTGAATCCGCGTGAATTGTCCCGGGAAAAAACCGCGAGTCCGGTCAGTGTGGAGAGCCTTGTCCCGGTCAAGCCACTGAAAATACTTCTAGCCGAGGATAATCTGGTTAACCAGAAACTTGCCACTCTCATTCTTCAAAAACAGGGACATTTGGTGGTTGTCGCCAAGAATGGACTGGAAGCTTTGGAAAAAGTAGCATCAGATGACTTTGATCTTGTTCTGATGGACGTGCAAATGCCGGAAATGGACGGCCTCGAGGCTACCAGGATGATTAGAGGCATGGAAAACATTAGCCTCAGAAATATTCCCATAATTGCCATGACCGCCCACGCCGTAAAAGGAGACGAGGAAATGTGTCTGCAAGCCGGAATGGACGCATATGTCTCTAAACCCATATCAAGAAACCAGCTTTTTCAGACGATCCAGAATGTCATGGAAGCCAAACGCTCTAATGAACAACAAACACCTGTCCGCTAAAATTCAGATTTCAAGAATGAAAAAGACGGCAAACGCATTATATCGGGGGCAAATCCGGTTAAAAAAATTATTGTCCATGTGCAAAATGCAGTTTTTGGCAATTGGGTCGAAACATAAAGTTTCCCAAAGTGACCAATCAGGAACGGATTCCGGAACCGGCATTTTCTTGTTGGACTCTAAAGCAACTTTGAAGTATGCTGACGGGATTATTTGAGAAAGGATTAATTCATGAAAAAAACAGGTATGGTTTTCGGTTGCTTGATTACTTTGATCGTTTTTACTGCGTGTTTAACGACCGTTAATGTCAGTTGGGCGCAGTCCGCCAAGTTTGCCCAAATTAATCTTACCGATGTTTCATCCAAATCCAACAAGGTCAAAGTAGCGGTAGAGCAATTGCTCAAAATGCAGACTGCAGCTTCTCCCAAAATGGAGAGCCTTACAACCGAAGCCAAAAAACTCGAAGCAGACCTTGAAAAAGGTAAAGACACGCTGAAACCTGCCGAGAAAGAAAAACTTGAAAATGACCTGACACAGAAATATCAGGAAATGCAGTCGGAACAGCAGGCCGTGAGAAGCAAGCTGGCGGTTCAGCAACAGGCCATTCAGACGGCCATAATGAATCAGATTCAGCAGATTATAGACAAAGTAGCCAAAGATGAAGGCTATAGCGCCGTATTCCTGAAAGAGACCATGATTTATTCATCCGGCATGCCGGATCTTACCGAAATGGTCATAAAGGCTCTTGACGCCGCTCCTGCATTGGATCTCGGCGCAAAATGACAAGTCTTGACTCCGGAGATGGAATCGAAAACTATAGCTGCGTATGACACCGGGCCGGCTTACGCGCCGGCTTGGTAAGCTATTGACATGATAAGGACATTTCAGGGATTGAAAACCATTTAACCAGTCTTCACAAGCTCTTGGCTCTCCTACCATCAAATAAAATGCTTTTAGACGGAATCAGTTTCACATCGTTGAGGGAAATGTGTATTCCATGTAATATCTTCAAGCCTGAAAGCCCTCGAATCGATGAACAGGATCAAAGCGCTGCCGAAAAATTGGACCGGGGTTTGAATCATTGAAAGAAATTCGTTTGTTGGATACAGGCTCTTTATCCGCTGCCGAAAACATGGCGTTGGACATGATCATCCTCGAGGAGGTCGCTTCCGGAAATTCCCCCACGACATTCAGGTTCCTTCAATTTAAACCGGACGCAGCCCTTGTCGGATACAACCAGGATGTGGAACTGGAAATACGTCGGGATTTTTGCAGGGACCACGGGATTGATATTAACCGCAGGATTACCGGCGGTGGCGGAATTCTGTTTCAGGAATCCGGTCTTGGCTGGGAATTTTTTGGCCGGCCGGGATCCCATCCATTTACGGGAAGCTTTGAATCCATCCTGATACGTATCTGTTCAATAGCGGCTGAAGGGATATCCAGCCTGGGGGTTGAAGCAAAGTTCAGGCCACGCAACGACATCGAAATTAATGGCAGAAAAATATCTGGCACCGGGGGAGTCGCAATCTCCGGAGCAATGATGTTTCAGGGCACAATTCTCATAGAAAATGAAGTGGACAGATTTTTAAAGGCGCTCAGAGTTCCGGTTGAAAAGCTTAAAAAGAGAGAAATAGAATCCCTGATGGACAGGATATGTTTTCTCAATGATCTGATTGATTCTGCGCCATCACTTTCTATGGTTAAAAATGCCCTGACCGAATCGTTCGAAAAGAGCTTGGGAATTACCCTCTCGGTCGCCGGCCTGACATCCGGAGAATCGGAGCGTCTCAAAAATGAAACGGCGTATTATCAAAGTGATGAATGGGTAAATTCAAAATCCAGACCTGCTCATGAATCAGACCCTGCCAGGTCAATAAAGCAAACGGCAGGGGGAACTTTCAGGACTCATCTTTGGCTGTCTCCCGGCGGAAAAAGAATTCAGCTCGCCCTTATTGCAGGTGACTTTTTCTCCATCCCGGCAAAACTGTCCCGGGATCTGGAAGCAAGCCTCGTGGGTCTCAAACCGGATCCACAGACTGTTTATCAGGCAGTTTTAAGTTTCTTAGACACTTATGAAGGACGAGTTCTTGATGTTCAACCTGCCGAGATCGCCTCGGCAGTAGCCGAAGCGGCTAAAAGACTCAGGATAGTCAATGATCAAATGAGTCTTAAAGACGCCAACGAGCTTTTTTTTGTAAATCTTCAGCCTGAAGAAATAGACAAAAGCATTCCCAGGTGGCTTCTGCTTCCCTACTGCTCAAAAAATCTTGACTGTGAATATCGAGACATTCCTGGCTGTTCTGAGTGTGGGAAATGTGAAATTGGAACTTGCTATGACGTAGCCAGGGAATACAATCTTGAGCCATTGACGGTGCAAAGTTTTGAGCACCTCATGGATACTATACAATCAAAATGCGCCGGTAAAAATGGTATATACGTGGGTTCCTGCTGCGAGGCCTTTTTTGCCAAACATCAAGCTGACATGTCTCAGATAGATGCAGCAGGCGTTCTGATCAATCTTGATTCTACCACCTGCTATGATTTGGGCAAAGGCTCTCAGGCATATAAAGGACGATTCGACAACAAGACTTTTTTGAACATGGATCTGATACAGAAGACACTCAGGCGTCTAAATGCAGAAAAATAGGATGAAATATGATGTGATTGTTGTCGGGGCCGGTCCTGCCGGTTCTGTGGCCGCATCTACAGTCGCCGGGCATGGGTTGAGCGTTTTGTTGATCGACAAAAAGCAACGCATCGGTGAAAAACCTCACTGCGGAGAGTTCATACCCAAAAAACTCGTGACTCAATTCCGGATCAATGAGCGAATCATTGACCAGTCCGTAGATTCGATGGAAACGGTAATAATCCCGGAGGATAGCTTTCCGGCAAACGCAGAGATCGGTGAAGGCGCCGTAACCAGGTCGGAAGGGTTTATGATTGACAGGCAATCCCTGGACATGAACCTGGCAAAGCAAGCCGCATCGAATGGCGCTGAGGTTTTGAGCGACTCCAGACTATTAAAACTGGAGAACCAACGGTTGATTTTCAGACACAGGGGTCGGGAAATAGAGGCCGAATCCACAGTGGTGATAGGCGCTGACGGTTCAAATTCACCTGTGGGCAAGTCTTTATCATCCTGGAGACCGGAATTCCTTTTAGGTATTCAGTACCAGATCCCTTTGGCGAAAAAATTGGACAGAACAGTCATATTTTTTCACAAATCTATAACATACGGTTATGGTTGGCTCTTTCCAAAAGGCATGTCCGCAAATTTTGGTCTGGGCCTGCTGGCGAACAAACAGAGTCGTCCTTTTGAGCTTTTGGAAATTTTCCTGGGCATGTTCAGGAACATGGGTTTGGTGACACCGGGAATTCTGTCCAGGTCCAGAGGACTTATACCTGTTTCAGGAATCAGGTCTGAACTGGTCAGGGGAAATGTGGCGCTTGTCGGGGACGCTGCCGGTTTGACTCATCCCATAACCGGAGCTGGAGCGCCGCAGGCAATGATTTCCGGAGAAATGGCCGGAATAGCGGCAGTCAAGGCCATAAAAAATGCTAACATGAATTACTTGTCCACATACGAGTCCGAAATAAGGGGTCTATATTCCGGAGTTCTCAATCACGCGAGATCCAAGAGAAAATTGATGATGGACAGGTGGCCAGGCCATGACATGAAGTCCATTTGCTCGCAAACCTGGATTGCTTTTGAGGGTTACAGAAAACGTGTCCGGGACTTTTGACATGAATGAAGATCAATTTGCTGAATCTTGGAATTTGTCGCGTTCAAATCACGGCTCCATTCTGACGGTTTATTCACCGGGCATGTTTGTTTACAACGGCATTCGGGGTAAATACCAAGCCGTTTCGATAACGACAAGAAACTGTTCGTTGAGCTGCGAGCATTGCAAAGGAGTTTTGTTGCAATCCATGCCGGAACTGAACTCTCCAGACGCATTGTTGAACTTCGCACTTAATGCCCAGAAACGTGGTGACATAGGAATCCTTTTGACCGGGGGGTGTGACGAGAATGGATTTTTACCCTGGGAGCGTTTCACCGACACCATTTTTGAGATAAAAAAACGGACGAATTTGAAGGTGTCAGTCCACCCGGGTCAGGTTGACAAAAAGACAGCTTCAGCTCTCAAGGCCGCCGGAGTTGACCAGGCTCTCGTGGACGTCATAGGCTCAGAAAAAACTGCTCTTGAAGTTTATCATTTAAAAGACGGCGTGAGTTCCATCATGATAACCATGGATGCTTTGAGCCATGCCGGAATAGAAATCGCGCCTCATATTATCATGGGTCTTCATTTTGGAGAGATTTTAGGTGAATATCGGGCGCTGGAAATCATAAAAAGTTATCCCATCAAAAAATATGTGGTGGTGGTATTAAATCCTCTGAAACAAACCCCCATGGAAAAAGTTGTTCCGCCGACTCCCGACGAAGTAGGCAGGTTTCTGGTTAAAGCGCGTTTTCAAATGCCTCAAACGCTGGCATCACTCGGGTGCGCCAGACCTCGCGGAAAATACCGGCTTGCTGTAGATATCATAGCCGTAAAAGCCGGAGTAAATTCCATCGCGCTGGCCTCCGACAAGGCTGTGGAACTGGCGCAAAACATGGGACTTGAAGTTAAATACGAAAGCTCATGCTGTGCGGTTAATTAAAGCTAGACGACCTTGATATTGCGACACTAAGTGTTATCCAGATAAAGAATTCAAGAACTGAGGGAAAACGATGAATTCGGTTCCATCAAAGATTGTTGAGACTCGGATCGACCACAGCCCGGAATACGTCAGGCTGTCTTTAGCCGCCGCCATGACACTGAAATTCGAGGGTGGCTGGTTTTATCGTAATGCCCGCCTAGGCTGCATCAATCTCCTGTTGACATACAAGAACGGTTGCCGGGCTAACTGTTCATTTTGCGGATTGGCCGCAGAAAAGGAACAGGTGAAAAATGGAGGGAGTTTTATCAGGGTTCCGTGGAAGACCTTTAAGACGGAGGATGTTATAGAAGCCATAAAACAGACTCCCGATAGAGTCAGCCGGGTGTGCGTCTCGATGGTGACCCACCCGAACAGTGTAAAAGATTCCCTGCATATATGTGAAAAAGTGGTTTCCAACACCAAAAAAATGGTTTCACTCCTGATTTCACCAACAGTGCTCAAGAAAAATGATCTGAAAAATCTGAAGGCAGCCGGCGCAGACAGGATAGGAGTGGCCGTAGACTGCGCCACGGAGGCTCTGTTCGACAAACTCAGAGGTACAGGTGTAAGTGGACCTCATAAATGGAATACCTACTGGAGGGTTTACGAGGAGAGTCTGGATGTGTTTGGAAAAAACAAGTCCGGAGTTCATCTGATCTGTGGATTGGGGGAAACGGAAAGAGAACTGGTCCAGACCATCGATAGGGCCCATGGTATGGGCGGCTTTACCCATCTTTTTTCTTTTTTTCCCGAGAAAGGCTCGCTCATGGAATCTGTTCAGTCACCTCCGGTTGAGGTCTACCGAAGAATCCAGTTGGCCAGGTGGCTGATTGATAATGACAAGTCCTCGTTTGATAAAATGACTTTTGACCACTCAGATGTAATCATTGAATTTGGTGTTGATGATCGCCAACTTGATGAAATTATAAATACAGGTGAGCCTTTCGAGACATCAGGATGTCCGGGCTTTGACGGAAGAACAGCCTGTAACAGACCTTACGGCAACGAAAAACCAGGCAAAGACATTAGAAACTTTCCATTCAGGTTGGAGGCGGAAGATATCCAAAAGGTTAAAGGTGAACTGGGGCGATAAAATTTGTTACAAGGCATAAAAACAAAAACGAGCCTTATTTTTCAGGCTCGTTTTGAAATTCTGCGCTCGGTGTGCGGAGTGTCTAAGGTTGAAAAAGTTTTATACTTATCCCGTTTGGGTCACTAAGAGATGCGTAGTTTACACCGTCTCTCTGACCGTCTGTCTCGACAAATCGAAGACCTTTTTTCTGAAGCTCACGAACTGATTCGGATAAGTCGTTAACTTTAAAGCTCATTCCTGACACGCCACCAGAAAGTTCCGCCTTGCTGACATAACGGTTGTGAAGAATGTCAAGTTTGTAGGGTGTTCCTTCTTTTTCCATCGAAAAGACATCCAAGCCTTTCGAAAGACCTTCTGAGGAACGGAACCCCAGTTTCTTGTAGAATGTTATCGTCTCCTCCGGGTTAGCCGTGTATATCCCTATGGTCAGAGGATACTCATCTACCGTTGATTTAATATAACTGGCTGACTCCGCTTCCGTGTTGTAGGCCACTAACACTGCGAATACAACCAGAAACATGATAGAGCAAGTGAAACCCAGAAACAGACGTCTAACATGGCCTGTCGGCAAGCTCATTGCCCCGTTAACCTCCTTGATTTAAACCAATTTAAAATAAACAATCAACAGCCTTTCGTTTGAAAGGCAAGCAAACCATACACAAAAAGCATTATAAAATCAAGAATAAAATGTAAACATATTGATTTGTTAAGTAGCTCAAGAATTTTATGTTTAATAACTACAAAAAGCATTTTAAAAAAGATTGGAAAATACTAATTCTATTGGAAAATTCGGTGATAGTAATCGATTCATGGCCATGTTCACTTCGGGATCCCGTAAAATTTCACTAATATCCGCGTTTTTTGTCTTGTCCTGATCCAGGAGCTGATGATTGGTTAACGGAATGTCGGGCTCCAGTCCTTTGCCCTCGATATCGCGTCCATCCGAAGTGAAGTAATGAGCGGTAGTAAGTCTCAAAGCCATTGACCCGGGCAGTGGAAAAATGTTTTGAACAGACGCTTTTCCGAAACTGCGCTCTCCCATTACCAAAACTTTTGGATTTGCCAACAAGGCTCCGGTCAAAACTTCAGAGGCGCTTGCCGAGCCCTTGTTTATAAGGACGACAATCGGCAGATCAGAAAATGGACCATCGGCGTTTACACTAAATACCCTGCTGAATCTTGTGTCTTTTCCCTGAAGTGATGTTATCACTCCTGTTTTCACAAACAACTCGGCGACACGGATGGCCTCGGTAAACAGCCCGCCCGGATTATCACGCAGATCCAGAATCAGACCAGACAACTGCCCCTGCGAACTCTGCAGAAGCGATTTTAGAGCCTTTTCCAGTTCCACCCGCGTTGTGTTCTGAAAGTTTATGATTCTTATATAACCGATTCCGTGATTCATAATGGTGTATTTTACCGGAGTCGCCTGAATAATCTTTCTACGCATTTCAAGGTTTCGAATTTTACCGGTCAGGTGATTCATGACTTTGATGCGAATAAGAGATCCTGACGGACCTCGAACAAGTCCCAGAGACTCATTCAGGGGTAATCCCTGCAACGTCTTGCCATCAATGGCGAGAATAATGTCTCCGGAGTTTATACCCGCCTCATGAGCCGGAGACCCTTCAATTGAGGAAATGACTACATATGCTCCATTTTTGGAAGCCACTACCATGCCTATTCCTCCAAACTTTCCTTCCGCGCTGATCTTGAGTTCATTGATCATTTTGGAGTCAAGTATCGAGGAATACTGGTCCAGATCCCTGAGAACTATCTCTAGCGCCATCAGAGTTACCTGCTGTTCCCTAATCTTGCAGCGTTTGGCAATTTTGGACAAAGTTGCAGCAAAACATGCCTCCGGTGTGTCAAAACATTGATCGAAACCAGGAATCTTCTCTGCGCAAAGGGGATCTAAAGAAAAAACAAGTTTCTCGACAGTCTCTTTGAGAATATGTTTCTTGGGAAAATTGGACACATAGTGGTTTTGAATTAGTCTCATGACCTCATCAAACAGTTTGATTCCGACGGTCCCCAAATCATCATCAACCACGTTAGATCGAGAATTGCGGTCTATTTCGGAAATGTTAAAAGTTGATGCGATAATACCGTCGCTGTTTGTGTTCAGGTTCAGGTTCAGGTAGTCATTGGAAGCAAAACATACCGGAGGTGTGACCAACATTAACAATAGCGCTGTATTCAATACGCTATAAAGAATTTTTCCTTTTGCGAGCAGAATCAAACATCACCCCTTACAATAGGACAGGCAATGGCAACATTCGTGGGCATTCTGTCAAAGGGGCGCAAAGGCATGTTGTAATCCTCTTTCAAAAATATTCAGATAATCTTAAAAGTCTCTCCGGCTCCAGGAAATTTTACTACATCGCCCAGTTCACGTCTTAGATAGCACGTTGCTTCCAAACCTGAACAATGTACTGGAGCTATGAAATCACAATCGATGTCTTTCAGAAAATCCCGGGTGATAATCAGCCGCTCTGTGTCTGCATTTATCAGGTGGAGCCCACCGAGAATACCCTTGATCCGGTTATTTCCTGTTATTTTAATGCAATGCCGGATTGTATTGATTATACCTGAATGACAGCATCCGGTCAGTATTAATAGTCCTTCGGGACCTAGATCCGCAACAATGGCCATGTCATCCTGAAAAGTGTCCGGCATGAAACCTTGATCAGTAGATCGTATGAAGGTTCTGTTGGCTTCACATGATTCTGTTTTATTTATTGGTCCGCTAAGCATGAGGTGGTCACAGAGCTGGTAGAGTTGATTTATTTCGTTGTATTTCCCACCGCGTTCCATTATTTCGCTGGTGTCGAATCCAGGTCCTATTTCCTTCATGTTCTGATTGTTATTGAATCGAAGTCCCCAAGCGAACGCGGAAGCTAGAACTTCGAGATTTCCGTTACTACTCTCCAGCAATCCGCAGAGTCCACCTGTGTGGTCATAGTGTCCATGACTTATGACGACCTTGGAAATCTCTGAGGTTTGAACATTTAAGGCCCTCAAATTGTATAGCAAGGTCTCAGGGGTTTGGCCGGTATCCATAAGTATTTTGTTTTTTACATGAGCCTCTTCCACATCTATCAACAGGCTAAGGCCATGTTCACCTTTCATTCCTGATCTGGAGACAAAATTGTTCACAACTATGGTGATAGTCAAACTAGTGATCAATTCACACAACCTTTCTTATGAAGTGAAAATTTTGTCTGGATTCCATGAGTGGGGAAAATAGCCAAAATCTATGTCACTTGCTAGAAACTGACCCTAGTTCCGGCCGTCAGCTTTTCCGTTCCCTCCGGTATTTTAACAAGGGCTTTTGTTTTTCCCATTGCGCTCAGTCTTCTGCTGCGCATTTCCAAAGAATCTCTGCTAACTTCTGTGCGGCAATTGATGCCTAAAGTCCTCAACCATGCTTCCTGCATTGCGACGTTGCTGGCATAGACCATTCCAGAGCCAAGTGGTTTTCCAGGAGCTATAATTTCATCACCGGTGGCCAGAAGCGCAACCCTGGGTAAGCACACTACAGGCACACTAGAAATTCCACCAGCCGCCAACAGACCGGCTCCGGGAGGCGTGACCAATTCACCCTGATTGACAAGAGGAAAACGGGATTGGATGGTCCCGCTGTTTGAATGTCCGAAGACAAGACGGCATAACCATCCTTCAGCGAGGAATCCCTCGATGGCAAATTTACGACGGCTTTGACGTCTCTTGAAACCACTCGTCCCAAGGCATCGATTATAGCGCATAACTCTTCCGGCATGGGGCGCACGTTTTCAAATGCCAGGCTGAGCGCTTGCTCATAACCGATCAAGCCTTTTCTGTTCTCATAAGAATTCATTTGGTTTTTTCCGGATTCGAATTCTTGATCCACGTTATCTCCAGAATCCTTTTCGATAGAGATGTGAGACCATGGAGACGGCTTCTTCTAACACCTGCTATCCACAATATTTTATCATCTTTAATGATCAGGGGTATTCTCCGCCTCAAGCTCAAGGATATTTTTTTATCAATAAAAATTTTTTTGACTTTTGTGGAGCCTTTTACACCCCAGGCTTCCAGTCTGTCTCCCGGCATGAACGAACGGACTATAAGAGGATATTCCAGGGAATCCAAATCAAAATAGGCTTTTCCAGTGTCTATCCTGATTTTTTCTTCATCAGGCAAATGTTTCAGTAACGTAAAAGTCAGTGTACCCCATGCTGATGGTAGCTCAAGAATTCCGGGACCGTTTATAGTGTATGAATACGACTCAACTTGTTCCTCCGATTTTTTGCTAATAACTAATTTATCATAATCACGTCTGATATTTAAAAATCCTGGTAAATCAATGCTGGAAGAGGGCTTTGGGCTCCTGGCCAGAGAAAGTGATTGATCGAGATTGATTTGTGTCAACCTCAGGTCGGGCCCTGTTAAATCGTAAAAGGCTGATCTTAGAACTCTGGCGCCTATTGCATCGTCAGCTCCGGAAATATGTTTTACGTCAACAACAATTTCCTGATCTCGTCTCTTGACTGCAAGGTCGTAGAGGTGGCCGGCCTTTTTTTCAAGGAATTCCTCATCGCGACTCAGAAGTTCCGTAGTCCTTAAAACAGATTTTCGGTATTGAGGAAATCTTGTTTCAATTTCCTTGAGAACTCTGTTTCTAATAAAGTTCCTATCGGCCACTATCTCAAAATTGGTTTCATCATTTATGTAATTCAAACCTTTTTGTCTGCAGTATTCAACAATTTGTGATCTCTCAACTTTGATGAATGGCCTGATTATTGCTCCTCTTACGGCTGGGATTCCTCTTAATCCGGTAGTGACGCTTCCCCGAATTAATCTAAGCAAGACAGTTTCAATCTGGTCGTCAACATGATGAGCCGTGGCTACCCGGTTGGCTTTCAAGTCTGTAAGCAATTCTCGGAAAAAAGAATATCTGATTATACGACCGGACTCTTCCAGGCTCAAATGATGTTCCGCCGAATATGCCCGGACATTTGCGTCGAGATGATAAAAGTCCAGGTGTAATCTGGATGCAAGATTTTCAACAAAATCTTTGTCTTTAACAGAACCGGGGCGCAAATTGTGATTAACATGCGCCACTATCAACTCGAGATTCATTTCTGGAAACAGTGAATTGAGAACACACAAAAGCGCCACCGAGTCTACCCCGCCCGAGACAGCGACCACTATTTTGTCCCCAGGCTCAATCATGTGGTGCTCGCTGATCGAGTTAAGGACAATGCGTTCCAGGGAATTACGTTCTATGGTTGGCTTCATGCGCACAAGGATAGAGCGATTTGAGGAAAACTTAAACAGCAAGGAATGTAAAAAATGAAAGAGAGCCAAAAATTTGATTTGGCTCTCTTCTCACGATCTACCTTAAAATACATCGTGGGAATTTATTCGTGAATAAATTCTGCTTTGGACTTGGCGCCTTTCTCGATGAAATTCTGCAGTCCTATTCTGTTGTCCTTTTTGGTCCAGCATTGACCGAAAAGGTATGCCTCATGTTTCAGGCCATCTTCCAGAGTCATTTTCGCTCCCTGAATGATTGCATCGACCACCAGTTGGTCCAGAGCTTTTGATAAATGACCGATGTTGACTTCAGCCAGATGATCCGGCGCTCCGGGTACCGGCCCTTTTTCAATGGCCTTGACAGTAGTCTTTCCTTCAGCGAGTTCTCTAGCCAGTTCAATTGAACGAGGAAGAACGTCCCCTTCAACCAGTTCATTCACAAGGCCGTATTCAAAGGCCTGCTGACTTGATATCGGGTTGGCTGTTCTAATCATTTCCGAGGCTTTTTCAAAACCGACTATTCGAGGCAATCTCTGGGTTCCACCCATGCCAGGGATGAGTCCCAGGTTGACCTCAGGCTGACCGGCAAAGAATTTCAATCCTTTCAGAGTAACCCTGGCGGCGCAACACATGGCCAGTTCACATCCGCCTCCTAGCATGAACCCGTTCAAAGCGGCGACTATCGGTTTGCCCAGGTTCTCAAACTCCGTTGTGGAAATCTGGCCTTTACGCGCAAAAGCCTCAGCCTGGGAAGGTTCTGTTAATCCGGCCATTTCTTTTATATCTGCGCCGGCAACAAAAGCTTTGTTCCCAAAGCCGGTTATCACTGCGGCTTTTATGCTCGGATCATTTTTGATTATTTCGCAATAGCCTTTGATTTCATGGAATACTTTTGAGTTCAAAGCATTGAGAGCCTTCGGGCGACAGATTGTTATGATTCCGACATCACCCTGATTCCTGAAAAGGACATCGAGCAGTTCCCATGGCTTGCCGGATGCGGCCTGATTGCGAAGGGTTTTCGAAACGGGCATGTCAGGGTATTTTTTGTTGAAGGATTCAACCAAAGTCAGAGCTTTATCGACGCCCATGGAATTCATGAAGCTGAACGGAGGCTTCATGTCGAGAGCGACACTAATGAGAAGATCGAAGTCGCTTGTAGTGATTATCTCAGAATCCAGCATGTCGCAAACCATAGCGAAATAAGCGCCAAGCAGTTCCTCTTTTATGATTTTCTCTTTTTCCGGGTCAATCTCAATGACCTCTCCCCTTGATGGAACTTCCCAGTTCGCTCCTGTTTCCACCATCTTTTTCAATCGCTCAGGGACCCTGAACCATTTGTTCAGAATTTCATTCATTTCGGAAAGTCCATGGGCGCTAATTGGATTTCCACCGGTGAGATTGTGAGCCGTAAAGGGCCCAACGGTTAGCCCCAGACACTTTGAAGCGACCTGATCCACCTGTTTGGTGTCGCCATGCCCGGCGTCAACACATTGTATACAGGCGAGTAATAATCCCTCAAAAACCGGGTCCACTGCGTAGCCGTATCGAGATCCAACTTTGATCGGAATCTTGCCGATCGTTTCGTAAAATCTCATCATGAATTCATGAATGTCAGGATCTGTATCTTGCCCCGGAATAATTTCAATTGCAGGGTTGCGTTCAGCGGGAAAAAAGTAATGAGTGCACAGGGACCTTGCTTTATGTTTTAATTCGGAAAAAATCCTCTCCGGCTCAATGTGGGATGAGTTGCTGGTGAGAATAGCGTCTGAAGCAACCAGATCTTCTATCTGTCTGAAGATTCTTCGTTTCAGCGGCAGGTCTTCGGTGGCCGCTTCTACGACAATGTCAGCCCCGGCAAGTTGGCCATAATCGTCCGTGAACAGGACGTGGCTTTTCATGCCTTCAACCTCGGCAGGCTTGAAAGCTCCGGTCTGACCGCCCTTGTCTATTTTCTTGAAAAGTTTTGCTTTTCCTTTTTCAAGAGCGTCTTTGGATATATCCACTACCACTACCTGGGTCCCGTAATTATGTAAGACCTTTACAAAATGTAGGGCTATATCAGGACCGATCTGACCAGATCCAATCACACCAACCTTGTTAATAGCGCGTCCTCGGAACGAAAAAGCCATTTTGGGTCCCTCCTTCACTACTGTGAATTGTTGTCTAAGTATTAACGCTCTAAATTAGCATTATTTTCGCATTTTTGTAAATATTTAGAAGTAGTTTTTCCGTACATAAAATTTATGATACTGTAATACAAAATAAATTTTTACTGTGGAGGGAATAAAAATGAATCTGGAAGAGTCGATTTTGAACCGCAAAAGCATAAGATCTTTTTTACCCAAACCAGTTTCAAGAGAAATAGTAACCAGGATAATAGACAACGCGCGATGGGCGCCTTCATGGGGGAACACCCAACCATGGGAAATAGTGGTTGCAGATGGCGAAAAGGCGAAACAACTGGCAGACGCATTTGAAGAGGAGGGCAAGAAAGGCACTGCTCCGCGTCCGGACATCAAGACGCCGGTGATCTTTCCTGAACTTTATAAAGGAAGATACATGGGGTTGGGGTCAGAACTTTTCACTTACATGGGGATTGAGCGAGATGACAAGGAAGCCCGTAAACAGCATTACCTTAACATGTACAGATTCTTCGGCGCCCCTTCCATCATATATCTTTTCATAAATGCAGAGATGAACGAGCCCTATTCGTGCCTGGATATAGGGTCAATCGGGACGACCATCTGTTATCTTGCCACCGAACAGGGATTGGGAACGATCTATCTGGCGGCTTCAATGCATTTCCCGGACATAGTGCGAAAAACTCTCTCGGTTCCAGAAACCTTTAAGCTTGTGATTGGAATAGCCCTGGGCTATCCGCATCCAACCGACAAGGCGAGTCTGTTCAGGAGTAAAAGAGCGTCTGTTAATGAAATAATGCGTTTTGCATGAACGCCTTGTAGTCATCTCACCAAAAACGCAGGGCCAGTGGTGTCGAATTTAATGTGTAATCAGTTAAGAGTAAGTCTTGACTAGAATTATGCTTGGTATTAGATTGGCCTGAGAGACCAGCCATCAAGACTGCGCCATCTGTATTTGATAAGTTCAACATGAGAGCAGAAATAGCTCAATGAAAAGACGTGAATTCATCAAAACCCTGGGGGCCGCTGGAGTGGCATCAACGCTGGCGGTCGGCGCGGCTAAAATCACTGGCGCAACTGAATCACCATCTGCCCCCACACCAAAAGACTCCCATTCTCTGAACAACCCTTTTGCCCTGGCTTTTGATCCGGAGGGCAACCTGTTCGTCAGCGAGCCTCCGGTATACCGTATCTCAAAGCTGAATGACGATCTTGTGCCTTCTGATTACTTTGGAAAGCCAGGCGCTCATATCGGTAGACTGAACTATCCCAAGGGAATAGCCTGTGATGAGGAAGGCCTGCTGTACATTGTCGATTCGAACAATTGTCGAATACAGGTTTTCGACAAAAACGGTCAGGTAAAGAGGTCAATAGGTTCGGTAGGGAGCATCGGCGGCTGTTTCTCGACTCCGCAAGGAGTTTACGTGGACGACCAAAAGAGAATGCTCGTGGCTGACACCAGAAATCACAGGATACAGGTTTTCAGGAACCATGAGTTGATTTCGGTCATAGGTGACCTTGGAGACGCTGATGATCAGTTCAGATTGCCGACCGCATGTTCCCATACGCCTGACAACGAGATAGCAGTGCTAGACAGCAAACACGGTCAGGTAAAGTTTTTTAACAGGGAAAATGTGTTCAGGCGGAGTTTTGGATCGGAGGGAAGCGCTCCGGGCCAGATGAATCTGCCACAGGGAATGTTTGTGGCTAGCGACGGATCTATATGGATCGCAGATACCGGGAACCACAGGATTCAGCATTTCAGTCCCGAAGGAAAGTTGCTTGCAGTCATTGGAAAAGAAGGCTCGGGTGACGCTGATCTGAGAAGACCAACAGGTATAGTGGAAAAAAACGGATTTGTTTATGTCTCAGATAGCGGTAACAACAGGGTGAAAAAAATTTAAATTACGTGACATGGTCGCCGCTTTTAAGCGGAGCGTGGTGATCTCAAGAAAATGGATTTGGAAACTGTCACATTAATATTTTTGCTAATAGTATTTTTAACGGCCGAGATATACCGTGCTCGACGATCCAGTCGTGGAATAATAGTGGGATTTGAAGATTCCGACCTGGGCTTACTGGTCTCACCGGTACTGACAGCCAGGGTTAAACTAGATGACGGTTCTGTAATCGAGGCTGAGCTGAACAGTTGCACGGCATGCATGGGAAGACTTACGGTAGGAACTCAGGTACGGATTTTCAATTCTTCAAATGGATATGTTGTGGACACCCCGTGGTTTCAACAGAGGTCAGGAAAGGCATGCGGACCAGCCAGGGTCTAGAAATTGGTTTGCAATAACGGTCAGCATCATTTGCTAGGGTCATAGGGAGATAATCGTTGGAGTATTTAGGGTACATAAACCTGGGAATTTTTCTTGCCCTGATGCTGTCTACATTGTTCGGTTATATCCGTACGCCCGTTCAAACGGTTCTCGTCATATCGACCGTATTGTGCCTGATTGTCGGGGCTGTGTTTAAATATTCGGCCTACGGCATACAAGCCGTCTTGCTCATGCCAAATGAATTTTTAGGTGGAATCATTCTTCATCCTATAACGGCTCTGTTGACAGGACTTTTCCTTGCCGGTGGTTTGAAGGCTTCAGGCGGCTTTGAAGCTCTAAAGGCGCTATTGCGATTGTTGAGACGAAGCCCGATAGGTCTGGTCGGGACATTAGTTATCCTCATCAACCTGCCGGTGATATCCTCACTGCCTTGCGGCCGAATTCTGGCCGCCGCGCTGCTTCCACTCCTTTTTACTTTTGGGTTCGAAGGTGGACTGGGGATACTGACAAAGTCCCAACTTATTGTTTTGATAGGAGCGTTTACACGGAATGCGATGGGATCGTGCGGCCCTTCGCCTATCGGTGGAGTGGGACAGATAGCCGAAGGTTTTCTGGGCAGTTTTTTTGCTACTGCTTCCGACGGCATTCTACGAGCGCCTCAGGCATTTTCACTGATGTTGGGAACAGCGGTTGTGGCTCTTTTCCTGAAGCTCATAAGTCAAAAGATTTATCCGAATGACGTATCGCTTCGTGAAGCGCCGGCTTCGGCCTCTGGGGGACTCCACTCGGAGCCTGAAATAAAAGCTCCTCTTGAGGGCTATCTGGCCCTGATTATTTTTGTAGTTTCATTGCTGATTGCAATTTTTCAGCCGCTCGGGAAGATGCCGGTCCAGTCGGTGCTGGTGGCAGGCGCCATCTTGATGATAATCGTGTGTCGCATCAGGTTGAACGATCTGTTGGAAGGCATAATTCTACTTCCGGTAACGGCGATGGCAGCAGGATTTCTCGCTGCCGGGGCCTTGGCGGCTACAGATGGATTCAAAGCCTTAGGACAGATTCTAAACAGTCTTGTGAGCGTGCAGTTTTTGGGCGTGGCGGGAATGCTGGCGATATTCGTTCAATTCCAGACAATACTGCCATTGTCATGCGCGCGAATTCTAACAGCGGCTCTCGTGCCGGTGCTCTACCTGTTTGGGCCGGCCCAGTACGATTTTCTTAACTGGTCCCAGTTGGCCATAGTAATGGCGGCATACATAATCAACGCCACCACATCTTGTGGACCTTCACCTCTGGGGGGTGGCGGCATGATGGGTGAAGGCACAATGAGGGCCGAGACAGGCTTTATCAAGGGCGCCTACACTTTTGCCTCCATGGCCATCATGGCCCCAATGGCCGCAATTTTTATGAAGTTTCTGAATCTGTCAATATTCCAGCCATCAGACCCGAGATTTTTTCAGGATATAAAAATGATAGTGGCGTTTGCCGTAGTGATAGCGTTCGTCAATATTCTGTTGCTGGTTATCGGTTCGAAGTTATTCAGGAAAGATTCGCCGAACAACTATTACATTCAACTTGTCGGGTTTTTCATTGGAGGGGCATTAAGTGGCGCTATACTGGCTTTCGCTGTCTTCGAGATGGATTTTGTCAAGATAGGACAGGGAGCGATTGGTGGCCTGATCGCTGCCGCCTTGATTGGATTCATGGTCCCCAAAATGCTGTCCAAGAGGATGACGGCGACCTTAAGTGGTCCAGGGTTATGATTTTATCTGGTTCCAAACTCAATGATTTGACAATTCTCCCGGCGGAATCGATAAAGCTGTGGTGAAACAGAGGCTGCGCCTTGTTGATGTGGATAATATTTGCGTTCGTAGGGGTATTGTCTGGAGCTATAATAGCCTGGGCCCTGGATATGACATCTCCCGGGGAAATTGTCCAGGGCGCTCTGGGCGGCTTGATAGCAGGTATTCTGATGTCAGCCATGTTGCCTCACTGATATGACGTAGGGAAAAAGGCTCATGTCGGATAAAAAGGACATCCCAAAGATTGGGGCCAAAAGGCAAGATACTGAACAGCCGGTAATTCTACCCGGGATTCACAGGTATCAGTTTTTCACGAACCTCAAGGATCGTGGCTGGACTATGAATCTTGACCGGGTGGCGCTGTTTGGAATAGTTGCCGCCATGTTAAGTGTAGTAATCAAGCCGCTGTTCAGGTTGAATCCCGCCACCATTTATTGCTACGAATGTCGGGCATGTTACGCCACTCAGGACAGATGCCCCGTGGGAATATCGCTGCAGGCCGAACTGGTAGTAGCGGGCCGGGTGCTCGATTATGATCGTTTTATCCGCAACGGTGGCCTGAAATGTATTCGCTGTGGTAATTGTCAGAGTTTTTGCGTGCAGTACCTGCCTTTGCCACAAATGTTTGCGACCATGCAGCACGAAACAAGGCAAGCCATTCTTGGCGGCGTGGTGCCCAAACAAACTCTCAAACTGGCGTTAGCGCAAGGTCTTGTAGGAAAGGAATACATAGATGACTTGGTCAAGGCTATTGCGTGATCCGCTGGGATTTTTGTGGGAGGCGGTCAACTCCAGGGGAATCAGGCTATTAATCTATGCGGCGCTGGTAGCCATATTATTTCCCTCGAGCCGGTACATCCTGACGGTGGCGATTGTTTTGACATTGCTGGTCACTTACTACCGGGAATACCGTAAAACAGGCTCGCGCAATATCTGGTATCTAATAATAGTTATATTGGTTGTGAAAGCCGGTTATTTCATTTCTTACTACAATGTTACGGCAGTGGATCAGGATCGTATAGCCAAGCGTCCCTGGGGCGCCGGCATTTCTCAGGTCCACGATGGAAAATACGTAGGGGAGGGTCAGGGTTTCAGGGGGTCGATCAAAGTCGAGGCAGAAGTCAAGAATCGACGGATCGTGGGAATCAAGACCCTGGAATATTCGGACCTGATTTCGGTATTGGACAATCAGATTTCTCCTTTCAAGACGGAAATTCTGAAAAATGGGATGCTGGAAAGACCCAGTCAGCCTGAAATGTTTCGAGGGGGCGCCGAGACTCTCACAGGTTATATAAACGCGATTGAATCCGCCCTGACAAAAGGCATTCCTGATTTTCCAGAATATAATATATTCTCAAGAGCTTACTTAAGCACTTTCATTGGCCAGGCGCCGGATCGCGTGACCCTGAACAGTCTGGCCATAATTTTTGCGGCTTTTTTGGTTTTTGAGTATGCGCTTCAGTCGATGCTGGTTCCAGGCACCGGCCGATCCATAAACTGTTACAACTGCGCTTCGTGTGTAGGAGTGTGCCCGCTGAAAGAAGTGGAAGGCGTTCAAATGCCTATGGGGTTGGTGCTTTTGACCAGGCTCGGGGAATATGAACGTGTTATGGAACTTTCAAAATATTGTGTGGGATGTGGTCGATGCGCCTGCAAGTGTCCCATTGGCAACTCTGGCCCTCTGATCATATCCGCCGCTTTTCAGGCGGCTCGCCAGAAAAAAATCCGGCAGCGCATTGAAACCGGGAAGGAAACCGCCTGATGTCCAAGGGCCCGACTATCATAGTGATCAGCGTTGTTGCGTTATTGCTGGTGGCAGGTTTGCTCGCTGAGGTTTCCGTTCGGAGCTTTACGTGTATGGCTTGTCATCAACAGCAGGCGGCCTATGTCGATTGGATGAAAAGCAGGTTGATAGCTGAAAACAGAGGTTTTTCCCACGAACTGGTGGCTTGCGCCAACTGTCACATCGAGGGCAGCCCAAAAAATACCGTGGCTTCAAAATTTCGTGGTCTGTTGCACGTAGCTTCTTACCTTGTCCCGCAAATGGATCCCAGAAAACCTCAAATTTCGGGACTTTTTTACAAAACCAGGGTACCGAGCGACAATTGCAAGACCTGCCATTACGCGGCAATTTTTCGCAAGACCGTCTACAAGAGAGACATGCCGCCGGGCGACCTGAGAGAAATCGGGTTGCTGATGGACCACCGAAAGCATGTGTTGGCCAGAGAAAATGCCTGTTCTAAATGTCATGAACGTTTCAAGGACCAGGATCCGTTGAGGTCCGACAAAGACGTCAAGTACGCCGAAGTGAATCACATGTCCTGTGACTCCTGTCATTCTCTGGCATCTCATTCTTTCAGGGCAGGTCAAATCCAGCCAATGACCGTTGGGCAGTTTGCTTCAGCGCGAGACGAGGCTTGGGACAAGTTATCGGCTAATCCGAGGTGGATGGTTTCTTTCCCTGCAGAATCAACATGCAGAAGATGTCACAACGGTCAAATTCACTACAAGACGAGGATATTTAAATCTGAATGCCGTGAAAGCTACAATCTGGAAAACTGTTTAAAATGCCATCCGACAATGACACCGGACTGGCTGGATAATTATAAAAAGAAACGAGAGACCAGGACATTTGCGGCTCGTGGAGTTTCAAACAAGTTTGGGGATGACATCAATGCGGTTTTTGACAACCGTTCCAAGGGAATTTACAGGGAATTCCATGAATTCTAATCGAGGCATAGCTGGATCGGAGCTGAGATGAGCCATTTACGGGCGTTATGGGAGCGTTTAGATGACCACGACCAGGGATAGTTCCAAAGACCGGATGAACAAAGAAGTCGCAAATGTTATTTTGCAGACCAAAGAACCTCCTGTGGCCAGGTTCAGGCTTCTTTCCAAAGGGATGGAACCCTATCACAGGCTTTACATAAATGACGCGGAATTAGACATCACAGGCGACAAGGGCTGTCTTGGATGCGGCAACTGCGTGGATTCATGCCCTGTCCTTCGTAAGGACTCAAAAAGATTTGACAAAACTCAACAGAGGACGTCTTTCGCCCTTGAATCGTGCGTTGGTGAAGATTGTGAGCAATGTTATTCATGTGTTCTGGCCTGTCCTCAGGTTGACACGTGTTACAAGGATTACATAGTTGATGAAGTAGTGCCGGAGACGATTCAGCCGGCCCCTAAGATTACGTCTCTGGACAACTATTACATGGCCATAATGGCGTTGATCCTGGGAGTGATGATCGGAGTCTTTTTAGCCAGATAATTGAGGCGGTTGAATATAGGCGTTTTTGAGAAAGGAAGTGATTTCATGTCTTCAATGGTTCAAGGGGCTGTTCAGCAAACCGAGACAACGAGCGAAGCAGCGGCAAGGACTGATCTTGTTCCCATTTTCATAATGGGAAAAAGATACATGGTTCCGAGCACTCTAACCATTCAAAAGGCTTTCGAATATGCCGGTTACCAATTGATACGCGGTTGCGGTTGTCGTGGCGGAATTTGTGGCGCATGCGCTACGGTCTACAGGATGCCTGGCAGCTCCAAAATAAGCGTTGGGTTGGCTTGCCAGACGGTTGTTATTCCAAACATGTATCTGACAATGGTTCCGTTTTTCCCAGCGAACAGGGCCGTTTACAATCTGGAGGAACTCAAGCCCGAAGCTCAGACTTTGTTGAAATACTATCCGGAACTTGCGAAATGCATGGGATGCAACACCTGCACCAAATCATGTCCTATGGAAATTTCGGTCATGGAGTATGTCTCGGCCGCGCTCAGGGGAGATGTTGAAAAGGCCGCGGAAATTTCCATGTCCTGCGTGATGTGCGGCATCTGCGCGTCCCGGTGTCCAGCTGAACTTGGCCAATATAATATCGCCATAATGTGCAGACGAATTACGGGGCGGCATATTTGGCCTCAAGCTAAACACGTGGAAGACATGGTGGAGAAAATAAATTCCCACAGGTATGACAAAGCTTTGGACCAACTCATGGCCGCTGACCCGGAAACTTTGCGAAAACTCTATGTGGATCGGCAGATGGAACCTCATACGGCCCCTGAAGACTGGACGCCGGATGACAAATCTTTCATTTGACCACATACTTGAAAAATGGTGGCAAAGCCTTTTTGAAGCGAAACAAGAGCTTTTTTGATCCGGAGGATTTTATGGGATACACCGCAGAATTGATGGAATTTATAAAAAGGGTTGAGAAGACCCGTCCTGAACGAGTGATGAAGAAAAAGGCCGGGCAGGAGTTCCCAGCTCTCACTCTGGATCAACGTCGTGACCGATTGGAAAAATACCACCCTGATTTCCGGGCAGGAGCTTTACGGGAGTTGAAGGTTGGGCCTAGCAAAGGTTTGGCCATAGCCCAGGAGATAGCGGACACTTTTGAGGCAAAAAGCCGCGTGGACCCTGATAGTATAGATTTTAAGGAAGTTCATTACGAAACGGACGTGCTGGTAATTGGTGGGGGTGGGGCCGGCACGGCAGCCGCACTTCTGGCCCAGGAAGAAGGAGCCCGCGTCATCATAGCGACTAAATTAAGGCACGGAGATGCTAACACAATGATGGCCGAAGGCGGCATGCAGGCGTCTACGAAAAGCTGGAAAGATTCACCTTACTACCATTTTCTTGATGTTATGGGCGGGGGGCACTTTGAAAATGATCCGGATCTTGTGCGGACCATGGTGACTGAAGCCCCAAAAGCCATAGCCTGGCTGGAAAAGCTCGGATGCATGTTTAACAAATGGCCGGATGGCAAAATGTTTACACTGCATGGCGCAGGAACCTGCAGAAAGAGAATGCACTATGCGGGTGATATGACGGGCGCGGAAATAATGAGAACACTGCGTGACGAGTCTCGTAACAGGGTTAAAGACATCGGGGTTCTGGAATTTTCACCGGCAGTTGAGCTACTGGTTGACGACAAAGGGCGCTGTTCAGGCGCAGTGCTCTACAATCTGGAGACAGAAGAATACTTTATCGTAAAGGCCAAAGCGGTGATCATGGCCACCGGCGGCTCTGGAAGGCTTCACATGAGCCGTTTCATGACCACAAATCATTATGGCGCCACCGGTGACGGACTGGTCATGGGGTATCGTTTAGGCATTCAGGTCAGATTTTTACACGCCACGCAGTTTCATCCAACCGGAGCCGTATTTCCGGAACAGGCTGAAGGACTTCTCATCACAGAAAAAGTCAGGGGAGCAGGCGCCAATCTTGTAAACATAGACGGTGACCAGTTTGTGTTTGAGCGTGAGCCTCGCGACATAGAATCAGCCAGCATTATACGGGAATGCGAAAAAGTTGGAAAAGGAGCGCCTGTTCCTGGACAACCCGGAAGGTTCGGAGTGTGGCTGGATTCGCCCATGATCGATATGCTCGAAGGCGAAGGAACGGTAGAAAGAGAGTTTCCCGCAAAGTTCATACTTTTCAAACGTTACGGCATAGACATATCAAAACTTCCAATGCTCATTTATCCCACTCTCCATTATCAAAACGGTGGTTTGGCATACAAAGGGGACGGATCGACGACCGTTGAGGGATTTTTTGTGGCAGGTGAAGTTGGAGGCGGAGTGCATGGCGCCAACAGACTCATGGGCAACTCTCTTCTCGATATTACGGTTTTTGGGAGACTGGCCGGCCAAACCGCCGGAAATTATGTAAAAACACGGTCTGATATAGGAAAACTGTCGGTGGACCATGTGAGGAAATATCACAAGGAGCTTGAGGAGGCCGGTGTTGGTGGCGACAGAGTGTCTCCTATGGTGCTTCCGGATTATGGCAATCCCGAAGTCAGGAAACGTCAATGGACGTCACATTACGTAGGGACTTTGAGATAGATCAGGGATTATTATGGCCGCTGTTTCACAAAAAAACGGAAAACTTAATGTAATTCTGGAGTTCATTTCGAATCTGAGGGACCAGTCTTACTTTTGGAAACTGCAATCTAAAGCAGTGGGCATAGTCCTGACAGGCCTTGTTTTGGGAGGGTTTCTAGTCGCTATTTTGACTTTTTCCAGCATATTCGGAGGAGGCAACCTTTCATATAATGCCTTAGGTTCGCCGGGTCCGGTGGTCTTCAGACATTATACGCACATGACCTTCCAGGAAGGCAAATACAAGAGTTGCAACGTTTGTCACGACAAAATATTTGCTCCCCAGAAATATGGCACATTTGTCATCAGGGCTCTTGATGATTCTCCGCCTGTGAAGGTTCATATCGGCAAGGAAGCCTCTACCCTTTTCGTGCCGGATTCAATAGTTGATGGTGAGACGGTCATGGTGACGTACGCCGTTCCCAGGGCATGCGCCACTTGCGCCACAGGCTCGTGCCATGACGGCAAAGAATCTTTCAGTCGCTTCAATTGTTTGGGATGTCATAAGGCAAAATGAAATGATGAAGACTGATAAGCCGACCGGAAATTCAGGAATGGGAGTGTCTGTAAAGCCTGTCCAGGAGAAGGATGGCTCCAAACCCAGACGTTGGGCGATGGTGGTGGACCAGAGGAGATGCATCGGCTGTCACAGTTGCACGGTGGCCTGCAAAAGTGAAAACAATGTGCCGTTGGGTTTTTGGCGATCATGGGTAAAAGGACTTCAGAAGGGAAACTTCCCTGATGTGGGAACCATGTTCCTCAGACGGCTTTGCAATCAGTGTGACACCCCTCCATGTGTTCAGGTTTGTCCTGTGCAGGCGACAGTCAGACGTGACGAAGACGGTGTCATAGTGATGTACTACGGCAAGTGCATAGGATGTGGAATGTGTATATCGGCCTGTCCGTATAACGCCAGATTCTTTAATCCAATAAGACACACGGCCGACAAATGTGACTTCTGCTCCCTTCGGATTGAAAACGCTCTTCAACCGGCCTGCGTGGAAGCATGTCTCTCAAAAGCATTAATTTTCGGAGACATGGACGACGTTTCATCTGAGGTCTTCAGGGTGTTGGCCTCCACTCCCACATCGGTCATAAAACCCGAGTTGGGAACCAGGCCGAAAGTCTATTACATTCAGGCGGATCATGACCTGAAGGGCAGGATACATTTCACGGATGACTTCAGAGAGGGAATTCTGGAGTACAACAAGAGCATCCCGAGCCCCAACGCATCATATTGGTCTAATAGCGGTGACAAATAGATGGACGCCACAGTTTTATATAATGTTCCCCATGAGATACCCTGGAAGATTTATATTCCCCTGTATTTCTATTTTACGGGCTTGTCGGCAGGTTCTTTTATTCTATCCACATTATCGACCGTATTTGGCATCAAACGTTTTAAGCCTATGGCGTTGCCAGCGGCCATAATATCTTTTGTTTTACTCCTGCTAGCTCCCGCCTGCCTGATCATGGACCTACATCAACCATTAAGGTTCTGGCACACGCTTGTTCCGGAATACTTTAACCGGACTTCGGCCCTGTCATACGGTTCCTGGCTGCTGACTCTCTATCCGATAGCCAACCTGATCTACATATATTTCATCTTTATCAAGAATGATAAAGTGACGAAAGTTCTTGGGACCTTAACAGTTCCATTGGCAATTTTTGTTCACGCCTACACGGGGTTTGCGTTTGCTCTGGTGCGAGCCAGAGCATGGTGGCATTCAGCCTTGATGCCGGGTTTCTTTCTTACGTCAGCCCTGCTCTCCGGGATAGCGCTTCTGGTAGTTGTCGCAATGATCATGGAAAGATACATTAAGGAAAAACTCGATCCTGACCTTTTCAAAAGCCTGCGACTCATGATGATAGGAATATTGCTGATGGATCTTTTCTGGACGGCATGTTTCTGGCTGACCCTCCTGGTTTCAAACGCCGACGGATACGCGTCCATCATGGTTGCGTTGCACGAAAAGTTGTATTTGTGGGGAGAAATCGTGGCTGGTATGCTTGTTCCGTTGATAATACTGCTGGCTCCAAAGACACGTTATAACCGAAACTGGCTGGCTTTGGCTTCCCTGCTGATTATCGGCGGAGTCTTCCTGATGCGTTATTCAGTCGTGTTCATTGGATTTGAAATACCACTAAGTTGAGATAGTTTCACTCTGAGATGGCAATGACCAAACTGACCAGAAGAAATTTTATAAAAACCGCTTCATTGATGGGTGGGGTTTCACTATTTGCTGGATGCAGTTTTTTTGGAGACCCGCCTAATGTCCCTAAGTACATAAAAGGGGCTCCTGGTGTCGATCCGATAGAGAGTCTCTACGGCGTGAAGAACCTTTTCAGTGTTTGCGCCATGTGCGAAGGCAGATGCGGTATCTGTTGCCGCAGCGCTGAGGGCGCAATAGTGAAAATCGGCGGAAGTTCTTTCCATCCTATCTCAAAGGGTGATCCGCTGCCGTTCCTGGTAAATCCAGAACAGGCGGCGCTCATAGGAGCTTCAATCTGCGCCATAGGTTCGAGTGGAATTCAGACTCTATACGATCCTTTCAGAATAGCCGGGCCATTAAAAAGAGTGGGGCCGCGTGGCTCAGGCAAGTGGAGGGCGGTATCCTGGTCCGAAGCAATATCAGAGATCACCAATGGTGGTGATTTGTTTGGGGAAGGCAAAGTCACCGGATTCAAGGCAGCCAAAGACGCCGGACAGGGTTTCGGTTTCCTGGTGGGGAATGCTGATTGGGGTTCGTTAACCTTCATCAAGAGTTTCCTCAAATCATTATCCGGTGCGCGACTCTTCAGGGATGATTCTGTTTTAGCCCAGGACATGGTCAAATCCGTCAACAGGTCAGTTTTTGGCGATGAATACGGCTCGACGTACGCAGATTACAGGAATGCGAAATTCCTTCTGAATTTTGGGTCTGCTCCATTAGATTCAGGAGTGCCCTTGCTTTCGGTAGCACGGAACCTGACAGAGGCCCGAATTTCAAGGCCAAGCCTGAAATGGGTGGTGATCGATCCGCGTCAATCCACTTCGGCAGCCAAAGCAGATATTTGGGTTCCGATAATACCCGGTAAAGATTTAAGCTTTGCGCTGGGAGTCATTAAAGCTCTTTTTGATCGGTTCCCCCTGGCTGTGCGCGCCAACAATGAAGCCATCAAGAATGCCGTAAAGAATCATAGCGGGTCAGAATATGCGGAAAACGCGGGATCATACGAAGGAGCGGCCATAGAGATAGCAAAATTGCTGGCCGAGGCAGGTCCACAAGCGGCGGTGATTCCTGGCGCAGGAGTTTACAGGCAGCAATTTGGCAAAGAAGCTGCAGAAGCCATTCTGACACTGAATCTACTGGTGGGGTCGATACCAGGACATGGCGGGTTGGCTTACGACGACAATTCCTTTTTTGTAGAGGCGGAAAAAAATGTTCTCGGCACGGTTGAACCGAGAATTTCTGATCCGGCTCCGCTTACTCCAGGCCATTCATTGGTCATTTGGGAGGCTGACCCGGTTTACTCGAATCCCAAAATGGCGGGCCTGATTTCAAATCAAAAGGAGTTCCCGCTGGTAGTGGCGATAGAGACGGTCATCTCTCAGACCGCCTCAATGGCGGACTTTATTTTGCCAGACACAACGTATCTGGAAAGGTGGGACATTTGTGCGGCCCCATCTATTAGTCCAGCAACCGGGTTTGGATTGAGGACACCCACTGTTGGGGCTGTTGACGAGCGAAGCGGGCGATATTTCCCCATTCTTCCGCAAACGATGCTGATGGAAGATATTCTCTTCAAGTTTTCGGAAGCGCTCGGAATGAATTTTGGAAAAGATTTCGTCTCCACGGATTCTCCCAGCATTGCAAAGGCCTTTTACTACAAGGCGACTGCTGATTTGTTCAAGGCTTTCAGTCAATCTCACCGCACAAAAAACACTGACTCGGCGACTGTCGAAAAAATGTTTGAAAGAGGCGGATATTTCGAACAGCCTGACTCACCTGGCAGGACAGCTAGCAAACAGTCCGGCTATAAAGTGAATCCATCCGGATGGGAAGGTCGTGTTCAACTTAAAGCCGGTTCTGACAAGGGTTTTCTGAATTTGATCACCTATAGCCAGTCTTTTCATAGGTCTCCGAAATCAGGTTTGAATTCCTGGCTGTTGGAAACCCTGCCTGAAAATCGCCTGGTTATCAATCCTGTAGATGCTGGAGCCAGAGGATTGAAACAAGGCGAATTGATCAGTATCGAAAGTTCTGACGGATCAGTAAAAAGAACGGTCAGAGTTCAGATAGCTCCTGGTATAAGACCCGGGGTCGTAGCGTTGGCGAACGGATATGGTTATAGGGGGGCGGGGGCAACACCCTACTCTATTGACAAGACGAACCAATTTTTTGACAAGCCGCGTTCGGAAGGGGTCAACCCGTCAGAATTTTTGGAACAAGGCCCTCTTGTTTATATTCGCAAAGCTTGATAGCAACTAGCTAGATACTAAGAATTTTTACTTCGGGAGGAATCATTTGAAACTTAGTGAATACTTCGATTTGAAAAAGGGTTACGGAATAATTGCCACCGCTGATAAAAAGGGTGAAGTCAACGCCGCTGTTTATGCTCGTCCACATTTTATGGATGAAGAGACTATTGCCTTCATAATGAGGGAAAAGAAGACTTACGCCAATTTGTCGGAAAATCCTTCTGCTACATATCTGTTCATAGAATCCGGCGGAGGCTATTCCGGGAAAAGAATATGTCTTACCAAGATTCGAGAGCAGACTGATGACGCATTGATTGCTGAAATATGCAGGCGATGTGATTACTCAATGTTTTCCAAAGATTTGTCAAGGCATGTGGTTTTCTTCAAAATTGAAAAAGTTTTGCCTCTCATCGGAAGCGGAACGCAAACAACACAATAGTTGTCAGATCGCACGTCTTCGGATATATCATGGGGGCGTGCAATTTGATTCTATTGCCGATATTCGCGTTTTGGCATTGACGAATGTTTCCGACATCTTTTTAATCATTGAATCTGTAGTTTGTGAAAACATCTGATTCGTTCCTTAATGGCTGGATGCAAAAATGAAAATTTTTATCACGGGTGGAAGCGGGTTTGTGGGATCCAACCTCACAAAATTTCTTGTGGATCGAGGTTTTCAAGTCACAATTATGGCTCGAAATCCCCACAATGGTCCACAATTACCATCCACAGTAAGAAAAATAGCCGCTGACTCCATGAAGCCCGGGTCCTGGCAGAGCGAAATACCGGGGCATGATATTCTGATAAATCTTGCCGGGGTTACTGTCTTTCATCGTTGGGACGACAAGTACAAAAAATTGCTTTGGGACAGTCGAATACTCACGACAAGAAATCTTGTCGAAGCCATCTCTGAGGATAGGGCTCATCAAGTCACCCTGATAAGCGCTTCCGGAGCAGGCTACTATGGACTCACTGAAGATCAGGAGTCCGATGAAACAGCTCCTCCGGGATCAGATTACCTCGCTCAGCTCGCCAAGGCTTGGGAAGATGAAGCTATAAAAGCCGAATCTAAAGGCGCAAGGGTGGCTAGGATCAGGATCGGAATCGTTTTGGGGCACGATGGTGGAGCGCTGCATCAAATGACGTTGCCTTTCCGATTTTTTGTAGGCGGGCAGATTGGAAACGGCAAGCAATGGATATCATGGATTCATATCAATGACGTTTGCAGGGCCATTCATTTCCTGATCGAAAAAACACAAATCTTTGGACCTGTAAACTTCACGGCTCCATCGCCCGTAAGAAACAGCCAACTCTCGAAAACAATTTCGAGAATTTTAAAAAGACCAGCGTTTGTGCCGGCGCCTTCATTCATGATAAAAGCCGCCTTGGGCGAGTTCAGCGCATACGTTTTAAATGGACAGAAGGTTCTTCCCAAGACCCTCCTGGACAAAGGCTTTCATTTCAATTTCCCCACAGTCGATACAGCTCTAGAAGACTTGCTTTGATAAAACAAGCTCAAGCCATCATGAAAAATGGTCCGGTCTTTTCAGAGACCGTGAAAGATTCTCTGAAGAACGGCCATTCATAGGCCTGAAACCTTTACAACTGTCTATCCGGTCACCTTTACCGAAAAGCCTCCCTAAAGCTGGCCAAAGCCCACTAATGTTAAGTCATACATTAAAAAAAATTCATAACAATTTCATTTGACACAATATATTAGATTTGGTAAGCACCTAATTACGTTTAGCTCAGGGGTCGAAGATGCTAGCATTCAGATCAAGGCGTTCCAGTCAATTCACAAAATTACCCAATCATACAGTTGTATACGGAATAGTTTTGACTGCTGTCGGAATTTTCATAAGTCTGGCCGCATTTACCCGTCTTTACGAATTGCGTGAATTTTTTCCTTTACGTCTTCCGGATCAGGTAAACGAATTCATACTGAATTATGTGCCTTTCATAGTAGGTGTTTTTGTCACTACTGTTGCATCATGCGCCGGGCTTATAGTTGGTCTGAACTGGCTTTTCAACGGATTCAGACACATGTCCCGGCTGCGAGTCCTGATGAATCGACCGGGAGAGTATTACAGGCCGGAAACGGTTTCACACGGGTTGAAGGAGGGGAAATTACAATCCTACGATCATGCCCCATCACTAATTTTCTTCATCATAGGCAAGATCTGGTCGAACGCGAAATACATATCAGAAATACCCGGACAAATAGTCCGATTGAATGTCCGATTCATCTGGAAAGCGATTGCGATCGCAATAGTCATACATTTTGGATTTAAGGTGCTTGAACTGGTTCCACCTTATTTGTCGGGGCTGGGGTTGGGGGTTGGTTATGTTCTTCCATCACCAGCTTCTTTCTACAAATTGCTTCTGATAGTGTGCGTGCTGAAATTCATAATAGCATTGTCCCTGATTCCCTTGAAAAAACCGGGGGCCAGTCGTGAGATGGATTCAATGATCGTGGAAGGAACGGGCCATCCGTCCGTTTTTTTCTCCATTCTTGAAGAGGGATCAAAGATATTTGCGAAGGGGAATCTTGGAAACACTGTATCCAGAACGGCGACGACGACGTGCAAGGATGGTGAGCGTCAGGCTGGGACTTTGATTGAGAGTTTTCCCGAGTATGTGAAGACCTCATCGCGGATTTCCGCTCTGATAGCTCTGTTTCTAGGGTCTGTCATGGTGGTGGTCGGGTTCCTTCAGATAATTCTCATGCAATACCCCAGTTTTTCAGTGCCTTATGATGATTTTTTCCGCCTCTACAGTCTGAGTTTGGTTGTAGATCTGGTCCTGAACATATCAATCATCCTGTTCGGCAAGAGCTTTCTGGATCAGGCCGGTTCACTACTGGCAGTTTATAGATTCAGATCAAAGATATTATATATAGAAGCTAAAGGAGATTTTGATTCCGACACTGATCAAACCCGGTCCAGGAAGTCGAAAAAGGGAGAGCAGACTTTTGATCCTTTAAGATCCGGAGCTTTTAATGTGAGATATTTTTCGGCGGAGGCCATCTCAGAATCCATTACTCCTGAAGGAGTGCGCGAACTAATAGATCTTGAAACATCCGAGAATCTCATGAAAGAGGTCTCAGCACTGAAATTCTTACCGTTTCAGGTGAAATTTACCGAAAGATATCCGTCATCCTGGTCGAATCACCTCAGTTCGGTAGATGTAAGTGATGAGGGCGTAATCGTTGTTGCGGACGAGCATCTGGGAGTAGATCATCCTGCAGGAGATCATGCTTCCGTCTCTTCGAACGCATAATAAATTATGATGTCTAAAACACCAGTGATCGCGTTCCTGACAATTTTAACAATAGCCGTCTGTGACGTCGTGGCCCATGAACACAAACATTCTTCCGGCATAGGGCAAGACATTTTGGTTTCATTCAAATACAAAAAATCCGTTAAACGCGAAAGCCCTCATGTTCTTTTCAGCAGACTGAGAGAAACGGTGCTTGCGCTCGGAGGTGAAGCGCATCATGCCAGAGTGCTGTTCCAGGCAGGTCACGAGTTCGAAATAGACCCTTTTTTTCTCGCTTCGGTTGCCTTCGTGGAATCCAGTTTCAGGTCTAAAATCCGGTCTAACAGGAACGCCAAGGGTTTGATGCAACTCCGTCCGATAGTGCTGGAAGTGCAGGGAGTCACTAATCCATGGGACCCTTACCAGAACGTGATGGCTGGCGCAGCCTACCTCAGGCATTGTTTCGAAAGATATTCAAAATACGATAACTCAACTTTCCTGGCGCTGGCAGCTTACAACATAGGTCCAGGAGGGGTTCGAAAACTGGAAGGCTCTGAACCGGCTTCCAGATTTGTCAAAAAAGTGCTTACTGTTTATAATAGACTCTCGACGAATCCCTTGAAGTGCTCAAGAAACAGTCTGAACAATGAGATGGCCTTGACTAGAATGGCTGGAGCGCAGTGAATGATGAATCTCAGAGACGCCGTTTTTTTGGCAATTTCCGGATTGTCAAATTGTCCTGTTTTGAAAGTATTATGAGAGTTAACCTTTCACGTATTAAAACAAGAAATGCGGGCCTTTTTTCGGGGACCCTTCGCTCCCGCTTCTTAGTAGGTGAGGTGAGCCAATGAAGAAATTTTTGTCATTATTACTTTTCGTTTTCCTGGGATTTGTTTTTCTGTACGGGGCGCCGACCTCAATGGCTGAAGACTTCCTGGTGATAAAGAAAAAGAGTGGTCCAACTCAAAAAGTACCTTTGAGTTTTCCTCCAGAGCAAATAGAGTCTTTTCATGTCGAATCCAGTCCGGCTCCACCGCTAGGGGTTCCGGAGAGAGAAGCCGCGGAAACTGACACGCGTGAAGAGGTCGGAGTCAGGAGCAAGGTTGATGAAGATCGTCCCCTCAGTTCGCTGTTTGGGGTTCACCCCGGTCTTAAACGCTCTCCTTCTTCCGAGAGTGACGGTCCGTTTGGCCCGACAAGACAAAAAACTGGTCCCAAACAGGATACCTTAACCAAAGAAGGACCCCGTTCATCAACTGATACGACTGAAGCTGAGTCATCAAAACGATCGGAAAAACCGGCTCAACAAAAAACAGGGCCTTTGGCTGCGCTTGAATCCTCGGCTCCAAGGCAGGCCACTTTTACTGTGAACGTATACAAATTACCCGACAACATTATGGCATTGCCCGATTTCAGCGCGTTTAGGCCAACTAAAATTCTTTTTGTAGACAAAATTGACATTGATCCTTCCAGTTTCAGGTCAAATTTGCCCGGGCTTCCGGAAAACACAGACGGCATTGGTCTGCGTTTCATGGCCAACTTTCTGGTATCGGGAGAGGGCATCTTCAAATTTAGAATTCAGTCAAAAGATGGGGTAAGATTACACATAGATGACAAAACCCTAGTTGAAAACGATGGTATTCATGAGCCCTTGGCAAAGACGGGATTTGTCCATCTGGCCGAGGGAATGCATTCCATAATTGTCGATAGTTTTAATTCGAAAGGCGCTCCAACGCTTAAACTTTTTGTTCAGGGTCCTGAGGGAGAAGAGCAGCCATTCTCAATAAACACGGGGCTGGTGGGATGGAAGGAGCCTGAAAAACCCTATGACGTTTTGTGGGGACAGGTGTATTTTGTTCCACAGGGCAATTACCCTGAAGGGCCTGATTTTTCAAAATTGGCCCCGATTGGAAGACTTATCACTCCGGAACTGGACATAAAAGGAGGCCCCTCCATACCGGGAATACCAGGTCGCAGAGACATGGTGGCGGTAAGGTTTCAGGGTTTTTTCAATGTCACAGGGGCCGGAATTTTTGCTTTCCGAATGCAGTCCAACAATTTCGCAAAGCTGACGATCGGGAAAAGCGCGATAATAGAATCTCCAAAAGGGACTAAACCAGATAGTGAAGGCTCGATCGGATGGGCATTCCTGCAACAGGGCAGCTATCCGGTTTCCGTGGACTATTTCAATGCTCAGGGCGACCCAAAGCTTCAGTTGTTTGTGACATCCCCGATCAGATCCGAAGAACTCTTCAATCCGTCCAGAAATCTGGAAGGTTTTGCCGCTGAAACGGGTCAGGTCAATCTGATACCGGCATTCGTGTATTTCCTGACGCCAAACACCAAAAAATTGCCTAATTTCAATAAACTTTCACCAGCGGGTATGTTCTTCTCCAAGGCCATAGATTATCCAGTGAACCGCGGATCAAGGGAATTTCCTGGTATACCTAAACGGGATGAGTGGCTGGGTATAAGATTTTATGTAAAATTTTCATTGACCGAACAGGAAACAGGCACATACAAATTCAGGATCGTCTGTGACGACGCCGCCAGACTGATAATTGGGAAGAAAATAGTGGTCAATGCAGAAGGCGCTGGACAAAAGGTCATTGACCAGTCCGGATCCGTAGAGCTGACTGTGGGGAGCCACGAAATGTTCCTGGATTACATGCAGACAACAGGCGCCAACGGTCTTCAGCTGTTTATAACTCCTCCGGGAGGGGAAGAAAAAATATTTTCATTTGAATGACGCATGGGAAACTCTGGCCCCGCCCAAAGAGGCCAGAGTCCCACAATTATTTTTTAGTGTCTTCCTCTTCATCCTCTGAACTTACCAGTTGCAGTTTCGGTCTCTGATCAGGTTTTCTTGGTCGATCCTGATTCATTCTGGCCTTGGCTATGAGGTCTGAAAATCTCTCAAACTCGGATGGCAGAAATTTTAGCGTATAATGTGGAAGATTAACGTGAACGACCCCTCCAGGGCACATTGTCACTGCTCCAAAACCGTCATCGCTTGATAAAATCTTTTGATCGTCCACTTGGCGTCCTTTATTAAATTTTTCTTTCATTTTATGGCGCCTGAATTGCCGTGGCAACAGAATTGATGTAAAATTCTTGGAAAATGAATCAGACCAAACACAAATATGACAAGGCTTCGTCGATCAATTCCGGTGATTACCTTTCCATAGATTCAGGAACTTTTAACCGGCCCAGGAAGATTACTGCTGTCATATTGGCCGGTGGAAAAGCTTCAAGAATGGGCGGAGTCAACAAAGCGCTTTTGAAGATTAACGGAAAATCAATCATTGAACGCGAAATAGAAGTCCTGAACGCCCTTTTCGACGAGACTATCATAATCACCAACAATCCGGAGAATTATGAGTTTTTGGGGAAGCCCCTTTTCAGGGACGTTATTCCTGGTAAAGGATCTTTGGGCGGATTGTATACCGGATTAATCAGGGCAAAAAATCATCATAGCTTCTTCGTGCCTTGTGACATGCCTTTTCTTGACACCAGAATCATAGATGTCATGCTTTCCAATCTTGACAACCATGACATTGTGATTCCCAAAGTTAAAGGTCATCTTGAGCCAATGCACGCCATTTACTCGAAAAAATGTCTCCCTCACATAAAAAAATTGCTGACAGGAGATGACCTTAAAATCAAACATCTTTTCAATGAAGTGGATACCTATGAAGTTTCTGAAAATTGTATCAGGAAGTTCGATCCGGCTTTTGATTTCATCATGAATGTCAACACGCCAGAAGACTTTGAAGAGGCTAAAAAGAGGATGGTTTCCAAATCAGAGTAATGCCTGCAGGGGCAAAACACCTCATTTCAAATATCAGTATTCATAGGGCAAAAATAACTTTCTGTGTTCGTAAAGTGCAAACCTGTCAGTCATTCCGGCTATATAATCGCACACTATTCTCTCACGGGATTCTGCCCCATCATGAATTCGTTTTTGAACCCCGGGCGGCAACTGGAAGGGTCTCTCTACATACTCGAGGAATAGATCCCTTAGGAGCCTGTTAGCTTTGTATTGCATTCTCATGAGCTTGTGATGCGTGTAGAATTTCTGATAAAGGAATTCATCCAACTGTTTTTTCCAGCCGAGCATTGTTCTGGAGAAATTTACCACGATGAATTCCAGGTTCATTACCACTTCTGGTGAATCTATTGCTTGCCTGGAGACATTTTCCTCTGTCTGAACGACCAGGTCCCTGATCAAGCGGTCAATCAAAACTCTAATGCACTGATACCTGAACGTATCCTTGTCTGCTCGATCGCAGAAATCCTTTACAGCGGATGTGATGAATTTCCAGATGTCTAGTTCTTCCAGATCGGATTCCTCAAAAAAACCGGACCTTAAACCATCTTCTATGTCATGACAGCTATATGCTATTTCGTCGGCGCGATTAACTATCTGTGTCTCCATGGAAGGTTGCGGAGTCCTGGAGAACTCCTTAATGTCTTCTTCGGGGGCGTGATCATAGATGGTTGAGTGTCGTATTATGCCGGCTCGTGTTTCAAAAGTAAGGTTGAGTACTGGAAAATCGGGATACCGGGTTTCGAGTAAATCTACTACCCTCAGGGATTGCCGGTTATGTTCAAACCCGCCGAAATCACGCATCAACGCGTGAAGTGATTGTTCTCCTGCATGTCCAAAGGGTGTGTGACCCAGATCATGAGCCAGGGCGATGGCATGGGTAAGATCCTCATTTGCTCCGACATACTGGGCAATGCTGCGGGCTATCTGAGCAGCCTCAAGCGTGTGCGTCAACCTCGTTCTGTAATGGTCTCCCTCATAATATGCAAATACCTGCGTTTTGTACTCGAGTCTCCTGAATGCCTTAGAATGTATTATTCTATCCCTGTCCCTCTGGAACGATGTCCTGAATTGACACTCTTTTTCGGGCCTGGACCGACCCTGACTCTTCTCCGAGAGTATGGCGTAACCGGCTAGGTATTCGCGCTCGCGTTTTTCCTGGATTTCACGATTGAGTAACAAATCAGGTTCCTCAGATATGTTAACGACTCATGCGCTTCGACCAAACGGCCGGTCTAACGATTTACGACACCCGAACTCTCGTTGAAGTTGACATCCACCGGTAGACCGGTTTGTTCTAAACTGTATGGACGCGGGCCAGGCAAGATGATATTTACCAGCGCCGCAAATAAAATGACCACCAGAATAGACGCCAAGGCGAACAGCGGCTTTCGGAAGGATTTGCCAAAACGGGGCGCTCTCGTGCGTAACGCTTCAGTTTCAGCAGGGAATCTGAAATGATTGAAAGCATCTTCCGGAATGGTCAAGTCAGAAGGCAAAGTCTGGGCTTTTAGCGCATCATCGGCTTTACGCGTCTGATTTTTCCTGATCCCTTGACTGACGGGAGACAGATCTTTTTCTGAGCCGACTCCAGCAAGCGTTCCCTCACCGGAGCATAGCGGGCATCTGACATTCAGGTCATGAATGTCGGACAGACTAGACTGGGCAGTCTGTAACAACTGGCTGCAGTGTGGACACTCTACTATCATGTTGTTTCCGCAATAGTTCAATCGTTTAAATCAACCTGGTTTTGTATGGGTGGACAGACCGGTTCAATCTTTAATTTTTTTGATGATTTTTGGCACTTCACCCAAATCGGGAAAACGCCCGACTTCTTTTTTCGAAAAAATGATTTTGCCACCATATTCAACATCAAAGATACCGCCACTCGATTGAACAAGCTCTATGTCGAAACCAAATTCCTTTTTGAGGTCTTCCGCCAAACTAGCGGCCCTTGGTCGATAGTTTCAACTGCCGCAATAGGTGATTTTGCAATCCGCCATTAGAATATACTCCTGGGTAGAAAAAGTCATTCATCAACTCAGCATTATATTTGTTCCCGAAATATTTATCAAGCATACAGAGAGTTAATGATAATCAATAGATTCAATTTTAAGTTTTCCGACCATTTTGAGCACGGCGTTAGAAGAAGATCCATCAGCGCTGTTTCCTATTTTTATGTGGGTGGCGTCAGATGGGGTCTGTTTGAGGGTCGGATCTACAGACAACCATCCATCGACGTATGACTCAGCCCAAGCATGATACAGGAAGCCCAATCCATCAGAGTAAACAAGTCCCGTGATGATTCTGGTGGGGATTTTAAGAGAGCGGGCCATAGCCGTGTAGAGGCCTGCATGAGATTGACATTCGCCTTCCATCGTTTGAAGGACTTCCAGTGCGGTGAAAGAGTCTCTCATGCTCTTCCTGATATTGTCTGAGGTCCAGTTGACCAATTTTACAACACGTTCAAAATCCGGGTCTTGCGGCGAAATAATGGAACTGGCTTGCTTCATTATGATGGGGTTGTCCGACTGAATGCCAAATGTGGAGGCCAAATCCTTTTCACGGTCAAAGTCTTGAGGCATCTCAGTGTCGGATTCCTTTTGTTTTTTTTTCTTGCGCACGAAGTTGGCTGTATTTTCGACGACCACCTCCAGTTTAAAACTCCCTGGAGCCACGTCCTTACCCGTTGTCGTTATTTTTTGTCGATGATCCTCAGGAAAAAGAGATGGATCGACACCGTGAATAACGACTGAAAGTGATCGCGTCCCCGAGGGTTTCATTATGGGTCTCGGAGATTTTACGAGGCTCAGATCCAGTATCAAATCTTTTTGCTGGGCCTTTTTGTTCAAAAACTCCCTGGCCATTGATTCATCTTCCAAGACCGTTATCAGTGATCCGTCAAGGGCTTTTTCCAGCACCGTCAAACCCTGCCGATTCAACCAGGAATTTACTACTGTCGTTCCAAATTTGTTGCGTGTCTTCCAGACTGCGTCATTTGGTCCAGGGGTTCCAGACACTTTGGTAATCAATTGATCCACCGTCTCCATGGACTGTTTTTCCGGGTTAAAAACTACAAAAGAATTTGAAGCCTCCTCACTCAAACCCTTTAAAGCCGGCATCAGGGAAATGGCGCTTGAGTGATAGAGGGCGCCATCGACATCATAGGATCGCTCCATCTTCTCACCTGACGCCGTCATATTTACCAGCAGCTTGCCACTCTCGTTTTTACCCGTAATCTCCAGATTCTTGTCATTCATTCCCACTGACGATTCAAATGAAATCAACGTAAGATTCGGTTTGACGAATACTTTTTCCTCCATTTTTATCTGATTCGTCTTTTTTAGCGCAGTCAGTCTTATGACCGAATCACTGTGAATAATGAAATTGTCTCCCGATGGTTCAATTCTGAAATGACTATACCCCACCTTGTCTTCCTGAAAGTAGATGCCGTACCAAGCCTCTTTGAAGGCGAATTTTCCAAGGTTTCCGTAGCCTTCAAGATTTTTTATTGATGAGCTATCCTCATTGTTTAGCCGAAAGACGCAGAACGAGTTAGAAATACACAACAAAATGACCAGTAACGATTTGAGGAATGTCGGGTTCATCTTGGACCCACTAATATCATGAATCCAATTCCCATGCCATATCAAGGCGATATTCATTAAAAAATTCCGATTTCGGCGCCCGATACAGTGACGAGCAGTTAATTGGAGATGTGCAAGAGGTTTTTACCACCAGTTCAAATCCAACCTGGATTTAGAGATTCAGAGGGAGACGATTTCTCTACTGCGGGCGAAGAATTTCCGGCCAAACACAGGAGATTCTGCTCTGACACGGGAAACCACAACGTAGTTAATGTCAAGTCCTTGGAATCAGAGTGAATTCGACTATTTTATTGACTTTGAAAGATGAACTGGTAAACTTAATTGTTTACAGACAGGCATACGATTGCGCCCTTTTTTCAGGTTTAGTCGGAGGAGAATAATGGATTACAAAGACACGCTGAATTTACCTAACACAACTTTTCCAATGAGAGCGAACTTGCCCAAGCGAGAGCCGGAATTTCTCAAAAGGTGGCAGGAAGGGCAAATCTACGCTGAAATATTAAAAGCTTCCGAGGGTCGCCCAAAATATATTCTTCACGACGGACCTCCTTACGCCAATGGTCACATTCATCTGGGAACAGCTCTGAACAAAATACTCAAGGACATGATAGTCAAGTCAAAGTTTATGGCCGGATTTGACTCTGATTATGTTCCAGGCTGGGACTGTCACGGTTTGCCAATAGAACATCAGGTCGATAAAGAACTGGGTAAAAAGAAACAGACCATGACCGAAGTGGAGGTTCGCAGGAAATGCCGCGAATACGCCACACAATTTATCGGAATACAGCGGGAAGAATTCGAACGCCTTGGTGTATTCGGGGTATGGGAAGACCCATACCTCACCATGAATTACAAATACCAGGCTACCATCGCACGGGAACTGGGGAATTTTTTTCAGGACGGTTCTGTCTATCGAGGCAAGAAGCCGGTCCATTGGTGTTCATCCTGCGTTACGGCATTGGCGGAGGCTGAGGTAGAATATGCAGATTCTTCAGCTCCCTCGATATTCGTAAAATTTAAAGCGATAGACGATTTCTCGGAGAAGATACCAGAACTGGAAAACAGAGATAACGTGTACATGGTGATCTGGACCACGACACCCTGGACCATTCCGGCCAACCTTGCAATAGCTGTTCATCCCGATGAGTCTTACGCCGCTGTTGAGACTGAAAAAGGCATACTGGTGCTTGCAGAAAGACTGGTTCCAGTGAACATGGAAGCTTTTGGCGTCCAGGGCTACAGCATCTTGGCCACTTTCCGAGGATCATCTCTGGAAGGCCTAAAATGCGCTCATCCTCTTTATGGAAGAGAATCCATGATAATTGTGGCCCCGTTTGTCACTCTGGACACTGGAGCCGGTTGTGTTCACATAGCTCCTGGTCATGGTCAGGAAGACTACGAAGTAGGGCTGAAATATAATCTTGAAGTATATGCGCCTGTTGACGACAACGGCATTTTTACCAAGGAAGCGGAGTATTTTTCGGGCAAGTTCGTGTTTGACGCCAACAAGGACGTCATAGCCAAACTGGAGGAAAATGGTGCCCTGCTAGGCTCTGAGACCATAAATCACAGCTATCCTCACTGTTGGCGTTGCAAAAAGCCGGTCATCTTTCGTGCCACTCATCAGTGGTTCATTTCCATGGAAAAAACCAATTTAAGGTCCAACGCTCTGAAGGCAATTGACACAGTCAACTGGATACCTAAATGGGGCAGAGACCGAATTTACGGAATGATTCAGCACAGACCGGACTGGTGCATTTCCCGACAGCGAAGTTGGGGGGTGCCGATCACGGCGGTCAGGTGTAAGGAGTGTGATTCCGTGGTGGCTCCACCAGAACTTTTCGAAAAAGTTTCAAAACTTTTTGAAGAGCATGGAGCTGACATATGGTTTGAATCGTCAGTTGAACAATTAATCCCTGATGGTTTGAGGTGCCCGAGTTGTAACAGTGAATCCTTTGTCAAGGAAACCGACATCCTCGATGTATGGTTTGACTCAGGGGTCAGCTGGGCCGCAGTTTGCGAGCATCGCCCTTCTCTGGAATACCCGGCTCATCTCTATCTTGAAGGTAGCGATCAACATCGCGGATGGTTCCATAGCGCCTTGCTAACATCGGTCGGGACACGAAAATGTGCGCCATACAGGGGAGTTTTGACTCACGGATTTGTTGTGGATGGCCAGGGCAAGAAGATGTCCAAGTCCCTGGGTAACGTTATCCAACCTAAACAGATAATCGATAAATATGGAGCGGACATTTTAAGATTGTGGGTGTCGGCAGAGGATTATCGAGACGACATCAGGATCTCAAATGAAATTCTCGAAAGGCTTTCCGAGGCTTACAGGAGAATCAGAAACACATGCAGATTCTTGCTGGGAAATTTGTCTGATTTCAATCCGGACCAGGACATGGTGGATATTGATCAACTGACTTCCCTTGATAAATATGCGCTTACCAAACTCAACTGGATTATCGAAAGGGTCATCAGAGCATACAGGGATTTTGATTTCCACGTTGTTTTTCATACCTTGTATAACTACTGTTCCGTGGATTTATCATCGCTTTATCTGGATATCCTTAAAGACAGGCTTTACTGCGAAGAGAAAGACGGGCTGAAAAGACGATCGGCCCAAACCACGCTTCATTTAATTCTCACCTCGCTTGTTAAGCTTATGGCTCCGATCCTGTCGTTTACAGCGGAAGAAGTGTGGCAGGAATTCAGGCATTCGGAATCCGGAATACCGAGTGTTCACTTGGTGGCCTTCCCGGAACTCCTGGTTTCTCAATCGCTTTCGGAATTCGACACCGCTCTTTGGGACGGCATGGTATCTCTCAGACAGGATGTCTCCAAGGCTCTGGAAGAAGCCAGGGCATCCAAGCTGATAGGTTCTTCACTTGAGGCAAAAGTACAGATTAACGCCAAGACTGAAATCGTAAATTCGTTCAGACAACTTGATGACGCTGAAGGTTTTTTCATAGTTTCCCAACTAGTTTTGACAGAGTCGGGGGAAGATGGGCCCACCGAGATCAATGTCAGCAAGGCCGAAGGCGCCAAATGCCCTAGGTGCTGGATCTGGTCAACTGAAATCGGTAAGAACGAACGGAGTCCTGAAGTGTGCCCCAGATGCGCATCGGTTTTGGAAAAATCCAATATGAACGTTTAGAGAAGACACAAAATATGCTGTTGAATGAAAATGGCGGATTATGTCTACGTTGCGGCGCGCAATAATCTTTTTTGGCATATCATTATCGGTGATAGCCCTGGATCAGGTCACCAAGAGTCACATTGTAAACAATGTCGCTATCAACCATGGATATTTAGTCATCAGTGATTATCTGGATGTGGTTCATGTAAGAAACTCTGGAGCTGCATTTGGTTTTTTTTCAGGCTCCAGAGGATCTCTGAACAGAATAGTATTGACCCTGGTCTCGGTGGCTGCTTTGATGGTGATCGTAGGAATGACCTTCTGGATTCATGATGATGGTCTGCTGTCATTGGTGGCGCTGGCCCTTTTTTTTGGTGGGGCGTCCGGAAATCTGATCGACCGGATCATTCACGGAGAGGTCATTGATTTCATCGACGTTCACGTGGGGACTATCCACTGGCCTGCTTTCAATGTCGCAGACAGCTCTCTATGCATCGGCGCTGCCCTTTTCTGTCTGCACATACTAAGACAAAAAAAAGGATAGCGCCGAGCCCCTCTGAATCATAAGTGATCTTTGGAGCTTTCTCATGCCGGTGGGGTTTGAGATGGACCTGGAACAACCTGCGATAAGACAAACCAGAAAAGGGCTTGAAATTCGCGTGCGGGTGACGCCAAACTCTTCTCAGGAGTCAGTTTGGTTTGGCGCCGATGAAGGGTTGGTAGTGAAGCTGAAATCACCACCGGTGGAAGGTCGGGCGAACAAGGAACTGATAAGGATTATTTCGGGAAAGCTAGGGGTAGCGCCCACCAGGATTACAGTCTGCAAAGGTTTGACGTCCAGAAATAAAACGGTGCTGGTGCAGGACCTCTCGGATGTCGAGGCGATTAAAAGATTAAAGAGTGATTAAACACACCCATCCAGGATTTCGGCGATGGTGAGACTGCGGGTCCGCTGTCCCAGTTCCCGGATCACAGAAAGCTCCAATTCGGCCATTTCCCGATAGAACGAGGTCCGGTCGATCACCACATCAGGGAACACAGGCTTCTTGTCGTTTTCAAAACGAAAACAGCCCCCACTAGAAGTTTGAGACGCGTTTGGTCTGCTGATAAGATGAGGAATCCCGGCGAGACGACAAATCATTGGGCGGTGTTCATACAGAATACACCTGCCGTCGAAATTAAGGGCGCAGACTGCCTCGCGATATTCATACCCCAGAGGGTCATCAGCTTTTGCCTTTAATATCTTACTGGCTCTTGTTTTGACTTCAAAGCGCCGAGCTTCGTCCAGAACCCTAAAACCCCGTCTCAGATGAAGCATCTCCGCGAAAGTGTGAACAATCAGATCTACAGTGCAACATTTGATCCCATTGCATCCTTCGCAAGAGAAACCCGCCTGTTTAGAAGCTTCCGAATAGGCCTCATCCATTTGCCTGTAAAGCTCCACGAGACGGGGTGATAGTTCGGTTCCGGAGTAAGTCATTTAAAGATTAACACTTGGATAGATATCAATTATCCCCCTGCGGCGATAACCATGAACTAACGTAGCGTCCACCCAAAAAAATTAATCCTGCCAGATTATGGCTTCTTCTGGACAAGTGTCAATGGCTTCCTGAATTTCTTCTTCAGAGCACGCGCTCTGGTCTACCACATAAGCCTTATCTGTGTCTTCGCTGACTGCAAAGCAATCTTCCGCTATAGCGGCGCAAGTTCCACAACCACTGCAAGCTTCCGCATCAATAACTAAAGTCTTGGCCATTTTGCCTCCTTTGCCTTTTTGGACAAAATTAGAAGATGAGCTTTAATCTCTGTCCGACAAGCTTTACATACAAGACTTTTAGCAGTCAACCGTTATTATGAAATTTAATGCAAGATTGTGGCTGTCCTTTCTGAACAGGTGATGTGAAAAAAAGCGGGTGAACGCGGTGAGTTTGGTAAAAGTGGTGTTTTTAGCGCATAAACCAACAATTTACTTGACACTTGTCATTTTAAGGACGTATACACATATCGTCGAATTCGTTTGCGTTAATGTTCAAGAAATTTAGGGAGGATGGTTATGACCAAAGCAGAATTTGTGGACAAACTGGCTGAGAAGGGAGAAACAACCAAGAAACACGCTTCTGAAGCCATTGAAATGGTGTTTGGCGCAATCAAGGATGTTCTGGTGAGTGGCGATGAGGTTTCCATACCGGGATTCGGAAAATTTTCCATAGTTACCAGGAAAGCGCGCTCTGGCATCAATCCTAGAACTAAAGAAAAAATCAGCATCGAAGCTACCAAGGCCCCGAAATTTTCCGCTGCAAAAGCTTTGAAAGAATCCATCAAATAAAACGATATTCCACGTTGAGTCCGACGTGAAAGTCCCGCAGGGAGCTATACCCTAAACAAAATATACGTGGTCAATGTTCGGTCCAATTTTAGTCGATTATCAGCATTGTAGTCTTTTACAATGGCACAAGCATGGAGACCTTACATTTCCACTCATCAATTCTTTAGACCTTGACTTTGTATCCGGCTTCGCATTAATCAAATTGTAACTTTTTTTTTGACGGAGTTCAAAAGCTAATTTGATGATTACATGAAGAGGCTCAGCAGTGTTCCCGGGACTATGGGTCCGGTATGCTGGAGCAAACGGAGAGTTGTATTCACAGAGGTCTGAGGAGTAACAAAAAAAATCATGTACGTGCTCGGTAATTTTATCGGCGCTATAGCGCAAGTGCTAAATGTCATTCTGTCTATATACATGTGGCTGATCATAATATCCGCCCTTATTTCATGGGTCAACCCGGACCCGTACAATCCTATCGTGAGATTTCTGTACAGCGTCACGGAGCCTGTCCTAAATTTTGTTCGAAGGACTTTGCCTCTTCCCAGAATGGGCATTGACCTGTCACCACTGATCGTATTACTGGTGATCATCTTTCTGCAGAGTTTCCTTATCACAACTCTGCAGCAAATCGCCGTCAATCTACGGTAGGCCGGCGAATTATTCGCAGGGAGCGTCTTTAGAGCGGTAAAGGCCCTTAGACTTATTTACAAGTGAAAATAAAAATGGCCGGATGAACCTGCAGGTTGTCCGGCCATTTTTATTTTTCCGGGAGTTAGGTATCAAAAATCATCGAAATCGATAGTGAGTTCTTCCTCTGAGAAATCTTCATCGATTTCGAGGGAGGATAATAAGTCCACGGGACGACCCTCTAGAGGATCTTCAAAATCAGCTAAGGCTTCGGCCAGCGATTCTTCTTTCATGCTGCCGCCGATGTAATAATCAATATTGTGCGAATGAGGCATGCTCGATCCTCCCGTATAGAGTAAGCTCTGTTGCGTAGCAACTGAAATAAATAAAGCATACCAATTAGATATTGTCAATACTTAAAGTATTGCATTATATTTTGACGGAATGTGAGAGGCTGGGTGTGTATCTATTTGATAAAAATATGGCTTTCTGTGTTCCCGCATGGGGGAGTGAGAAAAGAAACAGCGGTTTTTTAAATCAATCGGGCTATTTGGTTGAAGTTTTGGCCATAAGTCCTATATTTGTTTATATTATTTTTATTGAAGGCGCGCTCTTTTTCAGTGGCTGTTCTGACGGATCTGGCTGGAGTTCCCATTACCACGGAATTGGCCTTGACAACGCTGCCAGGAGTCACTACCGCTCCAGCGCCCACGATTGCGCCAGTCTCAACAATAGCGCCATCGAGGACCATCGCGCCTGTGCCTATGAGGGAATCGTCCTCTATCACACATCCGTGCAGGACCGCTCTATGGCCGACGACCACGTCAGCGCCTATTTTCAGGGGAAATTTATCGCTGGTGACGTGTAACACACAGTGATCCTGTATATTTGTCTGGCGCCCTATTCTAACGCAATTTACATCACCTCTGACGACGGAATAAAACCAGATGTTAGCATGATCTTCGATGGTGACATCTCCGAGGACAACGACTCCTGGCGCCAGGAACACACCATGTCCAATAGTTGGTCGAATTCCTTTGTATTCGTAGATCAACGATTGATTTGATTGGATGTCCATGGATTTTTGGCGCCTGCTTTCAATGTAATGTTAGAATTGTTGGTAAGCCGACGAAGAGATGGATTCGAACAATTGATTGGACACAAAACGTCGTCTCTGGGGGTTAAACGAAGCCTCCAGAGTTCTTATCTCCTCAAAAGAGACAACCCTCTGGAAAGCTTTATAATAGTTAAATCTTATTTTGAGTATTTGCGATAACCTCGATCCGACCTTCATGGTTTTAGGGTCAACATCTCCGATTTCTATTCCTGGATAATCATCTATGTTTTGGATCAGGTTTGAGACTGTTTCCACCGCCCAATCAATGATCCTGGCTTCTCCCACCGCTCCCTGGCCGTTTACATAAAAAAGTATGGGTAGTCCTTTCCTGAGGCTCTTGTGGCCGGACACGATGGAATATGTTGTGTTATTGAGGGTCGTTGGGCATACGAGCGATCCTGAATCAAGACTGAACATGTTTTTTTGAGCACTGTCCTCCTCAGGCAGGCTCAACAGTGAACAGGCGCGTTTTTTATCCATGGTCACCAGCAATGGGGCGTCATCGGGGTCCACGATTCTCAGCGGGTAAAACATGGTTTCCAATTCGTGAGGCTCGAGTCTTTTTGCTGGAGGATAAACGATGAGGTCACTTCCTGAAGAGACTATTCTGTGCCATTTGCTTACGACGAACGGCCTTTGGCATATATCTGCCGTCCGGTATGAAAAACCGTCGGTTTCTTCTCTTATTTCGTAACCGAATGTTTGTAACTTTTTCTTCAGGAAGCTAGAGAGGTCCGCTTTCGGGACAACCCCATGATCGAGCTGTTTGGTCATGGTGATGATGTTTTTCCCGAATTGGGCCTGGTATGAGAAACTTTCGAACACAAATCCGACATTCCTGAGAAGTCCATGCATGCATTTAGCAATGTTTTCAGGGCACCGTACGCCGATTTTTCCTATGCCGAGTCTGGAACAGTGCACAATTTCGCTTTCAAGAAACTGTCTTGTGTGATCTTCTTGAAGTTCTTGGCTATCGAAATTTAAGGCCAGCAGTTCAATTTCGTGAAGCCCGCTGGTTTCCCAAAAACTGGCGCAAACGATTTTGCCATCGAATTCCAGGACATTGCTGAAAGCATTTCCAGTAACTGATTCACCATTAAGAAAATGCCAAAAATGGCCTTTTAGAGCGGGATAGGCTTCAGTCCACGGACCAAACAATCTTGAAATCACGGTGAAATCGCTTTTTCTGGCTGGCCTCATTAGCATTGGCGTATCTTTCTCCACATACAGGCCCACAGAGATGTCATAAATTGAATTAATCTGATAAAACGGTTGTTGCTCGATATTATAAATACTATTAGAACGTGAACGCAAGTTCAACCACGAACACGGGAAACATGACCGGATTATTAGTTAAATAGATAACGCGTCTGGGCGCTCAAGTATTTGATCCTGTGAAGATTAGTGATGCAATATCCATGGAGGTGGAATTTTGAGGCAGGGTTCTGGACCAGTAATGGTCATTGGTGGCAAAGGCATGCTAGGGACGGATCTGTGCACGGCATTGTCCAACTCAGACAGACCATGGGTAGGAGTTGACTTGCCTGAGGTCAATATAAATGATGAGAAGGGGCTGATTGAAATATGCAATGAAGTTAAACCGGCTGTTATCATCAATACGGCGGCCATTACCGATGTGGACGGTTGTGAAAGCCGTCATGACGAGGCTTATCGGGTAAACGCGCTTGGAGCGTTAAACGTGGCCAAAGCGGCTGTGTCCTGCGGCGCTTTCCTGATTCATCTGAGCACTGACTACGTTTTTGACGGCAAGAAGACATCTCCCTATCGGGAAGACGATCCGCTCAATCCGTTGGGAGTCTACGGCAGGACGAAGGCTCAAGGGGAGAGTATGATCATGGCAGAGGCCCCCAACAGTAGCCTTATAATCAGGACTCAGTGGTTGTACGGTTTGCATGGAAGTAACTTCGTGGAGTCAATCCTGAAAGCTTGCCAGGAGAGAGACGTGTTAAAGGTGGTCATCGATCAGCATGGCAGGCCAACTTTTACGGAGGATCTGGCGGATGCCCTGATAAAACTCGTGGACCTGCGTCCGGCAGGAATTTGCCACGTAGCCAACTCAGGCCAGACCACATGGCATGGTTTTGCTTGCGCAATCATTGAACTGGAAGGGTTAAACCGGACCAAGGTTGAAGAACTCACCACCGCAGAATTGAACCGTCCCGCTCCCAGGCCGTTGTATTCCATTCTGGATCTTAAAAAGTTTCAGTCTCTTACAAACTTTGTCCTCAGGAATTGGAAACAGGCTTTAAAGGCTTATCTGGACAAGAGGAAATGCCTGAAAGGTTGAAAGCCTTGATTTTAACTGATACAAAATTTGGACCATGCGCGATTGGGTTGTCACTCGATTGTTACTCTTAACTAAAAGGAAAACTTACAAATGGGAATGACGATAAGCCAAAAGATACTTGCGGACCACAGCGGGTTGCAAAACGTGAAACCGGGGGACCTCGTTCAGGCCAATGTTGATATAGCCCTGGCCAACGACATAACCCTTCCTTTGGCTGTGAAACCATTCAGGGAAGCTGGTGGAACGCGCGTATTCGACATGGAAAAAGTGGTTGTCGTCCTCGATCATTTCAATCCTGCAAAGGATATTGATTCCGCCTCCATGCTCGCAGAATCGCGTTCTTTTGCACGGGAAATGGGTTTGGTAAACTTTTTCGATGTCGGTGAGATGGGAATAGAGCATGCATTGTTACCTGAAAAGGGATTGGTCGGCCCTGGAGATTTGGTAATTGGCGCTGACAGCCATACATGCACTTATGGGGCCTTGGCTGCCTTTGCCACAGGAGTGGGGAGCACCGATTTCGCTGCTGCTGCGTTGACAGGAAAGTGCTGGTTCAAAGTTCCGGAAACCATGCAGTTTGTTCTCAAAGGCTCTTTACAGCCCTGGGTTTGTGGAAAAGACATCATTCTGGAAATAATCGGAAAGATAGGAGTGGATGGAGCTTTATACAAAAGTATGGAGTTTGCCGGGGAAGCCATTCCTTCCCTGTCTATTTCAGATCGTCTTACCATTGCAAACATGGCAATAGAAGCAGGCGCCAAGAACGGCATTTTCCCATTTGATGAAATTACCATGGAATATTGCTCGGGTCGTTTTAAAAGGCCAATCCGCGTTTTTGAGACAGACCCGGACGCAGCGTTCGAGGATATAATGGAACTGAATCTGGAAAACCTTCAGCCGGTTGTGGCCATGCCGTTTCTACCGGAAAACGTTAAACCCGTCTCAGAAGTTAAAGATGTCCGCGTTGATCAGGTGGTTATAGGATCATGCACGAACGGACGTATTGAAGACCTGAGAGTGGCGGCAAAAATCCTCAGAGGAAATAAAGTTTCCAAATCGGTCAGGCTCATCGTGTTCCCCGCTACTCCGGACATAATGTTGCAGGCAATATCGGAGGGTCTTGTCCAGGATATCATGGAATCAGGAGGCGCAGTTTCAACGCCTACCTGCGGACCATGCCTGGGTGGACACATGGGCATACTGGCTAAGGGAGAGCGCGCAATATCAACAACAAACAGGAATTTTGTCGGCCGAATGGGGCATCCGGAGAGTGAAGTGGTATTGTCGTCTCCTGCTGTCGCTGCGGCCAGCGCGATCACGGGCTTTATAACTAATCCCTGTGATATTAAGGGTATATAGTGAATAACGACTGAAAGGTAGCCCACGGAGAACATTTGTGAATTTTTTCAGGTTATGTAAGGTATTCTTGGGTTGCTTTTTATGTTGAACCTGAATGAGTAAAAATGTATTATGAAGAAAATCGGATGAACAAAAAAATATTAACAACGTAAACTTTTTTGTGAGGACGGTAATGGTGTTGGAGTCGCTATCAGGCCCTTTTAAGAAAAATTTTCTTGACTTATCGGGATTGATCTGATAGCTAAAATATCAAACAGTTTTTATGTGTCTATAATTCCAAATGTGGTTCCACGGTTCGAGTTCGGTGGGGCCTAATAAAAGGAGGATTTGGGTATGGTTAAGAAAATGATCGTTCTTTTAGGCGCGGTAGCTATGATTATAACCGCGGTGGCCGTTGCCGGAGCTCAAGTTTCTGGTATGCCTATCTGTGGCACCACCGGTGATATGATCATGATACCGATGAAGGTAAAGACTAGCTACACCAAGAATACAGCCGGTACGGCCGGTGGCGACAGCACATTGATGCTTGGCGGTTGTGAGCAATATACAGCCGGTTTTCGTCCTTGGGGTGTTTGGAAGGGCACAACCATAACTGAAAAAGTTCAGGTTATCCCCCCGAAGGCCGTTGCCCCCGCTTTTGGCGGCCCTGTTGCCTGGGGCGCTCCTCCTGTGCTTCCCCCCAACTCCAAGCTCTGTAGCAACGTGGAGAAGTTTGAAATTAATTCCCCGGGTTGCAATCCTTGTGTAACACCTGGCCTGTCCTATGAAATGGTTAAGAAACAGCAGGTAAGATAAGGTATTACAATACATTTAAAAAGACCGGGTTGTTCCCGGTCTTTTTTCGTTCTGGGTGGTTCAACTTCCTTCGGGAAATATCATTAGTTGCTGAGTCAGGGGCCTTGGACAAGAATCACGCTTGTATCTGCTCTCAAGAGTGTCCCGAACCAACATGTCGAAACTGCATAAAGCGCCAGTCGTTTCGAGTTAATTCTGTAACCCCTCAGTTACACGGGGCGTAGTATAGGGCAATTTTTTTCTCGCGATTTGTAGAATGATCGATTATTAATTG
>CAZGVM010000001.1:57706-68991 GCA_964528855.1 uncultured Desulfomonile sp. | reverse complement strand
GATTACAAATCAGCTGCTCTACCGGTTGAGCTACGCCAGCAAACGGCTCCTCTATGAAACTAAAATATTTATACTAGCAGAATGCGGTTGTCAAGTCTTTTCTTTTGAGAGAAAAAAGAAGGAACCTTCAACTGTTGGAACATATCACGTATACCACTGAAATGAAACCGGCCAGTAAAAAATTAACGTCAGTGAAAGCCTCCAGAAGAAGTCTGTCTACCAGGTGGCGTTTGAATAGAATTTTTAAAAGTCCGTAATAGACCACGATGTTGACGAGGAAAAGGTAGGCGGCCTGAGTGGTCCAGCGAAAAAGGCCTGAGAAAATTAACATTAACGTCAGGAACGCTAAAATGTAGTAGAGCATTTTTTGGGTTGTTTCGGACCCCAACAAAATGGGAATAGTTTCTCTGCCTACTATTCTGTCTCCCTGAATGTCCAAAAGATCGGAAAGGGCTGTGCGCCAGAACACGAGACCGAAGGCAAAAATAAATGTAATGGAAACGGTCCATATCCCGGGGAAAAATGACAGGTCCAGGATGGGGACAACGGTAGCCGCCATTGCCCAGCCGGTCGCCACCAGAGGAGTCTTTGATCCGGTCAGATCTTTAAGCGCGCGCCATCGCCCTGGTGAAATATTCAGGAAGCCAAGAACCGGCATGGAATAGAGAAGTCCGGTGACCGTCATGAGTGTTAAAAGGATTCCTGAAAGAGCGCTTATGGTTAAGCCGAGCGCTACTGCGCAAAGACTTGAGGCGGCCCCTAAACATTTTAAAACGGAGTCGTGGCGAACGTAGAAAGAGGCAATTTCCGGTGTATTGAACCGAACGGCTCCGGCCCGTTCCTGAATACGATTGAGCAAATGCATGGAAAAAACGAACAGGGCAGTAACAGCCGCGGGCTTCCATTCAAGGGGGGCCGACATTAACGTTTGGCAAGCAATTGTTAGGCCGGCGCCGCCCAAAGCCGCCCATCCGTAGATCATCACAGAGATGTCGGCCAGCGACCTTAGAGTCGCGGGCCAACCACCGCGATTGGCCATGTCAATGTGTTTGAGTTTTTCTATAACCTGTCTGATCTGCCAGTTGGGGGTGCTTGCGCCGGCAGTGACCGCCACGGTATCTATATCCGCCAGGTCGGATTCATTGATTTCCTCATCAGTCTCTATGTGCATCACAGGCTTGCCGTGATCTGAAGCGACTTTTGCCAGTCTCTGGGTATTTCCTGATCCCTTGCCGCCCACAACTACCACCAGGTCCGCCTGCCTGGCCAGCTCATCGACTTCTGACTGTCTTTTTTTTGTAGAGTCACAAATGGTGTTGTAAACTTTTATCTGGAATCCAAGAAATTCCAGACGGTCCACGACCTGCCTGAGTGTTTTAGGCTCCTGCGTAGTTTGGGCGACCACGCAAACATAACGATCCAGCGGAACAAGGTCGAAAAGTTCGGACTGCTCCGGCCCGGAAATGACAATAGCCCCCGATGACGCATATCCCAGGAGTCCTTTGACTTCAGGATGGTCCTCATCTCCTACGATCACACAAAAATGGCCCATGCGAGCGTGCTTGCGTATGAATGCCTGGACCTGAGATACTCGGGGACATGTCGCGTCTATAATAGTAATGCCTTTAGATTCCAGGCTGGCTTTTTCCTGAGGCGAAATACCATGCGCCCTTATAATGACCGTTCCCTCATTAATCTCGTCGATGGTGTCAATTTGAGAGATTCCCTTGGAAGCTAGTAACTTCAAGGTCTGTGGATTGTGAATAAGTGGTCCATAAGTCACTATCGGTTTGACTTGGGCTTCCCGTTGAAGATCCAGGGCCATTTCAACGGCCCGTCGCACGCCCATACAGAATCCCGCTGTTTTTGCCAATCTAATCTTCATTTGTTCTTTCCGGTCAAATATAGAGGCGCCACGGTAAAAAAAATGGATGTGACAATTGAAAGGGTTCAGTACGGTAACGCGTGAAACCGTTTTACCACACCTTTGGGGCCGCAATAATATCGTTTTCCGCCCCAATCAATGTGATCGACAAAGAGCGAATGAACATAAACGTAGGTCGTAACGGCAAGTGTGGCGACAGACGCAATGAGCCAGGGCAGCAACCTGACTCCATGTGGGTTGAGCGCGTTCAGGACCAGAAAAGAGCCCAAAAGAGCCGCTAGATACCCCAATGCGACCAAAGCGCCCGGATTCAGGGACCGGTTAAGCAAGGAGTCTCCCACCAAAAACAATGAAATCACCAGAGAGGCGCTCATCATGAATTGCCAGAGCATAGACGATAGCCACACCCCGGGATTTGTAAATTTGGGGAAAAGAATCTGTCGGCGCAGAAAGGATAATAACCCTTTTAGCGATTGAGAACTCAAAGGGGTTTCCATGGAACTATCCGGAGACACCTGAATTTCAACCCCCGCCTCCTCCAGGAGATTGCCAAGGACCAGATCATCAACAACAGTTTCCAGCCAGGCCGTCCGCACGTGCAGATCGTCGAAAACATCTCGCCTGATAGCCGTAGCTCCACCCCACGGCTTTGGTTTTACGGCTATCAACAGCGACAACATAGAGCCGTAGACCGCCTGACATGTCCCTGCCAAGGAGAGCGGATTAGGGTGAAAAGTCCGGAAGGTGGTTACCGCAAGGGCCTGATGGCTTCTGATCGGAAGAGTGAGTGATTCCAGCCAATGGGGTCTGGCTAAGTTGCTGCTGTCACAGGTAATGATAATTTTTGTATCTGGATCCATCAAACCGGAAGCGAAGGCGAGGTTATGATTTTTTTGCCCTCCCGATTCGGACGTACCGGCGATAAGTATTTTACAGTGGGAATGACTGCGACATTTGGTTTGTAGTAGTGGGAGCGACGTTTCCTTTTCATCTTCGACAATGAAACTTATTTTATAGTTGGGGTAGGACTGATCCAGAAGGGAATCGACTACCATTTCCTGAAAGGAAGTGACTCCCTTGACGGGGACAAGAACCTCTAGGAGCGGGTAATCTACGGCTTCAGGCCTTGCAGACGCGGATCGTGTTGCCAGAAATAGTCTTAACAAACCGAGAATTAACAAAAAAACGACCGATATGGTCGTAACTATGATGAATGTATTCACTTGTGATACCAAAGATGACGAGCCCTGAGAACGTTCAGGGCAGCCGGGTAAACTGATTCTGCCACAGATCAGAAAGATGAAACATCAAGCGAATTAAAACAGATTGAACCCTACTGGGTAACGCTTATCCTCACGTTGCAGGTGAGGCCGTCTTTAATTCTTCCCTCCATGTTGTCAAGCAAACATTCGATTTCATAATCCGCCGGAGACTCAAGAGCGGGATTCCTGCTGACCCAAGGAATTCTGCTGACCTTGCATGGAAATCTTTTTTCCGGAAGAGCGTCGAAGGTGACCGACCCGCGATCGCCCGTTTTCAGTTTTACGAGATCCAACTCGTGAACCTTGCACCTGACGATCATAGGATGAGTCGTTGCAACCGTAATGGCCGGGGAACCCGCCGGTAACTCAGAATTTAACCTCAGTTCCGGGGACAGCCAAATAACCTGACCGTTTATTGGGGCGGCAATGAAGGCAATATCCAGAGACAGATCAGAGTTGGAATATATCCGCTTGGTCTGATATTCCAGAAGGTCCATGTCTCTTTTCTGTTTATCTTCTGTGAACTGCAGATCCTCTTCAGTCTTCCGCAGGCTGTCCTCAACCTGCTTTATGGATTTTTGAACCTCCAGAACCTGCTTCCGAGCGCTTTCAGTTTCTCTTTGTTTGTTGGTGACCGTCTCCGAATCAGCAAGACCCTTTGTGTGTAGAGCCTTGAAATCTGACAATTCCTGTTCCGCTTTTTCCAATGCGATTTTTTTAAGGGGCAAAGAAACCTTGTTGAGTTTGTCCAGGCTGACCTGCTGTTCGAAACGAGCGCTCTTCAACGAGATGACCTGAGACGGAAAAAGAATCTGATGAACCTGCATCATGGACTGCCTGTCCAGTTTGTATTTTATAAGAACCGCGTCCTGTGATACTACCTGTCCCTCCTTGGCCTCGATACTAAGAATTTCGCCACCGTAAGGTAATAGGATCTTTCGCTGCAAGTCGGAAAAACTTTTGCCTCTGAAAATTATTTCAGCCTCTGATTTGGCGTCGGCGATTTGAGGCACGATGGCGGCTTTGGCGGGCGCCGGACTCGATACAGCTTTTTTTGGTTCTTGCGTAACGACCAGCAGCGCCAAGGACGCAATGGCTACTACGGTGGCCAGAAGAACGCCATAGGCTTTGACCCGTGGCCGGGACTTGTCAGTATCGAATTGCGGCATTGTATTTATTTAAACCTCCTGCCATAGTAGCCAGATCGATCAATTCAAACACCCTGTTTTGCAGGTCGGTGGCGACATTCAGGTGAGCTTCAATTGTTTTGATCCTTTGGTCCGAAAATTCACCATAATCAATTGTTCCTGACCTATAAAGGATAGCCGCCTTTTCTTCTGCCAGATCAGCCAGTTTGGCCTGTTCTCTGGATAGAGAGGATTGCTCGCCAGTAGAATCAATCTCACCACGAATTCTTTTGAAATCTCCGTAAAGCTTTTCAGAAAGTTGTCTGCGATCAATTTCGAGTTTCTGAGCCTTGAATTTTTGTCTTGAAATATCCCGAACTCTCTTGAAACCATCCCACAACTGGTAATCCAAACCTACGGCCATGTTGACACCTGAGGTGGTGTTCGGCGTGTTTTTGTTATCCGTGAACACGAAGAGGGGTTTAGGAACCAGTTGCAGATAAGCGCCAGTGACCATGACAGACTGAGCCTGTTCTTTTTTGGCGGCCATTTTCAACTTGAGATTTCGACCCTGAATATCTGCGAACGTCATCCAACGCCCATTGAACCCGTTCAATATCTGATTGGCCGCGTCGCGCGTGTCTAGCGGAAGATGGTAATCCGGGTGATAGCCCATCAGGTTTTTGAGTAAGGAGGTTTTCTGGTCGAGATCCCTTTCAAGGCTCCTTATCTTTAGTTGCTGCGCCTTTAATGAATTGGTCCACGACTGAAGGGTGAAGGAATCCAGATTACCCTGCTCATGCCTACTCTTGCCAAAGTTGATCTTGTTGTTGTGAATTGCCAGTATCTGCTTCTGGCCGCGTATGCTTGACTGGAGCGTGTTGATTCCGTAGAACAACTTGGCAATTTGCGCCACATTGTCTGATATCTTGTCAAAATGAGCCAACTTGGCAATATCGACAAAAATGGATTGGGTTTTGATCTTGATCAATGCTTCATACGGATTCCAACTGGTCATTTGGAACTGGACGTTGAATCTGCCGGGATTAGGATTGTTCGCATCATCGGTCCTCACGAAGTAATAACGGGTAACCAACTGAAAGGTCGGTAAAAGTTCCGAATGAGCGTCCTTCAGGTCAACGGCAGCTACCTGAATATCTAACTTGTTTGAAAGCAAGGACTCGGAATGAACAAAGGCATATCTGATGCAGGTCGGGAAATCGAAATAACCGAACGGTTCTGCCCCAGGATTGGAAGCGGTATTGGCCATTGTCCCGGAGGAGAAGGTCACCAGCAGCAAAAATACCACCACACTCCTGAACTTCCATGAGGCGGAACTGAAAAAACCTCGCCTCCGGTTTCCCCGAGTGAGGAAGGTATATTCTTCCTTTGCACTTTTTATTGAAGCGCTCACGCTACTTCCATACCCTAAAGTCCTCTAAGAAATCACTCTAAGGACTCATTTCAATTAACTGTAAATACAGATGTATCTTGACTATATTTTAAAACTGATTCTCTGCGGTAAGTATATCCAAGAAGCAAATGAATGTCAACGAAGTTTTGTGGAGCGAACGAGGACTTTTTTAGATGATAAGGCTGCTTTAAGGAGTGGAGATAACCAATTACGGTTACAACAGTAATTATGAATCGACTGTACAACTGTAATTTTTGTCCACCTGAAGCATAGTCGTGTTTCTGTTATGGTGGTGCGTCAAAAATTTGAGTCATTTGACGCGCGACCATAGTTGATCCAGACCATTCTTCTCAGGCGTTCGGGTAATCATGAAATCACCTTTCACTCCATAAACGTACATGTCTATTTTAGGTTTACCGGGTAATGTGACAAATATTCTGTGTTCGTCTGAGGACCAAACGCCATCCACCCCAGCCGGGTACGATTCGTTGAAAATTCGACATGTTCCATCTTTTCTGAGTGTGATGAGTGAACGAAAGGAAGGCGCCTTGACCGAGACTGGTTTTTCAGCCAACGGGTTCTCTTCGGGCAGCTTTTCCCAACTCCCGATGACAGATTGCCAGTCCAGGTTGGGTTGATAAATTTGTTCGGGTGTGATGCCTCCGGGAGACTGTGAAAAAGACTGTGAGGAGATGATCAGGAAAAAAAGAACTGACAAACTTTTCCAAACTATCACAGTAGAACCCTCTGCGGCCTAGCGGCGTTCATAGATTGATCAAGTCTCACAAACTTGAATATAGCACGACAGGGTACACTTCTCAAATTGTCTTGGACGAAAGACGACCATCTAAGAAATGGTCTTCGAGATTTTTGTTCATATCAACTAGCTACAAGGACACAAGCGCTGAGGTATTTGCCTTGAACCAAGCTGGTGAAGGTTGGCGGTCATGGAAAAAGCAATCTTAAACATTGATCGGATTTGGTCTGGTATATGCTTAAAAGATTAATAATCAATAGTATCAGTTATTAATCATATTTATGGTAACTTAAATGGCGCTTAATATAATAATATACTTTTTAAGTAAAATATAAGTCATCAACATCAATAATTTTCTTGACACACAAAAACCTGCATGATACGTCCCTGCGCCAGGGTTGATGTTGGGGTAACGAATCAATGTATTTCCTCAGCTTACACACTTTTGATGTGTATAGACCTGTCCCAATAAAGGAGGGTATGATGGTCAAGAGAATTCTTATTTTTTCACTCTGTTTAACGACGCTAATGATGGCGTCACTTGCGTTGGCGGGGGGTCAAGTGGCGGCGCCGGTAGCGTACGCTCCGCAGCCTTGTGGTCCGGTGGTAGCTTGTGGTCCGACAGTGGGTCCAAATCCTGCCTTTTGGGGTGACGCCCCATTTCCCGGAATTTGTGGTGGAGTTGTTGCGCTGCCGTTCCTGGTCGTTGGTAGCCTTTTAGGCGGCAATACCGTAGCCCCACCGGCCGCTCCTGTCTATGGCCCGCCGGTTCCCAGAGGATTTGCTCCTGTTCCCATGGCGCCTAACTGTGCGCCCCCGGTATGCGGACCGGTCGCTCCTGTCGGTTGTGGTCCGGCTCCTTATGGAGCAGGCGCTCAGGGCGGAGGTCTTTTCGGTGGCTTACCATGCCTCGAATTGTGCTCGGGGATTCTCGGAGGCTTGAGCGGTGGTTTCGGCCTGGGTTTATGACCTCGCTCATGATTGTGATCCATAAAGTTGCAACTATCACAATCAGGCAAACCGATCAAAAAATAGCTAACTTATCGAACTAATAATCCTTCCGATCCTACGGGGACTTTATGTCCCCGTTTTTTTTGCTTTTCACGAGATTTTACACGCCTGCTATTTTTCATGGACTATCCTTGCCATTGGGGCGCTGTTTTGACATCATGCCTATAATGACAGGCATGACAAGAACCGGTGAAAAGATGGGAACACGAGACACGAACACGGAAGCTGATCGCTCCGAGACGGTTGAAGGCGTACTGGAAAGGATCATATTCAGTCATGACGACCACGATTTTGTTGTGGCGACATTGACAATTTTGGGCAGGTCTGAACCTGTCACCATAGTGGGGAGACTCGCTCAACCTCACCCGGGTGAAACACTTGTTCTTTCCGGTAGATGGGAGTTCAACAGAAATTTTGGAGAACAGTTTAAATTCACTCATGCCGAGACCAAAGCCCCATCCACGGTGAGAGGGATTGAAAAATATCTTTCATCAAATCTTATAAAGGGAATTGGGCCCGAAATGGCCCGGAGGATTACGGCCAAATTTGGTGAAGAAACACTTGAATTTATTGAACAAGCACCGGAAAAACTTCTTGGTGTGGCCGGAATAGGGAAAGGAAGGGCCGCAAAAATATCTCAAGCGTTCCTGGAACAGCGGGAGATTAGGGACGTCATGCTTTTTTTGCAGACCCACGGAGTCTCTTCAACATACGCGTACAGGATATTCAAGCGTTATCAAAAACGCTCCATAGATGTCGTGCGTAACAACCCCTACGTGTTAGCCACGGATATTCGCGGGATAGGTTTCAAATCAGCAGACAAGATTGCTGCGAGTCTGGGTATAGACCTCAAATCGCCACTGCGCGCCAAGGCTGGTCTGATTCACACCCTTGATGTAGCGCAGTCAGAAGGACACACTTACCTGCCTCACCCAAATTTGATCGAAAAAGCCAGGGCGCTTTTGGCTGTTGACTCCACTACCCTGGAAAAGGCGCTGTCTGACCTATTTTCAAATCGAGATGTCATCATGGAGGACGGGCGGGTGTATTTGAGTCTGATGGCTCGAATTGAGAACTCAGTGGCAACCAGGATCAAAGATCTGCTGATTTCCCCGTCCATGCTGCCACGAATAAAAGTGGACGCCGCCATAGAGTGGGTAGAAAAAAGGTCTACGATAAGCCTTTCCGAGGTTCAAAAGCAGGCAATCAGAACTGCCCTGACCACCAAGCTTCTGATCATCACGGGCGGTCCTGGAACCGGAAAAACTACTCTCCTCAAATCTCTGATCCAAATCCTTGAGGCCAAAAAACTACGGACGCTCTTGGCGGCTCCCACCGGCAGGGCTGCAAAAAGGTTGTCAGAATCCAGTGGCAAAGAAGCCAGAACAGTTCACAGACTGCTGGAATACTCTCCATCCGAAGGTGGTTTCCAACGTATGGCGGCCAATCCATTGGAGGCAGATGTTGTAATCATTGACGAAGTATCGATGATGGACATTGTTTTGGCCAACCATTTGCTCGGGGCTATTGACCCGATGTCCAGTCTAGTGCTGGTAGGCGATGCAGATCAATTGCCATCTGTTGGTCCAGGAAACTTCCTGATGGATTTGCTCGATTCCGGTCGGGTTCCTTTTGTTCGACTCGATACGGTCTTCAGGCAGGCTCAACAAAGTGAAATAGTCATAAATGCGCATCGAGTCAACGCTGGTCTTCTCCCAACAAAAAATTCTGCAGAGAGTGTTCTGAGTGATTTCTATCTGATAGAAAAAGATGAGCCGGAAGAGATGTTGCGCCTCGTGAGGGAAATGGTTTCCAGGCGTATCCCGAAAGCTTTCCGACTTAATCCGGCAGATGATATTCAGATTTTAACCCCAATGAACAGAGGTCAGATTGGAACGGAAAATCTGAACAGTGAATTGAGGGAATTACTCAACAGTGATGGCAAGCCAGTCAGAGGTGGGCGTTTCAGGGTAGATGACCGGGTCATGCAGACGAGGAACAATTATGACAAGGAGGTTTTCAACGGCGACATAGGCTCAATAGTTTCGTATGACGAGAACTGGAATGAGGTTATGGTGGAATTCGATTCGAGGAGCGTCCAGTATCACGTGAACGAACTTGACGAATTATCACTTGCTTACGCCGTCACCATTCACAAATCCCAAGGGAGCGAATACCCATGTGTGATAATTCCGTTAAGCACCCAGCACTATGTCATGCTCAGACGCAATCTGCTGTACACGGCAATGACGCGAGGCAAACAACTTGTGATATTGATTGCCAATCCCAAAGCTCTGGAAATCGCAGTATCGGAAAAAAACGCTGAACGACGTTTCACTGGACTGGCCGAGAAGTTGCGAGTATGAACGACTCTTCCCAGCGCCTCATCCTACCTGCTCAAATAATCCCGCCTGTCCTGCAGTGCTTTTTCGTACAGTTTCAAATAATCCCGAGCTGATCTATGCCAGGAATAATCTTTCTTCATGCCTCTGATCATTAGCCGTCGCCAGGTGTCCGGTTCTGAGTTGTAAAGATTAAGCGCCCGGTTGATGGCATCTTCCAGTTCTACAGAGGACGGCGTTAAGAACCTGAACCCATTGCCCGAGTCATTGACCGCATCAAATTCCTCTACTGTATCCATGAGCCCGCCTGTGGTTCTTACCACGGGCGCCGCACCATACTTCATTGCGTAAAGCTGGTTAAGTCCGCACGGTTCATATCTTGACGGAACCAAAAGCACGTCTGATCCTGCAAATATCTTATGAGCCATCAGGTAGTCATAACTCAGGAAAGTCGCTACCTTTTCACCGTGCAACTGGTTAAGTTCCGAGAAAGCTTTCTGGAAGTGAGCATCCCCCGTGCCTAGAATCACCAGTTGAACGTCCTGACGCATGATGGATGGAATAATTTCCAGTAACAGATCAACGCCCTTTTGACTGGACAATCGACTAACCATACCTATTAAAGGCGTAGAAGCCCGTTCGGGAAGTGACGCCAGCTTTTGGAGGTCCGCCTTGCAATTGGATTTTCCGGACAAATTTTCCGGGGAATAATTGGTATCGATCAGAGTGTCCGTTTCAGGATTCCATATACTATAATCCACACCGTTGAGAATTCCCGATAATCGATCGCCCTTTTCCTGAAGAACGCCCTCCAGCCCGAACCCAAATTCAGGCGTGAGGATTTCATTCCTGTATCCCTTTGAGACCGTATTGACTTCGTCGGCAAAAACGATGCCACTTTTCAGAAAGTTCAACTTGCCGTGAAACTCCATGTGGCTAGGCGTAAAAAATTCCCAACCGACACCGACCAATGGCATGTCCAGATGCCAGAATATTCCCTGATATCCGAGGTTGTGTATGGTCATTATGGCGGCGCTTTCCTGAAGCGACGGCTCGCCGGCGTACAATGTTCTTAGATAAACAGGTGTCAAGGCCGCCTGCCAGTCATGCGAATGAAAAACATCATAGTGGGTGTTTGTGGCTACAGACACTTCAATGGCGGCTCTGGTCAGAAACACGAATCTCTCGGCATTGTCCGCGTAATCGCCTTCAGGAGAACCATATAAATAATCACGGTCAAAATACTCAGGACAATCGATGAAAAAATACCTTGCGCCACTCGGAGTCTCATGCGCCCAAAGACCTGCTTTAACCTGTTTAGCGTTTAAGGTGACTTCGATTTCAAGACCAAGCTTGTGTATATTGAATTTGTCCTCTGAAATTCCACGGTATTTTGGCATCAATACGTCAACATCCACCCCGAGGCCGCATAACTCGACTGGTAGAGCTTGGATCACCTCTCCCAAACCGCCAGTTTGGGCAAAAGG
>CAZGVM010000001.1:57222-57696 GCA_964528855.1 uncultured Desulfomonile sp. | reverse complement strand
CATTAAAACACGCACTTTAAAGGACCTCCGATCATTTCAGGACAATTGATCGAACTAATCTAGTCAGACGAAAAAGCTTTCGCTCAATTCATCCCGCACGAATTGCAGTTTGTGAACATCAATTGCTCAAAATTCTTAAAATTATCATTTTGCAACATAGCACAAAATATTAATGACACCAAGTCCAATGGCTTTTTTTCAATCACGTTCGCCGAGCCACATCTGGAACACCATGATCAAATTTACCGGGACTTTTTTATGTGCTCGATCAGGCCACCGTGGCTGAGTAGTTCTTCCATGAATTTAGGAATAGGAGTCACCTGAAAAGTGTCACCCGTCGTGATATTCTGGATTACACCGCTTGCTTGATCAACTTTAATGATGTCCCCCTGGTTGATTTTTTCAGAGGCCTCCTGAGATTCAAGAATAAGAAGTCCCATGTTGAAAGCGTTTCTGTAAAAAATCCTTGCAAAA
>CAZGVM010000001.1:29983-57212 GCA_964528855.1 uncultured Desulfomonile sp. | reverse complement strand
CCTGCCCCTTTGATTGCTATGGGCGCGTGCTCTCTGGACGAACCACAACCAAAATTCTTACCGGCCACAATTATATCGCCTTTTGAGACCTTAGCCGGAAATGTGGGGTCAGCGTCTTCCATGACGTGCTCGGCCAATTTTCCAGGGTCTGTAAAACTTAAGTATCTGGCCGGTATTATTTCATCGGTGTTAACATCATCTCCAAATTTCCAAGCTTTTCCCTGAAAAGCCATTCCACCCTCCTACATGAAAAAGTCTTGCGGATAAACTTTCCTTTGTCACATTCAGTGTGAATTTTAACCTGAAATTAAAACAAAAATTCTTTTTACATTATTAGACCAATAAAGCAAGCGTGCGATGATCGATAAGGAGTCCTGTGACATCGGCGCTGTACCGGTCAAAACTCCATTTTCTGATTGTCTTGTGTTAAAATGTCAGGCTAAAACATAAAGTGAAGGAAGATTAATTGTCCGTGTTGCAAAAGCTTAAACTGAAACCACAGATATTGCCTGGGATGACATTGAGAAAGCTTGTCAAGACAATAGTCCTGAACGATTTTCGCGTCGATTCCGACTGTTACTGGCGTTTGGCCTTCCTGAGCGGTCTTGGTGTTCTCAACAGCATGCTCGGATGTTGTGAAACCTTTTTCAATTCCAGTGAAATAGAAAAAGTGGAACTGGAAGAAGGTCCATTGTTCATAGTCGGTCATTGGAGGAGTGGAACCACTCATTTGCACAATCTGATCAGTCTGGATGAACGCTTTTCATCACCGACAGCTTACCAGGCCTCTTTCCCAAACCATTTCATATACAGTCAGGTAGCCAATTTCATTTTTAATTTTATAGCTCCGCCCAAGAGGCCAATGGACGAAGTGATTTTCTCGGCAGAGGCCCCTCATGAGGACGAATTTGCTTTGGCAGCCGATTCACTGGTTTCCCCCTACCTGAAGATATTATTTCCCATTACGGGACCGGACACCCACACCTCCGTGGATCCTGACGATTGGTCGCTTGAAGCCCTGTTTGCGTGGAAAAAGAGCATGTCCACCTTTGTGAGGAAAATGACACTCTCAGAAGGGGGAAGATTGCTGTTCAAATCTCCTCCGCACATGGGTCGCATCAAGCTGTTGGAAAACATGTATCCTGACGCTCAGTTCATACACATCGTCAGAAACCCGTACAACGTGTTCATGTCTACCAAAAAGCTCTGGAGAGATTCGTTCGCATACGTTCACCTGCAGACACCATCTGAGGATTTAGTGCAGGGAATAATACTGGACTGGTATGAAAAACTTTTCAAGTTATTTGAAAGAGACAAAAATCTGATTGACGCCAAGTCTATCGTGGAAGTCAGGTATGAAGACCTGGACCGTCAGCCTGAAAAAACTGTGGCCATGATTTATGAAAAACTTGATCTGAAAAAATTTGATCTGATGAGTGACAGATTAAAAAGATATGTCCAATCTCTGAAAAATTACAGGAAAAATTCCTATGAGCTTTCCGTTCATGAGAGAGAACTGGTTTCAGCCAGATGGAAGGACAATTTTGTAAGATATAATTACGAAATCTAGTTCTGGAGCAAACCCGAAAAAATTGTCAGCAACATCCCGAAGACCGGTTCGTGCCGCACGGTGATGGATTGCCTTCCGATTCTATGACGCAACAGCATGAGGAGCTTTTCCTCCCTAAAAATGAGTTAATTACCGCTGTTGCGCAACCAACTCCGGATTTGACATAAATTGCCCCTGCAACACAGTTTCGTGAGCAGGCTCCGCATTCCATGCAAGCGTCAGGGTCCATTATTTCTACTTTTCTATCGGACCTGGCGAAAACTTCTCTCGGGCATACTTCCACACATGCTCCACACCCAACACACAGATCGTGGTTAATCTTTAATGTGCCAACATTTCTTAAATAAACCAGCTTTCTCATTTTTGTGGTCTAACCTCATTTCAAGATGATATCAACAATCCAGGCCGATAAACCGGTTATTGCCACCGACAACTGCAAGGGAACGGCCCACTTCATTTCTTTTCTGACACCGGACAAGGATGTAAAAGTAGAAGAGCCCGTAAAATTGAGCGAAAGGTACGAGGCGACTGATGCAGTAATCCCTGCAAGACACAAGAAATCAAACAATGACCAGTTGTTATCTAATCCGGCAAACCATAGCGGCATTGATATCGAAGCCATGAGCAAACCAATCAAAGCGCCCTTGCCTGAAAAAGACCTGCCTGGTAGCCACGGCAAGAGTAACGGAGTTATTACAGCGCCCCCCAATATTCCTCCGAAAAGTCCGATGGTGAACAGCAAACCATGATCCATCACGTTGTTCCAGAACGAATTACTTCCAAAAAGACCAGACATGATTGCCACGAGGATACTTATCAAGAGTCCCTGTTTTAGAGCGTGAACTAATTCCACCGGTATCAACGCAGCTCTATCGGCCAATCTGAAAGATTTGAACCTCATTTCTCTGGTGGCTACATTGCCGTGATCGAGGAATTCAACGACATCACTACAGTCCACAGGCCCGAATACGACGCGGAAACCGGATTCTTTTTTCACTTCATGGGCTGAAATTCCGGGGGCGCCCAACTGAGGAACGATTAATCGCCTGTGCTTTACCAAAACATGTAAGCGCGACGAAACAATTCTGCGGACAAGTTCCGCCGTCCCAAATGTGCCCTTACCCGCCGCGCACCAAACATTGACCCCGTCAGTATCCAACACCAGCGTCCATGCCGATTTATGCCCCACGGAGTTTCGCAATGCGTCGAATGTTAATTTATAATTGGAAGTGACAAGGATTTCGGAATTTGCATCAGGGGTTCCCACAGCATAAAGACCCGGATCCACCTTATAATTATCTCGACCAATTCCACACCGCACCTTAACTCTTCCAAGCAGGTCATGAACGGTAAGACTGCTTGAAACAACGGGCACAACGCCTATTGCAGTTTCCAACACTGTTTTCACAAATGGCTGATCAATGCGAGGAGCGCTCAACTGAGGCCCAACTGTTGAACATCAACTTGAGCCCGAGTTCAGGTCTCCATGCGCTGCCGGAATTATCATCCCCGGTCCGGACAAAACATGTCTGCTACTATCAAAAGATGAAGAAATCGTGGTCATTTTAAATTTCTCCCCCCAGGATTATTTTGTGCCTCCTCTATCAGGCACAACCCCTGCTCTAACAAACCGGTCAAACAGGAATCAGCGATAGAGTAATAGATGTTCAAACCAGCTCTTCTTTGAGACAAAATTCGTCTGTCAGTCAATTTTTGAAGCTGGTTTGACACGGCTTGAGGTTTCATGCCTATTTTCTTAGCCAAATCTCCAACCTTCAATTCTCCGGCAAGAGCCAGCGCATGCAGCATTCTCAATCTGGTGACGTTTGAAAGCAATTTGAAAAGAGTCTGTATCTCCTGGGCTATATCCTCAGTCATCAGAGGTCTTTCAGTAAGTAGGGGTTTGTTGGGACAACATTTGCCTGTTGAGCGGTAATCCATGAGGTAGACCTTTTTTCGTGTCTTTATATTACATGTATAAATGTAATAATGAAATAAAAGCATGTCAACGGGAATTCCCGGCTTCAGTGTGTCTATTCATGGATATTGCGGGAAACGTAATGATGAATAGGGGTGTACTGTGTTGGACTTAGTTGATTAATGTTGTAAAAAAGAGGCAGACACTTGAGAGGAAAAATTATCGGCCATCAGGTTTGTCAGTAAGCCGGCTATTCTTTTGAAAAGACACATACTCACATGAACGACCAATCAGCGCTAACCCCCATGATGCGCCAGTACAGCGCCCAAAAAAGCCGACATCCGGATGCCATACTTTTGTTCCGGATGGGTGATTTTTACGAGATGTTTTTTGAAGATGCAAAAAAAGCGTCGAAGATATTAAACATTGCGCTCACGACAAGGGACAGGAATCGTGATGAAAAAGTCCCGATGTGTGGTTTTCCTCACCATGCGGCCTCAAACTACATATCAAAGTTGCTTGCTGCGGGAGAGAGGGTGGCAGTTTGTGATCAGATTGAGAATCCACGGGACGCCAAAGGAATAGTGAAGCGGGAAGTGACAAGGGTCATCACTCCGGGGCTTACCGATGACGCCGGACTACTTGATCCACGAGAAAATCATTTCATAGTGTGTTTAGCAATAAAGTCTAATGAGATAGCCCTGGCGTCATTTGATCTTTCAACCGGAGATTTGAGAGTCACATCGACATCAAATGTTTCCATGGCGGATCAGGAACTTCAAAGAATCAGTCCAAAAGAAGTGCTTGTACCTCCAGCTTTTGGCGATCATCCCAAATTTGGGGTGATCTTAAAAAATACTCACTATTCTCGAGATCTTGACGAATGGATGTTTGACCTGAAAACTTCCACTGATCTGCTCAAGGATCAGTTTGGAGTTCATAACCTTCAGGGTTTTGGATTTGAAGACCTGTCATGTTCGGCAATGTCGGTAGGGGCATTATTAAATTATGTCAGGCAAAACAGGCTTGAGACCCCTGTTCATCTAAAACCTCCTTTTTATTACAGCCTCAGTGAATTCATGGTGCTTGACAATTCAACTCTTCGAAATCTTGAGATATTCAAAAATCTGAAGGATGGAAGCGCCACGGGGTCTTTGATCAGTATACTGGACAGAACCAGGACGGCAATGGGTTCGAGGCTGCTGAAAAATTGGGTTGCTTATCCTCTCATGAATGTTACAGAAATCACTAAAAGGAACTCAGCGGTGGCTGAACTGGTTGATCAGAGCCGTCTTCGAAGTGATTTACGCGACATCCTCAAGGATATATGCGACCTGGAGCGTATAGTCGGAAAAATTGCGCTTAGAACGGTTTCTCCCAGAGACTTGGTTCAGTTAGGCAATTCAACTGAAAAGCTACCGGAACTGATAGGTCTATTGAGATCGAAGGAGAACAGGCTGCTTTCAGAACTCGGTGAGGCGGACGATCTCGCATACGTCACCCATGCGATTAAAGAAGCCCTCAGTGATGCGCCTCCAGCCTACATCAAAGATGGAGGAGTCATAAGAGCCGGATTCAACCATGAACTCGATGAACTGAGAGAGATTGGAAAAAGCGGTAAGCAGTGGATAGCGCAAATTGAAGCTCGTGAGAGGCAGGTCACAGGAATCCACAATCTCAGGGTGGGCTATAACAAAGTATTTGGATATTTTCTCGAGGTCACCAAAAGCAATCAGGACAAGGTCCCTCCATCCTATATCAGGAAGCAGACGCTCGTAAATTCAGAACGCTATATTACTGAAGAACTTAAGGATTATGAGCTCAAGGTCTTGAGCGCTCAAGACAGGATCCTTGCTCTGGAAGAAAAGATTTTCGAGCAGTTGAGGAACAATCTGATACAAGTCCTGGGACGAATTCAGGACACATCTCGAAAACTGGCGATAATCGATGCGCTGGCGTCATTGGCGGAAGTTGGAGCCAACAGGAATTATTCTTTACCCAAAATCCATGATGGAGATGAAATAAAAATCCTGGAAGGAAGACATCCTGTAGTCGAAACATTCGAGAACCGTGAAAATTACGTTCCCAATGATACCTTCCTCGACCATGTAACTCATCAGATACTTGTGATCACCGGTCCGAACATGGCCGGAAAATCGACCTACATGAGGCAAACCGCCCTAATAGTGTTGATGGCTCAAATGGGTAGTCTGGCGCCTGCGTCAGAGGCTTCGATAGGCATAGTTGACCGCATATTTACCCGAATAGGAGCCGCAGATTATTTGGCCTTCGGTCAATCCACATTCCTGGTGGAAATGAGCGAGACTGCGGAAATGCTCAACAGCTCAACTCAACGTTCTTTGGCTTTGTTGGATGAAGTAGGAAGGGGAACAAGCACATTCGATGGTTTGTCGATTGCCTGGGCGGTCACCGAGTATATCCATGACAGATTGGACAGAAAGGGTCCCAGGACCATGTTTGCCACTCACTACCATGAGCTGGTTGACATAGCGCTCATCAAAGAGCGAGTTCGAAATTATCATTTTCAGGTCAAAGAATGGAATGACAAAATAGTCTTCCTGAGGAAGATTGCCGCTGGTGGAGCTAACCGGTCTTACGGCATTCAGGTGGCCAGGTTGGCTGGTATACCGGAAGAGGTCATAAAAAGAGCCGGCGAGATACTTCAAAATCTTGAAAAGGACGAAATTGACACACTAGGCTCGCCAAAAATTTCCAGGTCCAGGAAATACAGAAAGAAAGCGACAGCTAATTTAGCCCAGCTCGAAATGTTTTCTTCAGAGTCCAATGAATTGACGCGCGAGCTTCAAGGCCTCAAGGTCGATGAAATGACGCCAATCGAAGCCCTGAATCTCTTGAACAACTGGAAGAGGAAGTTCGTTCCTGATGACAACCGGGAATTGGGACGAGAAAGTGTAACATGATTGAAGACACGAATCTCTGTAATGTAACAAGGAACCACACGCCATATTGACTCAATTGAGGTCTCGATTTCAACAGTACAAGGACGCGCCTTTTTTGAATACCCGGTACGCGTAACTGATGATCACAACACATTCGTCAACTGCAAAGAGAGTCTGAAAAGACTGAACATTTTTTAAAAAATTGCTGTGTCAGCTGATCGCCTTGAATGGTTTGTCAAAATGGACTATGAATTTTCAATACTGATTCACAATGTTTTCATGATCAGGAACAAGTCAAAATGCAAACTGCCGATTTGGCGACCATAGCCTTAAGACAGATATACCGTAACAAGAGACGTTACAAGAGCGTGTTGATAGGGATAGCTCTCGGAATAGCCGGCATTATAATCATTCTTACTATGGGTGGAGCGGTCGAGGCCGATTTAGGCAACAATCTGGAATTGCTTGGAAGCGCAACGATTGTGAAGGCTTACTTTGATTACAGTAAAAGTCCAAGGAAACACGGTGGTCAATTTTTTGAAAAAGATATAAATGACCTGCAGAAAATCCCTGGGGTTCGGCATGTGTCGCCTGCGGTTTTTAACCATCAGCCGGTAACTTTCAATCTAAAAAAAATGTCTGTTAACCTAATGGGAGTTGACGAGAACTTTTTTGACACTATTCACATTCCCACGGCGGAAGGCCGCAGAATAACTGAAGACGATGTGGTCTGGAAGAGTAACGTCTGCGTTATAGGCTCCAACGTTTTAAAAATGTTGATGGCAGAAAAAGCGGAACCTATTAACAAACAGCTTTTGATTGGGGGCCATTATTTCCGGATTATTGGCGTTATTGGAGGAGTCGAAGATCCTACATTCATGGAAAGTGTTTTGATTCCCATATCTGTTGCCCGATCCAGATTTCCGGGGATGTATGAAATCAAGGACATTTATATTAGGGCCATAAACTGGGATGTTATAGATGATTTAGGGCGTAAGGCTCATGAAACTCTGGTGACTAACCAGCCGGGATACAGCGAAGCAATGGAGATCAGGGTTTTTTCCGAGCGCATAAAGACCATAAAGAATGCCGTGCTCATAGTGAAACTGTTCCTTTATGCGGCCCTGTTCGTCATTGTCATTCTTGGTGGATTAGGCATAACCAACGTCATGCTGGCCGCTGTGAGGGAGAGGACCAAGGAAATCGGGTTGAGAAAGGCAGTCGGCGCAACAGAAGAAATGATAATGAATCAGTTTCTGGTGGAAGCGGTAACTCTAAGCCTTGTCGGCGCCCTGATCGGTATACTGGTAGGATCTGTCTCCGTCCAAGTATTGCAGATTTTATTAAAGACTTCACCTTCCTACGCAATGTTTATGATAAGTGTGGTGGGTGGGGTGATTTTTGGTTTTATTCTGGGAATCAGTTCGGGTTACATGCCGGCGAGGAAGGCTAGCCGTCTGGATGCTGCTGAGGCCATGAGGTTTGAATAAACTCTCAAACACCCATAGCCTCATTAATCAAAACAGTTGGTTGCGCAGGGAGGTTTAGGCCAATCTTCCGGCTATCAGTTCAGTGATGTCCATTACCTTTATTTTGCCTTTCTTTTCCTTTCGCGCCCGTGCGGCAGCCTGGTTGAAAGAGCCCTTGCAGGACGGACAGGCTGAAACAAGGATTTCAGCGCCTAGGTCAATAGCGGATAGTAGCCTCTTGTAGCCTATGTCAGAAGCCATTTCATTGTCGAAGCCTTTCATTCCACCACCACCGCCACAACATTTGGCAAGATTCCGGTTCATGGGGAATTCTATCAGCTCAACACCTGGAATAGCTTTCAAGACATTACGTGGGGGCTCGTACACTCCCATATGACGACCCATGTCACAAGGATCATGATAAATGACCTTTACCGTAGGAAGTCCCTCTTTGAATATGAGTTTGTTGTCGTTGGCGAGTTGTTCCAGCATTTCAACTACGTGAGACACAACATATCCATTCGACGCCCCATAATGCGGATAGAGGTCACGAAAAGTTTTCAGGCATCCGGCGCATGTAGTGATAAGCCTTTTCGGTTTGTAGGCCGAAATTTTTTCTTCGTAAACATTCATTGTTTTCTTGAAAGTGTCCATGTCACCAACGAGATACGCCAGGTAACCGCAACACGTTTCGTTTTCAGCCAACGCTCCGTAATTGATGCCCGTTTTCTCAAGTATTTCAATCACTGATGGAATAATCTTAACATCCTGGAAACCGGTAACACATCCTACGTGCAGTATTGCTTCAGTTTCACCCGCTACAGCTTTTCTGAAATTTTTCGGAAAACTGTCCGCCCTTTTTTCTGGAGCCGCCATAAGCGGATTTGCGGCATCCAGCATAGACGAGAGGGCTGCTTTAAAAGCCTCCGGGAGAAAGCCCTCTGTGACAAGTCGTTCTCTTGCGCTTCTTATGATGTCGGAGACATTGACTTTGGCCGGACACACGAACTTGCAGTTTAGGCATAACATACATTGATAGAGCCTCTTTGCAAGTTCTTGGGAAGGTTCAAGGTTTCCTGACAACATGTTGAATGCCAGAGTGACCCGTCCCTTTGCGTTCAGTGACTCTAGAGAGGTCTCAGCGAATGTGGGGCATCCTGCGCGACAGAACCCACATTGAATACAGGACAGGATCTCTCCGTCCACTTCATCGCTAAAATGTCTGATCCTGTCTGGCGCCTTGAGATAATTGACGAAACTGTTCTCATCCAGAATGTCTGTAATGGAATCATTAAATCCCATTTTACCTGGATTCATTATGTTGTTGGGATCCAGGGCGTTTTTAATCTGTTTCATCACTTCGAGCGATTCGCCGAGCTGTTTTCCGATATAGGGGGACTTGGCCATGCCGACTCCGTGTTCGGCCGAGACAGTTCCGCCGAAACGCAGAGTCATGTCTATAAATTCGAGAGCAATATTTTTTACTTTTTCCCAATGCTCCGTAAGGGTGTGGTTCATGATGCACGTCGCATGAAGGTTTCCATCACCCATATGACCAAAAGTAGCTACCGGGAATCCATATTTATTGCCGATAGCCTGAATTTCAGAGATGGTTTCCGGTATGCGGCTGATGGGGACTCCGAAATCTTCAACCAGAGGAACGAGCCTGTGATGTGGCCGCAGACGGCTCATAGCAGGAACAAGGCCGCCACGAGCGGCAAATAGCTGAGCTTTTTCAACTGGATTATCCGACCAAACGTTTTCCAAACCACCAACGGAAGAGCAAATTTCATTAATCTTTTCAATCTGTTCCTGAACAGCGGCCTTTGGACCGTCTATACCCATGAACAACTGACAGTTGACTTCAGGAGGGATATCCATTTTAAGAGCTTCACGGGCTACCTGGATGCAGGCGTTGTCAAGGATTTCACATGTTGCGAGTTCGAGGCCGGAGGTATACATTTTCTCAACTGCTTTTCCCGCCGTCGCAACATCCGGGAAAGAAACCTTTGCAAAAGCCTCATATTCCGGCACAGGTAAAATTCTGACTATTGCCTCGGTGATTATTCCCAATGTGCCTTCAGAAGATGCGAATAATTGTGTCAAGTCATAACCGGCGGTGCTTTTAGGGGCAATGACTCCGGTTTTTATTATGCGTCCATCCGCAAGCACGATGGTCAGGCCCTTCACGTAATTTTTTGTGGTCCCGTACTTGGCCGCTCGAACTCCACTGGCGTTTGTGGCGATCATTCCGCCGATGGTGGCGATGGCCGCGCTACCGGGATCCGGTGGAAAGAAATGCGATGGGGCCAGTTTCGTATTCAACGCGTTGCATATCACGCCAGGCTCGACAACAGCGTATGAATCATCCTTGTTGATTTCCAAGACAGAATTCATCCTCGTAAAATCCAAAATCAGTCCACCCTTGATGGGCAAAACGGCGCCGGTGACGGAAGACCCGGTGCCCCGAGCCGTCACTGGAACCTTGCGCTCATTTGCCAATTTTACTATCCGGCTGACTTCTTCAGTGCTGCTAACAAAAATCACCGCCTGAGGGGTTCCGGAATGGATCGACATGTCTCTGGAATAAGCCAGACAATCGACCGGGGAAACAGTGATGTTTTCGGATCCGACAACTTCTTTGAGCCGCTCGATAAAATCCATTGTTTAAAGCTCCTGAGATTTTATTGTTCTGACCAACTTTTAGAAAAACTAAGAAAATTCTGTTCAATGGAAGATTCGGATAGAAGAAAGACCCAACTTAATCGATTACATCTACATTACAGCATCGTGAATTGTAATGCAATCCGATTGCTGGAAAATGAATGCCGAAATAATTTTTGTTTTTGTGTGATGGCAAGGTTTTCGAAAATAACTGTCCCCAAAAGACTCTTGGAACTATAGGCTTTTTGGGGATCATAATTTCCAGGGCTAGCATTTCAACAAGCGCCAGGACCCATGAAAGTTTTTTTGAGACAGTTCACTATGATGAATGAAAACCCTGGCCATCACTTTTAAGCCAGACTAAAGTTCGTGATTGCCTACAACACCCTGGTTGTCTGTTTTGTCAGGCTGCAACTTTTTACGATCAGAGTCCATGATTAAGCGCCAGATTTAATTATGAATTCTGACGGGATCTTTGTTTGACCTCTGGAGATTAGGACTATTACATATTGCGCATGACGGGACGATCTTAAGATGCTGAAAAAATTCAATGTTGAAATTTGACGATTTATATGCCAGTTTAAAAAAGCATTAATTTTTTAACATCTAATCGAAGGAGCGAGGGACAACATGAGCAACTTAATAGTCGTGGGGTATGATGATGAATTCAAAGCCGAAGAAGTGCGTTTGATGTTAATGAAGATGAAAAAGGATTATCTGATTGACATTGAAGATGCCGCAATTGCTATCAAGAATGAAAAAGGCAAAGTGAAACTGGATCAAATGCACAACCTCACGGCGGCAGGCGCTTTATCGGGTGGATTCTGGGGAGCGCTTGTAGGGTTGCTGTTCATGAATCCCATACTGGGAATAGCCGTGGGGACAGCCACCGGCGCAGTGTCCGGGGCCCTGGCGGACGTTGGTGTAAATGACCAGTTTATGAAAACTCTTGCTTCTACCATGAAAAATGGTAGCTCCGCTCTCTTTGTTCTTGTCAGAAAGGCCACACCGGATAAAGTCCTTGAGGAACTCCAGGGAACAGGTGGAACCATCATTCAGACTTCCTTGTCTCATGAAGACGAGCAGAAACTACAGGCTGTGCTGGATACCGCAAAATCCTGACACCATCCCGGCCTCATTACAAAGACTTAATGAAGTTAACATAAAAATGGCCGATAAATTAATGGGTAGCGTTTACTTTATAAATAGGGTTGTCGAAAAAATTACTCAAACAAATGCCTTTCTGAGGCAGAGCCGGGTTTAGTGCCGATGTGGCCGGCGCTGCCTTTTTATTTGGTTGTTTAGTGATCATTACAATTTGACAGGTTTACTTTCTCTGATTCCGGCCCTGGTCAAACGGATCAATCAGGGGTGCTGAAAGTTTAGGCGTCAGTCGGATGCAGAGTTTTATCGGTGGTTTGAGCAGGTCAAAGCCCAACAACGAATTTTCAGGTAACAGGGGTGGCATATATGCGCAACGCCAGTTTCGGTAGGATACAAGTAGGAAGGATCATTCTGATCACCTTGCCGTTGGTTTACCTTCTGGGCGGATGCTCGCAAGTCACCACACAGGACACCCAAAGGGTGCGCCCGGTAAAAACTATTGTTGTGACGCCTGGAAATGAGTTGCGTGAGCTGTCTTTTCCCGGGAGGGTGGCGGCTTCAAAAACTGCAGAGCTTGCCTTTATGGTGTCTGGTTTACTGGTAAAATACCCGGTTACGGAAGGGTTACGCATAGGCAAAGGCGAAATTATCGCTCAACTCAGGCAGGATGAATTCCAGGCACAGGTGAGGATAGCACAGAGCCAGTTCGATCGGGCTCAGTCTGATCTGGCGGCTTTAAAAGCCGGTGAAAGGACCGAGCAACGGCAACGGCTGGAGGCGCAGTTACGAGCGGCTGAAGCTACTCTTGCCAATGCGGAATCGGAATACAATCGCCATGCTGGTCTGCTTAGGTCCGGTTCGATTTCTCGGGCAGTTTATGAGCGTGTGGAAACAGCCTTTCTTGTAGCCCAGGAAGAACTAAAATCAGCTCAGCAACTGCTGGAAAAATCCTTGGTTGCACGTCAGGAGGTCATTGATTCGAAAGAAGCCGAGTTGCGAGGTCTTGAGGCTCGTTTAGCCGAAAGCGAGATACAACTCAAGGATTCAAGCCTGTTCGCTCCATACAATGGAGTGATAGCCAGACGATTTGTGGAGCGTCAACAGAGTATCAGGGCGCAGACCCCCGTGGTTCTCTTTCAGGATCTCGAAGAGATTCATATAGCAGTCGATGTGCCAGAGGCAGTTATGACCACCGAGATTCGCCTTGCGGAGGCGGAACGGATGGTGGCGGAATTCAGTGGGGTCCCGGGAAGACAGTTCCCGGTAACCATTGCAGAAGTGGCCCAAGTCGCAGACCCGAGAACGCAGACATTCAATGTTCGCTTTGGAATGAAAGTCCCACCTGATTTGAACCTGTTACCCGGGATGACCGCAAGGGTAACCTTGTTTTATCGCCCCCTCCCGACACGTGGAGCCACCTTCCTTGTGCCGGTGTCCGCAGTCTTCCGTGATAGCGGTGGAGAGCAAGTAGTCTGGATCATAGGGCCGGACAAAAGTGTTATTCGCAGACCGGTGAAAATCGGTGATCCTTCCGGTGGAAGAATAGAGATTCTAGTAGGGTTGCAATCTGGTGATCGAATTGCGGTGGCTGGGGTTTCGTTTCTTCGTGAGGGAATGAAGGTTCGTGACCTGGGCGATGCGCTCGGAGGAAATTAGCCATGAATATGGGCGAAATCTCTGTTCGCAAAGATCGGGTGGTCATCTTCATCATTATTCTGATAACTATTGGTGGGCTGTTTGCCTATCAGCGCATGGGACGGCTTGAGGACCCGGAATTTACTATAAAGGAAGCTTTGATAATCACTCCTTATCCGGGGGCAAGCGCACAGGAAGTTGCCAAGGAAGTGAGCAATCCCATCGAAATTGCCCTTCAACAACTAGGTCAGCTTGATAGGGTTCAATCGGAATCGTGGCGTGGTCGATCGGTAGTGAGAGCTTTCATCAAGGACAGGTTCCACAGGGATGCTATCCCGCAGGTTTGGGATGAACTCCGGCGGAAAATTGACGATGTTCAGCTTCAATTACCTCAGTCCGTTCGAGGTCAGACAGTAATTATTGATGACTTCGGTGATGTTTACGGTATTTTCCTGGCTATCACCGGGGAAGGCTATTCCTACTCGGAGTTACGCCGATATGTGGAATATCTGCGTCGGGAATTGCTATTGGTCCCGAATGTAAAAAAAGTGGACTTTTTTGGTGAGCAACAGGAAGTCATATTTCTCGAGATTTCAAGGCATAGACTGGCGGGGCTTGGGATCAATGAAGAAGACATCTACCGGCTCATTCAGGCTAAAAATAATCCGGCTGATGGCGGCAGAGTACGTGTAGGTGAGCAGTTCATCACCATTGACCCCAAGGGCGGATTTGACTCTGTCGATGACATCCTGGAACTGGTAATATCATCTGACGAAAGTGGACGCCAGCTTACATTAAAGGACATTGCGACACTTCGACGGGACAATCAGGATCCTCCGCGCCGTTTGCTCAGGTATGACGGGAAACCGGCCATAGGCCTTGGCATCTCAACGGTGCAGGGCGGTAATGTAGTAACACTGGGCAAAGGTGTCAGGCAAAAGCTGGAAGAACTTAAGGTCAACCAGCCCATAGGAATAGAGATCGGTGAGATAAACTTCCAGCCTGAGGCAGTTACTCAGGCTACGGATAATTTCATCTTCAATCTGGCCAAGGCTGTTTTCATCGTCTTCATAGTGCTTTTTTTTACCATGGGAAGGGCTACCGGATTAATTCTCGGCCTGGTGCTTTTCCTGACGATAATGGCGACATTTGTCGTGATGTTCGTGCACGGCGATCTCCTTATGGAACGCATCTCCCTCGGTGCGCTTATCATAGCCTTGTGCATGCTCACGGATAACGCGATCATAATAATTGAATCGGTCAGAGTGCGCATCGAGGCTGGTGAAGACAAGCTTCAGGTAGTTCGGGAAGCTGTAGCTCAGAACCAATGGCCGCTGTTTGGCGCAACGGCTATTGCGGTCATTGCCTTTGCAGCAATCGGTCTGTCGGAGGACAGTACCGGAGAATATATAAACTCACTGTTTTGGGTTATTCTGATATCCTTGAGCCTTAGCTGGATTTCCGCCATTACGATCACCCCATTCCTTGGGTACATGTTTTTTAAGCCTCGGAGGGCCGACCAAAGCTCAGCCAAGGACCCCTATTCAGGAAAAATATTTACGACTTACAGGCGTTTACTCACAATATCTCTTAGACACCGCTGGACAGTAGTCGTTGTTTCAATACTGCTGTTTGTTTTGTCCATTTATGGCTTTGGAAGGATAGAACAAGCCTTCTTTCCGCCTGCCGCCAGGCCGCAGTTCATGGTAGATGTTTTTCTTCCTGCCGGTGTCCACATCAACGAAACAGAGGCGTTTGCAGGGAAAGTGGAACGTTTCATCAAAACACAGCCAGGGGTATCCCATATTACATCTTTTGTCGGAAGCGGTGGGCTCAGATTCCTGCTGGTATACAGTCCTGAAAGGGAAAACAGGGCGTACGTTCAATTTTTAGTTGATGTGAAGGATGAAAAGTTCATTGATGGAGCATTGGAGTCTGTTCAGCGCTATCTGGATGAAAATTATCCAAACGCCAACTCTGTGGCTCGAAAATTTCTACTTGGTCCTGGTGATGGAGGACGTATTCAGGCTCGATTCCGTGGCCCCGATTCCACCACTCTGCGTCAACTGGCAGCCCAGGCAAAAACGGTGCTTAAAGAAGATGGCGGCGCCAAAGGAATTCGTGATGATTGGCGAGAATCTGAACTGGTCATCCGACCGAAAATTCTGGAACAGCAGGCCCGGCGCAACGGTATAACCAGGGTTGACGTTGCGCAAGCTACGGAAACCGGCTTTCAGGGACGGACCGTTGGCTTTTATCGCGAACCTGGCTCAGCCGCTTCCGGACTGTTTGCTCAGGAGACTCGGCATTTACCTGTAATTGCGCGCCCACCGGAAGCTGAGCGAAATGATGTAAACGCTATTCACAGCATGCAAATCTGGAGCCCGCTGGCCCAGAGAATGATGCCGTTAAACCAGATTGTATCAGGCGTGGAGATGAACTGGGAGGATCCGGTGGTTATGCGTCGAAACCGTGTCCCCACAATAACGGTTCATGCTGATCCCGGAACAGGGCTTCCCAGCCAGTTGTTCGACAGGGTTCGCGACAAAATTGAGCAGATTGAGTTGCCTCCGGGCTACTCCCTGGAATGGGGTGGAGAGCACGAGGATTCCCGGGATGCCCGCATCGCTCTGGCAAAGCCTTTGCCAATGGCATTGGCGCTTATGGTCTTCATAGTGATTTGTCTGTTCAATTCGTTTCGAACTACCGCAGTTATATGGATTACTGCGCCGCTGTGCATCATTGGGGTGACAGGTGGGCTGCTAATCACCGGACTGCCCTTTGGTTTTATGACCCTGTTGGGAATGCTCAGTCTGGTCGGTGAGCAAATGAAGAACTCAATAGTAGTACTCGACAAAGTTAAGATCGAGATAGATAGTGGAAAAGAGCCATATCAGGCTATTCTGGATGGATCTGTGACCAAGTTCAGGCCGGTGCTTATGGTTGCCATTACTACGGTGCTTGGAATGATTCCTCTACTCTTCGACCCATTCTTTGCGTCAATGGCCGCTGCCCTAATGTTCGGGCTTTTGTTTGCCTGTGTCTTGACCATGATAGTCGCCCCTACGCTTTATTGTATCTTTTTCGGGATTCATGAGAGAGTTCCGTGATCAGGACCATTGTAAGGGGCTGAATCCGGGGCAGGAATCTGAGGTTGCTGAAGAAACCCCATCTGGAAACGATGTTTGTAATCGAAGTTTTGATCCGGGTGTAGGAGTGTCATTCGCCGGCGTGCCTCGTACATCTTAAAACATATGGAGCCGAATTATGCCTTATAAAGGACTTGTTTCTTCCGACTGGAATGAATGCCTGGCTCCAACCGGTCCATTTGATCCTATTGCTTTCATATATCCGGAAATTAAAGATGAACTGGACACGATTTTCAAAAACTATACTTCCAATTTGATACCCCTGTCAGCGGCTGTTTCCGAAATTGTCAAACTGCTTCCTCAACCGTTTACCGTCGCCCAGATGGACGCTTATCTGGATGAATGCTTCGCAATTTATAAAGATGTCGTGGACATGATCGAAATGTTGGCCACCAATGACGTATTGTTCATGATCAACACAACGGGCGCGCAAGGCTTTTTTCAGAGGATAGTAGAAAAGAAACTTGTCCCCCCGGTTCCTGTTATAGCCTCAAACCCTTTTGTCAAGTTTCCCGGTGTCGAAACTGATCCACGTTTCTCGTTTCTCGTACTGGAAACTTCAGACAAAGGGACCAACACAGGGACCGTGATGAAAAAATACTTGATTGAGCCTTCAAAAGTGGTTGTTATCGGGGATAGCGGAGGAGATGGGCCTCATTTTCACTGGGGAGCCTCAGTTGGAGCCTATTTGATAGGAAGCATGACAAAAGTGTCACTGAAAAATTTCTGTATTAACAATCATGTAGTCATAGACAGGTATTTTGGGGTGGTTTACTCGGAAAATGGGCCAAGAGACGTTTTTCGTGAGCAAAGCTATGATTTCAAGGAATTGGGGGCTTTTATCGTGGACAGGCTTTCATAGATCAGGTTTTTGAATTGAGCGCTTCGATGGGGTCCAGGCCCGCAGCCTTCCATGAGGGGTATATCCCGAAAATCAGGCCTATCATGACCGAGAATAGAAGGGAAGCGAGCATATAATTCACTGATAAAACCAGGGGCATTCCTGAAGCCAGTTTCAGAATCTGGGAGGTAATTACCCCTAAAGCAATCCCTGCAAAACCTCCAAGTATACCAAGAAATGAAGATTCCACCAGAAATTGCACAAGGATGTCCTTACGTCTAGCTCCGACCGCCCTCCTCACTCCTATTTCCGAAACCCGTTCCTTGATCGACAAAAGCATCACTCCAAGTATGCCAACCCCTCCTATCAACATGGAGACGGACGCAATAGCAATGACCAGGAGACTGAACGTCCTGGCTACCGAGCTTTCGGCTTCAACGACATCTGCCTGGTTTTGTATGGTAAAATCATCGTTCACATCCGGTCTCAGACGATGACGTTCCCTTAGGAGCGATTTCACCTGTGCCTGAACTACAGGTGTTTCATCAAAACTACTCGCCTCAATAAAAACGTTGCTTAGATAGGTCACATTGAAAAGTTTGTTCATTGCCGTACGAAGGGGCACAAATATCTGATCATCTTCGTCCTCTCCCCCGAAGTCTCCTTTGGAAACTGTGACCCCGATGACTTTAAAAAGAATCTTTCCGATGCGTATGCCTTCTCCCACGGGGTGTTTATCCGGGAACAAATTTTTTGCAACTGTCGGCCCTATGACCGCAACCGTAGACATGAGCCTCACATCGTCATCATCAAAAAAGGATCCGTGCTCAACTAAGACATTTTTTATCTGGGTGAAAACTGGAACTGTGCCCACGATCTTTGTGGAATAGGCCAAGTTATCGTGTTTCACCAGCACCTTTCGGGAAAATGCCGGCGCAACTCTAATCACATTAGGGCAATCCTCCTGGATTGTTTTTACGTCAGCCACCGTTAAAGAGGTCATTAGTCCTATCTGGCCGACTTGCCCTTTTACGCTGCGCGAGATTCCGGCGCTCACCATAACCAGATTTGTGCCCATTCCCTGAATTTTTTTTCGAACTTCATCCTCAGCTCCCTTACCGATTCCAACCATGACGGTAACGGAAGCCACTCCTATCATGATGGCAAGCAACGCCAGAGCCACTCTAAGTTTATGGGCAGTTAGGGATTTCAGAGCTATTCGTATGCCTCTAAAAGGCCTCATAACATAAAAACCCCTTTCCGAAGGCTTATGATGGGAATTTTGTTTACCTGAACACGACCTGGTTTATTTAAGAGCCTGGATGGGATCCAGGTTAGACGCTTTTTTGGCCGGTTGAATGCCTGCCAGAAGACCCACCATGACGGCGCAGGCTATCGCAATCAATAAGGGGGATAAAACGTCGCCTGACTGCATTTTTGTGAACAAGGACAACAACCTTAGAGTAACAATGCCTATGATTCCGCCAACGATTCCACCTAAAACGGAAACAGTTACAGATTCGATCAGGAACTGAGACATAATGTCCCTCCTGGTGGCTCCCACAGCTCTGCGTATTCCTATTTCAGCCTTTCTCTCATTTACCGAAATGAACATGATATTGGCTATTACCACTGCTCCGACCACCAGAGACACCAGAGAGATCAGTATGAGGAAAATGTTGAAAGTGGATGAAACCTTCGAAGCCAAAGCCATGACCAGCGTGGGGGTAACTATTGTGAAATCATCTTCGACTCCTGGGGACAAATTGTGCCTTTCTCTTAGCAACATCTTAACATCGGCGCCTGTGTCGCTGATTCTTGAAACGTCGTTCACGACGAGTTTAATGTTGGTGATGTAATCCTGGTTGAATACTCGTTTCATTCCGGTGGTGATGGGTATGATCAGCCGGGAATCGAGGTCCATTCCCGTGGGAGATGCTCCTTTCTTTTCGAGTACCCCGATTACTTCAAAGGGATTGTTGGCCACGGAAATCTGTTTTCCTACAGGGTCTTCGCCTTCGAACAGATCATTAACCAGTGTCTGACCGATCACGGCCACGCGAGCCAGCCGCGAAACCTCGGTCTCATTAAAGAAACGACCATTTTCAGCCTGGGTGTTCCATATTTCAGACCAGTTGGGATTTGTGGCCACCATCACCGCATAAGAATTTTTATTCTGGTATTTTACCGGTGTGTCTCGTCGATTGATTTGCGGAGTAACATCTTTGACATTGGAAACTTCTGACAACATGGCGTTGGCGTCTTCTATTTTGAGGGTAGTTGGTGTTGGTTGAGGCACTCCGGGTTTTCTGCCTGCCCCTGCCATAATCATGATCTGGTCAAGACCAAACCTCTCAACGCGAGCCATGACCTGGCTTCGGGCGCCCATGACCGAAGAGGTGATGATGGTCAATGTCGCTACCCCGATTATTACGCCGAGCATCATCAGAAACGATCGTACCTTGTTTTCCCTCATAGCTTTCAAAGCTTGTGAGGCCATGCGTAAAGTTCTCATTGAACGCTCTCCTTTGTCCTGGAGCCCGTGCGCCTGTCACTGGATATCCTGCCGTCTTTCATTTCGATTATACGGTCAGCCTGGGCTCCCACATCAGGGTCATGTGTGACTATGACAAGGGTTCTGCCTTGGGAGTGGAGGTTCCTGAAAATGTTCATCAGTTCGGCGCTGGACGCAGTGTCCAGATTACCGGTAGGCTCATCGGCAAAAATGATCCGGGGATTGTTTATCAGAGCTCTGGCGATGGCAACGCGTTGCTGTTGTCCTCCCGACAGCTCTCGGGGCAAATGATTGATCCGTTCACCCAGGCCCACAGACTCTAGAACATGAACCGCCTTTTCTTTCATGTCGGCGTCATCATCGCTGTAGATCAAAGGCAAAATCACGTTTTCCCATGCCGTCATTCGAGGCAACAGATGGAAGGATTGAAAAACATACCCGATTTTACTGTTTCGGATTCGAGAAAGCTCGTCGTCATTCATGTCTTGCACTGCGACTCCGTCAAGAGTGTAGACCCCTGAAGTGGGCTTATCCAGGCAACCGAGGATGTTGAGGAAAGTGCTCTTGCCCATGCCGGACGGAGCCATTATGGATACAAATTCACCTGCGTCTATAGAAAGGTTCAAGTCTTCAAGAACTTTTACCTCCACGCCATCCTTGTTGAACACTTTAGACAAATTCTGAACGTTTATCATTGGTTACTCCATCGCGCATCAAACTGGTCCGCTATTTTCTGGTTATATCGCCCACAACCACCACATTTCCTTCTCGTAATCCGTCGAGTATCTCGGTGTAAGAGTTATCCTTCCAGCCGGTGTTCACGTAACTTCTCTCCATCGAACCATTTTCCATCAGATAAACAAACTTTCTGGATCCCTCTCTTTGAACTGCCCGGTTGGGAACAGTCAGCACACCCTTTCTTTGATCCAGAAAAATGATAACGTTGGCCGTCATGTCCGGTCGAAGTTTACCGTCGCTATTATCGACACTGACGGTAGTTATGTAATAAACGACATTGTCCTGGATGGTGGCGGAAGGATAAATGGAAGTGACAGTCCCCTTGAATTCCTCACCGGGGTGGGATGCGACTGAAAAAATGGATTCCTGTCCGACCTTGACTTTACCTATATCGTTTTCATCAACGTAGGCCTGGACCTCAAGACGGTCCAGATCGATGATCTTTATGAAGGTAGGAGCGTTCAGCCCCGTTGTTACAGTTTCTCCCTGGATAGTGTTTACGGACGCCACCACACCCTTGATGGGCGCAGTTATGGTCGCATACGACAGCATTGCCCTGGCGTAACTGAGTTCTGCCTTGGCCTTTTCACAACGTGCAACTGACATCTCGAAATTTGAGGTTGTTTTGTCAAACGTTTGTTGAGAGACTACCCCCTTTTCGATTAAAGGTTTCTCTCTTTCAATGTCCTTCTTGACACGATCCATCTCGGCTTTGGCTTCTGAGAGAATAGCTTCCTGCAGCTTGACCTTTGCTATGAGATCTTCCTGTTCCAGTTTGGCGATTACTTCCCCTTCTTTTACATGTTGGCCGACATTGATGGGCAGCTCCACGACTTTCCCGGGAGTCCTGGCGCCTACCTTGACTTCCGATCCAACCATCGGCTTGACAATTCCCGTTGCCTGAACAGTAGCGCCCAGATCGCGCCGCACAACTTTGGAAGTGTTGAACTTTGATTTGGACTTACCTGACGATCCCGTATGGTAGAAGAAGTAATAACCGGTCCCCAGAGCCATTGTCAGAGCTAGCGCCAAAAAAAGCATGGTTTTTCTGCGGCCGGTTTTTTGGTTTCTTGACCGCGGGAATATCCTTGAAACAAGCGATTGTAAAAAATTGCTGGACAATTTTGCCTCATGTTTTGCGACTAGTCTGAATATAAGAATCTCAAAATGGGATTCTGCCCGCACGGAGCGACATCGCTCATGCCAACGTTTTTTCAATACAATAGTTTATACAACCGTGGAACAAATATCACGCGTGACCACAACCCTTTTCTGTTATGATTTTTTCCGAGCAGGAAATATCACGATCCACCGGACCTGATGAATTCCTGATCCTGGGTCTAAAATAAAAAACTTTGTTATCATTATATTTACTTAGGCGTACGCATGTGGTATTACTTTTTGATTAAGCTATAAAGTAGCTCAATGACTATCAGGAGGAACAAGAGAGTTGGCATTTCTGGCTGAAAAGAAAAAAACAATCATCGAGAGGTTCAAGATCCACGAGAAGGATACTGGCTCACCTGAAGTCCAAATAGCCTTACTTAGCGAGAGGATTGGTTATCTAACGGAACATTTCAAGATCCACAAGAAAGATCATCATTCTCGCCGAGGTTTGTTAAAGCTTGTTGGTCAGCGACGTAGACTTCTTGATTATCTGAAAACAAAAAATGTAGACCGTTACAAAACCATTATTGGCGAATTGGGCATACGAAAATAAGATTTTTTGGCCTTATTTGGGGGACAGTTCTTGAGTTGTTGTAACAAGGGGAAAGAGGAATATTTAAAACATGGTGTATAGATCTAGCTGTGATGTCTCCGGCAAACAGATCACATTCGAAACCGGACGAGTTGCTAAACAGGCCTCGGGTTCGGTTTTGGTCCAGTCTGGAGAAACAGTAGTATTAGTAACAGCAGTTGCAGAAAAACATGGTAGAGAAGGAATTGACTTTTTTCCTCTTACCGTAGACTACCTGGAAATGACTTATGCCGCTGGTAAGATTCCGGGTGGTTTTTTCAAAAGAGAAGGTCGCCCCACGGAAAAGGAAATCTTGACCGCAAGGTTCATAGACCGTCCTATACGGCCGCTTTTCCCGGAAGGATTCACTGCTGAAACCCAGATAATTGCTACGGTGCTATCTTCTGATGGTGAAAATGATCCTGATATGATGGCCATCAACGGAGCGTCGGCGGCGCTGCACGTGTCCGACATTCCGTTTGGAGGCCCGATCGGAGCAGTCAGAATTGGAAGAGTTGACGGGAATCTCATAATCAACCCTTCCTCCGTAGAGGATACTTACTCTGACCTCAATCTGATAGTCGTGGGCTCCAGAGAAGGGATAGTGATGGTGGAAGGCGGTTTCGACCGGGTTTCGGAAGAAGCCATACTGGACGCCATTTACATCGGTTATGAAGAAATCCTCAAAATACTGGCTGCGCAGGACGACCTGCGCGCTCAATGCGGGAAACCTAAAAGAGAAGTAGTGGCTCCGGCTCAGGACACTGAACTCATCGAGCGGATCAGAAGCGAATGGGGTCCTAAAATCAGGGAAGTCCTCAACATCGCTCCAAAACTGGAACGGCGCTCTGAACTCAGTGACCTTTACAGTTCTATTGTGGATTCTCTCGGGGATGAGGGCAAGGAACGCAAAGGTGAAATTTACGGGTACCTCGAACAACTGGAAGGGGAAGCCGTCCGAGGAATGATTCTCGATGAAGGGATCAGAATAGGTGGACGTTCCTTTGATCAAATAAGGGACATAACCTGCGAAGTAGGCGTCCTTCCCAGAACTCACGGCAGCGCCCTGTTCACTAGGGGAGAAACCCAGGCCCTGGTAATTATTACTCTGGGGACCTCATCCGACGAACAGAAAATTGAAGCTCTGGAAGGCGCAAGCTTCAAATCATTCATGCTCCATTACAAATTCCCGCCGTTTTCAGTTGGAGAGGTCAAATTCCTACGAGGTCCGTCCAGAAGAGAAGTTGGGCACGGAGCGTTGGCAGAGCGCGCCATTGCTTATCTTTTGCCGGATGATGAGGATTTCCCCTACACTATAAGGGTGGTGTCCGAGATACTCGAATCCAATGGGTCATCTTCCATGGCGACTGTATGTGGTTCGTCCCTGTCCCTAATGGATGCTGGAGTGCCTATGAAAGAGCCGGTGTCCGGCATCGCCATGGGTCTTTTCAAGAGTCAGGATAAAACTGTGGTGGTGTCCGACATTATTGGCGATGAAGACCATCACGGTGACATGGATTTTAAAGTCACCGGCACTCGTGACGGGATTACAGCCCTGCAGATGGACATAAAAATTCAGGGAATAACCAAGGAAATTCTTACCAGCGCTCTATATCAGGCTCGTGATGGCAGACGTCACATCCTTGATATAATGAACCAGACTTTATCGAAGGCTCGGGAAGAAATTTCTCAATACGCCCCTCGCATTTATGTGATGTATGTGAATCCCGAAAAAATAAGAGACATAATTGGTCCGGGTGGAAAAATCATCAGGGGAATTCAGGAAGAAACCGGCACCAAGATAGAAGTCGATGATACCGGCAAAGTCGTGATAGCCTCAGTGGACGCTGGCGGAGCCGAAGAAGCCAAGAATGCCATAAAGAGCATCACACAGGAAGCGGAAGTCGGGAAAATTTACATGGGAACGGTTAGGAAAATCACTGATTTTGGCGCATTTGTGGAGATTTTTCCAGGCACCGACGGACTTGTGCATATTTCCCAACTCTCTAACGAGCGCGTGCGAAAGGTCACCGACGTTGTCCGAGAGGGTGATTCATTTGCCGTAAAAGTAATCGGCATAGACGCTCAAGGCAAAATCAAACTGTCGAAAAAGGACGCTGAAGGTCAAGAAATAGGCTCTTAGATCGACTAATTTTTACCACACTCAAAAACCTCGTCGCATGAAATCATGATTGCCATGATATTCGTGCGATGACCCTGGAGAAAAACCGAGTCCGGCTACAGTATATGACCCAACCCATAGATCACTTTTGCTCAGCGTCTAACCTCCAAGACTTGTCAGTATACAAAAAAACCACTCTGGATAACGGCGTCAAGATCGTTACTGAGAACATTCCCTACATGCGATCCGTGTCCATCGGAATATGGGTCAAATGTGGCTCCAGACTGGAAGATACGATCTGTAACGGGATCTCACACTTCATAGAGCACATGCTCTTTAAAGGGACCAATCACAGGTCGGCTTTCCAGATTGCCAAAGAAATCGATTCAGTTGGCGGGGCCTTGAACGCATTTACCAGTAAAGAACTCACTTCATTTTATTGCAGGGTTGTAGCCGAACATCTGGAATTGGCTACAGACCTGTTGAATGACATCTATCTGGAATCGTCCTTTCCTGAAGACGAAATTGAACGCGAGAAGGATGTAATTTGTCAGGAAATTCACCAGCAGGACGACACGCCGGAGGAACTGGTTCATGAAATTCTGAACATGAATTTCTGGAAGGACGATCCCTTGGGGCGGCCTATCCTGGGTTTTGTCCCAAACATCCTTGGTATTGATCGAAACTCTTTGACCAACTTCAAAAGAAATTATTACAGGTCTGATCAAACATTAATTTGCGCCGCAGGGCAGGTTGATCACGAAAAATTCGTAGATCTTGTAGCCTCCAGATTCTGCACGTTAACAAAGAGCGTGGATGCTGTTAATCTGATCAAACCCGTCTCTGTTCCCGGTCAGGTCCTTGAAATAAAGGACCTGGAGCAGGTCCATATCTGTGTGGCTTCGGAGGGGCCCAGCCAGGCCGACAAAAAACGTCATGCCGGATATATTCTAAATACAATCCTGGGAGGAGGCATGAGTTCACGCCTGTTCCAGGAGGTCAGAGAAAAAAGAGGTCTGGCCTATAACGTTTATTCTTTCCTGTCATCGTACACGGATACCGGAATGTTCGGAATCTATTCCGCGTGCGAACCTGATCGTTTTGAAGAACTCTCCGAAGTGATTGGCCAATACACATTGAATTTGGCCACATCTATCAGTGATGAAGATGTGAGACTGGCGAAAAATCAGCTTAAAGGCAGCATCGTCCTTGCCATGGAGTCTTCGGAAGCTCGCATGAACAGGCTTGCCAAAGGGGAGATATATTTTGGGAGGCACGTGCCGGTAGAAGAAATAATAGCCGACCTTGACAAGGTTTCGGTGGATGAACTGTCTGAGTACGCCGCACAGATGCTGAAACCCGGAGGCTTCACAACTGCCGTGCTTGGTCCTGCTAAAGAAAGCACTCAGGCGGACAAATATTTCAACACACTTTAAACTGTTTTTAGAAATTGTTTTACAGCGGGTGGAATTTATGAGGCAGTGGTGCTGTCCTGATTTAATTTGTCAGTGGCCGGTCTGAATTGAACTGTCGGCAACCCTGTGACGCAGTTCAACTTTTCTATTGAAGCTGTCCATAACAATTGCCAGATTCGCCAGACTGCCGGCGCCCAACAGGTTTGTGACCTTTTTGGTTTTTTTGTCAAAAGTCTGAACCTGTATGGTCCCTAGCGGAAGATTGTACACGTGAACATCTTTGATCAGGTACTTCGTCACAGGCAAAGATGTGCCATCTGCTATACTGACAAAACCCTTGCCCACTTCTTTTACCTCCACTTCCCTGGAGATTTCCTTTATGAGCGATTTATCAACAAGACTGTGCGTAGCTCCGGTATCCAGCAAGAAGCGGTGTGGAACGCCGTTTTTACCGAATTTGACCTGGACAAACACCTGTCCATCTTCACTCATCGAAACCTGAACAGCGCTCTGCCCAATCTTTGAAAAAATCAGTTCATTCAGAATTTTGCCCGCTATTTTTTGAGTCTGGGTGTCCGGTTTTAGCTTGAGCGCCTTTTCTGCGTCTATTTTGGCCAATTCAAGATTGTCATGTCTCAGGTGGGCCATTCCTCGAGCCGCAAAAGCGAACCCCGAGGTGGAATCCAGTTCGATTGCCCGGTTCAAATCAGTAAGCGCACGGTCTACCGAGCCTACATTTATCAGCGTGACGGCACGATTTGTTAATGAAGCTGAACGCAGGGAATGGTTATCATGAGGAGTCTTTATGGCAGCGCTAAAATCGCTTATGGCCTGGTTCTGGACACCTTTCTTCAGATTCAGCATGCCTCGAAGGTGCAATCCTGATGCAAGGGTCTCTCCTTCAAGGTCATCGGACTTTAAGACGGCGTTCAAATCCTTCCAGGAATTTTTTATGTCGCCTTTTTGATAATAAGCCTGAGCGCGCGCCAATTTGACCACATAAGAATTACGCTTACTGGAATCCAGCAAATCCAGGGTCTTCGAAAATATGTCGATGGCTGTCTGGTAATTGCCTGTCTTCAGATTGGATTTCCCCTGTTCGAACCAGGACAGGGCATTCTCGCGAGCGTACGAAAGACCAGCAAAAGCTCCAATGGCCAGAGAGATCAAAGAAAGACTAAAAAGCGCTCTTGAAAGATTAGGCAGCCATTTCATGTTTGGACCGTTTAACATCATTGTGAAGTTTTTCACTGCGAGCCAATGCAATATAAATGATAAAAAGACGAGTGCTTTCAATCGCTAATTAACATAAATTCACAAAAGTGTCCATAAAATGGTGACAATTATCCGGATTGACGGCTTTCATGCCATTCCTGGATTTTTTTCGCCGCCTTGCCCACGGCCACTATGTATAGAATCAGTCCAGTTAA
>CAZGVM010000001.1:4391-29973 GCA_964528855.1 uncultured Desulfomonile sp. | reverse complement strand
TCTCTCTCTCTCACAAAAACACTCACGCAGATAAATTCATAGAAAGAAAGAGAGTTTGTCCCCATTCTATGAAAAATCCGAAAGGAACAATCAGGATCAAAGCGGCTAGAGCCTTGTACTTGAAAGGTGTGGGAATATATCTCTGGTCTGGTTCGGGAATCGTTTGTGATTCCTCCCGTTGCGGGTCGATTTTGTTTTTTGTTTCGATTTCCATCTCTATTTCCTTGGTCCAATTTTTCTGAACTAGTCAACTATTTCTTGAATCTCGGACAATTCTCTGCCTGATATTTTTCTCACTGTACTCAAAATTTGTTGGGAAAGCCACAATCTTTCCTCTTTACTGCAATGATCCGCAACATCGACAAATTCGCGCAATATGCTGGAAATGAAGCGCGCCTGATCAAGAATGGAGTCGGCTACTACTCCGTCAAGTTTTCTCTGACGAGCCTCAAGAATTGTCACTACTTTGGAGACCTCTGACGACTCATCGTCCTCTTTAAAGCCGGACGACTTCATCAGAACGCAGGCGGCTTCAGGAGTTATGTGACAGCCTCTCTCCAGTTCGACTTCCTGCAAGGGGGGGAATATTTTTCTGAGCCGCACCCCGGTTCTAACATCGTAAAATTCAACTGTTCGTCCATCTGATGAGTCATCTTCGGAATGTATGAGCCGCACAATTACGGAGCCGTCGCGAATCAGAATATGGTCCTTTTTTCTCTCTTGAGTCATTATATTATAATAAATCAATCTGACCGAATGAGTATAGGATTGTGGCGCCAAAAAACAAAAATGGTTATTGTGAGTAATGACATTCAAATATATAGAAATCAATTTCCCGAAAATAAATTTTCGTGACATGAGGACAGTATGAGTGATTTGCAGATCAATTCGGAAGCGCAGACTTTTGAATCTGAAAGCCTGTATCAACGGAGATTTGAAAATTTGTTCAGAGTGGCCATGAAAATTACGGCTTCCCTTAACATCAGTCGTATTCTGGAGGTAATCAGGGACGAGGCTAAAGCCACTCTACCTCATGTTAAAGAAGTTTGTTTACTTTTACTGGATCCTGACGCCGCCAACTACACCAGGCCTTTGCATTGCGCCATGAATTCGAGCCACATTAACTGTCAACTATGCAAGAGGGGAAGGTTGGCGGTCAATACTGCGCTCAAACAAAAGAGCGGATACATTTGTTTCGAGATGGATTCAACCGGCTGCGAACTGGTAACTACCGATGAACCCGCATCAGGTTTGAAGGAAGTGGCGTTACCCATTTATCACGCAGATGAGGCGTTGGCGGTTCTGGATGTCATAGCTAAAGACGGGGCAAAAATTACGGAAATGGATCTCGTTTTACTAAAAGACCTGGCCGAGCTGACTTCGAATGTGATCATGAACGCCCGCAAACACTGGAAGGTTGCTCAGGAGAAGATCACGCTGGATCAGATACTTGGGCATCTGAGGCCCTTTGTGCCCCAGACGGTTCAGAAAATAGTCGAAAAAGATCCTTTGGCTCCATCACTGGAAAAAAGGGAGTTAGACATTACGGTTTTGTTTCTGGATGTCGCCGGTTACAGTCACATAAGTGAATCGTTGACGCAGGAGCAGGTTAATTTCGTGATAGAAAAATATTTTTCAAGCTACCTGGACATACTTTACCAATATGGTGGCGACATAAACGAGACCGCAGGCGACGGTCTGATGGTGATATTCCAGGGGCCATCACGCGAGAATGCCTTGAATGCGGCCAAGGCAGCCCTCAAGGTCCGCAGACGCACAGAATCCATAAACACAGAACTCAAAGGACAATTTCAGCCGGTTAAAATACACATGGGAATGAACTCAGGCACGGCTTCAGTCGGAACCAGCAGGTTTCAGGGCAGAGAAGGCGCCCGCACGACTTTTACGGCAACCGGACCCTTGACCAATTTGGCTGCCAGGCTGGCATCGACCGCAGAACCGGGACAGATTCTTTTGGGTCCTGAAACGGCTCGCCGGATAAAATCCCTTTTTGAACTGGAGGAACTCGGAGAGATCCGTTTTAAAAATTTCCGTGACTCGGTAGAGGTTTTCAATCTGATAGACAAGTCAGGGGAAGACATTTCATGATGTTCCTCAGGCCGACATCATTTTAAATGCCGACAGAAATGGTCTATGTGTTTTCACTTTACTTCCTTGACCTCTATGAATAGTATCCGCCAAATGACCGACCTTAATCATTTTTATGCGACTCATTAAGGATGCGAATCAAACGACTCGAAATCAAAGGTTTCAAGAGCTTCCCAGTGAAGACCGTGCTCGACCTGGGTCCTGGCGTAACCTGCGTTGTGGGTCCAAATGGGGCCGGAAAGAGTAACATACTTGAAGCCTTGCGGTGGGTCATGGGTGAGCAGCGTGTCAGGAGTTTACGTAGCCGAAAAATGGACGACGTCATCTTCAATGGCTCCGAAACTCTGAAACCTCTCGGCTTGGCCGAAGTCAGACTGGTTCTTTCCAACATCGATAGGACATCCAGGTCAGCCTTCAAGGATTATGATGAAATAATGGTATCCCGCAGGTTGTTCCGAGATGGGGCTTCTCATTATGAAATAAACAATATTCCTTGCCGTTTATCCGATATAATCGACTTTTTCCTGGATACCGGGGTAGGGAAAAACTCTTATGCGATAATCGAACAGGGTAGGGTTGAACAAATTGTAGCGGCAAAACCAGAGGAAAGGCGCCTGCTCATAGAAGAGGCCGCCGGTGTCAACAAATACAAGGCCCGCAAAGAGGTCGCATTAAAAAAGCTGGAAGCTACCAGCCAGAATTTATTGAGACTTTCAGACATAATCCTGGAAGTCAAATCCCAAAGTCAGGCGCTGAAAAGGCAAGCGCTCAAGGCAGAACGTTTTCAGAAACTCACAGAAAAATTGCGCTACCTGGAATTTGCGATAATTTCAGACAAAGCTAAAAAATGGAACCAGGAACTGCTGCTAACCTCTCAGAGCAAGAAATCCCTAAAAGCGGATCTGGACAAAACCGAATCCCTGCTTTTCAATAAAAGCGCCGAGCTTGAAAAGAATAAACTGGTCAGGTTGAACCTGGAGACAGCTCACAGTGACCTTGTGAGCAGGAGGCACATGCTGGAACTCGATTTGGGCTCCGTAAGAGAGACATCGAAAAGGTCTGCGGAAAGACTTCTGGATGTAGGAAGCAGACTGGAGAACATAGAATCGGAGATTTTACCGACCACGGAAAATAGAGATCGTGCCCGGAAAAATTTTAGCCTGCTCGATGATGAGCTGGCCAAAACACGGGAGAAGCTTGCGAACATCAAGCAGGAACTCGAACAAAACCAAAGTGTCCATTCTGATCTTAACCAGAGCATATTCAACAAGCGCCGACAGTTAAATTTGTTGAGGGATGATCTTTTTCGATCTTTACAGGACTCAGCGGTTGCTAAAAACCGCAAGGAAAGCCTGCTAAAAAGGAAGACCGAGCTTCAGAACCATGCAGGTAGAAAACTCGCTGAAAAAACTGGTCTTGAAAAAGAAGTGGCCTCCATCCGCGAGAACATAGCTCAAAACAGCAAAAAGCTGTACAGTCTCGTCGAATTGTTGTCACAAACCACAAAAAACAAAACCCGGCTCACATCCGAAAAAAATCTCGTGGAATCCGAAATCCACGTCGAAAGATCCAGAGTTCATAAACTGGAAAACAGCCAAACAGCTACCCATACCAAGCTTCGCACATTGGAAGAGCTTCAGGAGAGTTACGCCGGTTATGAAAATCCCATCAAGTTCATAATGAAAAACAGGGGTGAGTTCAATGAAGGGATTACTCTGGAGCCCATCGGGGAAATCATCGACATCGCAGAGAGCTACCACAAGGCTTTAGCCGCCACTTTAAGAAACAGGATAGACATGATTGTCTCTCCCTCGGTCAGAGACAGCGTAAAATTGGCTGAGCGTCTAAAACTTGCAAAAACCGGCAGAGCATCTTTTGTCCCCCAAAATCCCCGATTCATTTCCAGATCAGATGTGCCGGACAGCCTTCCAGAGGCGCTACCCATGATTGATCTGGTCAGTGTGCGTCCAGGATTCGAAGAGATATCCCAATTTCTTTTCCAGGATGTTTTTGTATGCAAAGACTTGGGCAAAGCTGCAGAAATATGGGAGAGAAACGGAACTCACATAGATCTGGTTACCGAAGAAGGAGACTTCATAAGCCGTCATGGGGAGGTCTCGGGTGGGTCTGACGATATTGGAGGAGAGGAGATCTTCAGGCGGCGAAAACAGATAAACCAACTCAAGGATCAGAGGCGCCTGCTTCTGGATGAACTGGGCACGGTAAAAACTGAACTTGAAGAAAAAAGACGCAAATTCGACGAAATAAAAACTGAACTCAACACTTCATCCGAAGAACTCAATCGTCTTAAAATGGAAGAACTACGGCTTCAGTCGAATGGCGAAAACCTTAATAACAGACAGTCGAATGGTGAAAGACATTTGCGGGTCTTGCAACTGGATGAAACCAGATTTGATCGTGAGATTGCACAACTAAACCATGATCTGGCGGAATCCGATACTCAAACGCAATCCTTAAGCGAGGAAACAAAACTTCTGGAAGCGCAGAAAGGCAAACTTCAATCGGAAATAAACATTCTCAATCAGAAAAACTCTGACAGACAATCCAAAATTGAAAATCTCAAAATTCAGTCGGCAAAACTCAACGAAAGGGTAAGGTCATCCGAGCGTGAAATGCAGGCTCTTCAGGAAACGATTTCATCATCAGAACAGCAAATAATCAGGTTAAATCTGGAAAGAGAAAAGGGCGTTGCTCTCAAGAAACAGCTTTCGGAGGACATTGAATCGCTAGGTATGCGAGAGGCTCAACTGATGATGTCTCATGAGCAAACGGTCGTGGAAACCGAAACCCTGAAGTCTCAGGCTACGGATGCCCAAAGACTGTGTTCCGAATTAGAGGCTGCAGTTCAGGAATTGAACAAGACGGTCCGGCTCAATGGCCAGAAATCACATGAACTGGAAGTCGAGCAAGCTAGACTGGAAGAAAAAATTAGAAACGCAAATGAACAAATTGAAGAACACTATCAGGTTGATCCTGAAAAATTCCTTTTCGATCATGAAGAAATAACTGAAAGCCTGCTTGAAGATGTGAGGGAAAAAGTCGAATCATTCGGACCAGTAAACCTAGCGGCAATAGCAGAGAGTAAAACGGTTGATGAACGACTTGCTTTCCTTTCCGGCCAAAGGTCAGACCTGGAAAAAGCTCTTGAGACTTTGCACGAAACCATTAACACCATAAACCAGACAACACGGGACAGGTTTATGGAGACTTTTGAAAAAGTGAACGAGCAGTTTCGTGAGATTTTTCCGTTCCTTTTTGGTGGAGGCCAGGCCAGGCTGGAACTTACCGATAGCGACAACCCTCTGGAAACCGGGGTATCGATCATGGTCCGTCCCCCTGGCAAAAGATATCAGAACATGGATCTTCTGTCAGGCGGAGAAAAGGCTCTCACCGCCGTCGCTCTCATATTCTCAATCTTTCTCATAAGCCCCTCGCCGTTCTGTCTGCTGGATGAGGTTGACGCTCCTCTGGATGATTCCAATCTCTCCAGGTTCAATTCAATGCTCCGCAAGCTGTCGGCAAGGACGCAGTTTATCGTCGTGACTCATAACAAGAAGAGCATGGAGGAGTCTGACGCTCTTTTCGGGGTTACGATGGAAGAACCGGGAGCTTCAAAAGTAGTATCGGTGAAGTTCGTGAATTAGTTTCACGGGGATGCTGAGTTCTTGTGAAAAATCGCCTTACAGGTCAGAGCTAACAGATAGGCGGCTCCGGAGATCAAAATAGTCGTGGCGCCCGGTGGTATGTCCGGACCATAGCTTAAAGCCAGTCCCATTATGGTAAAGATAACGCTCAACAAAGCGGATGTCACCATGATCTTCCAGAGCGAATTAGAAAACATGCTTGCAATTGCAGCCGGCAAGGTCAATAAAGCAATGCACATAACTATACCGACAACTGTCACCAGCGCCACCACGGTCAACGCCGTCATGCAAAGTAAAGCCAGGTAATAGGCCTCAACATTAAGTCCGCGAAGTGAAGCGAATTCCTCGTCGAAACAGACGGCTAGAAATTGATTGTAAAACAGTATCACTGACAGTATCACAAGGACATCCAGGCCCCCAAGGGCCCAGAGATCTTTCTGGGTCACCATGAGGATATTCCCAAAGAGATATCCCATTAGATCGGAAGAATACCCTGGAGTCCTGGCTACGAAAACTATTCCAACGGCCATGCCGATTGACCACATAGCTCCTATTACGGTGTCTTCTCTCTGTTTGGCCCTTAGACTCACTAAACCTATTATGATAGCCGATACAATGGCGGTAGCCCCTGCGCCAAGCAGTGGATCGATAGCCGACCCCGGATAAATTGCATTGAAAAACAGCACAGCGCCTATTCCCCCTAGAATCGTATGGGAAATACTACCCGCCAAATAAGAAATTCTCCTGACTACAACATAAGATCCTATAACTCCGGAAGCGACGCCGGCGAGCATGGACGCTACCAGGGCATTCCAGAGAAACTCGTATGAGATTAAATCAGCTAAAAATTGGCGCAAGTTCCGGCTCCATCAGGAACACACTTATCGTGGCGCACTATCCTCATGGGAGCGCCATAAATCGAGTTGACCAGTTCAGCAGTAATTTCAGCCGTGGGGTGAGTGACGACACGCTTTTTGACGCAAACAACCCGGTTCACATATTGAGACACAAAACTCAAATCGTGAGAGACAAGAACGAGGGTCATGGTTTTATTGAGTTCCCTGAATAAGTCGTAAATCTCCCCTTCTATGCCCTGGTCGAGATTCGAAGTGGGTTCATCAAGCAATAGCATATCTGCTTCACAAGCAAGAGCCCGGGCAATTAGCGCTCTTTGACGCTGCCCACCAGACAATGCCGAAAACGATTTATGAGCGCTTTCCCCAAGTTTCACCAGTTCAAGCTTCTGCAGACAAATTTGCTTGTCTTTTTGGCCATAAGGGCCAAATCCCCTGAAATGACCCAAACGTCCCATTAAAACCACGTCCATCACTGTGGCTGGGAAATGAAAGTCTAATTTTGCATGTTGTGGCATGTAGCCCACGAGTCTTTTGGATTTGGACGGACTGTTCCCAAAAAGTTGAACCTTCCCTTTGGTGGGTTTCAGGAGACCCAGGATTATTTTCAACAATGTTGTTTTTCCTCCACCGTTGGGGCCGACGACGGAAACGAAATCTCTCGGATTTATTTTGAGATATACGTCTTCAAGGATCATGGATCCGTTGTACGAAAAACTCATTCCTTCAATACTGATGGCTGGAACTTCTTTTTCTGGCACTCGAGATTTCCTATTTCAATCCTGAACGAATATTGTCGCCCATTTTATGCATGTTTCCCAGGTAGTCTCCCGCTAAAGGGTCGATCTCCAGCACTACTCCGCCTATCCCTGATGCCACCGTTTCGGCCCCTTTTCTGGAGAACTGGGGCGCCACAAAGATCACTTTTACGCCTTCTCTTCGGGCTGAATCGACAAGTCTCGCCAACTGCTTGGCTGAAGGCTCCTTTCCTCCGATTTCCACAGCTTTTTGTCGTAACCCGTATCTGTCGGCCAGGTATCCGAAGGCAGGATGATAAACATAGAAATTTCTGTGCTTGATGTTCCTGAAAGATTCTGCCAGATGTTTGTCGAGATCGTCTATTTTTTGATTAAAAGCCTGAGCGTTTTCGCTGAATACGTGCACCCGTTCCGGATCAATGGACGCAAGAGTTTCCAGTATGCTGGAGGAGATTATTTTAACATTTGCCGGACTGAGCCACACATGTGGATCCATAGTCCCATGGGCATGCCGGTGATTCGAGGTATGTGAATCCGGACCACCTGATGAAGAGTTCCGATGATCATGGCCCTTCTGTTTGCCAGAGTTGTCTCTCTCATGAGAATGGGTTTCCGCATCAGAGTCCTGATGGTGATCGGATGTTTCCATCTCCCGCAATTTAAGACCTGAATTAAGATCTATGATCTTCAAATGCGGAAATAAAGCAGCTATTTTTTTTACCAATCTTTCTTCAAAGGGCATCCCCACCTTGAAATACGCCTGAGCTGAACCCAGTCTAGAAATCTGGGCAGCAGTGGGCTCAAACGTGTGCGGGTCTTTGCCGACGCCCACCAACGTCTCAACGCTGACAGATTCACCCCCTATCTGTTCAATGAAATATCCGTAAGGAGCGATGGCAGTGAAAACCATGGTTTTCGGAGGGGTTTTTTCGGCTAAAACCGTTGTGGCAATTAAACAACTCAACAACACAACAAAGAAAATGCTTTCACGAATTCTTGATAAAGTCATTCAAAACCCCGTTCATTTTTTACCAATTTTTTGAGCGGATTGACCAACCTCATGAGTGTCTATCGACAGTGTTTGTGACTCGCGTGCGCAAACCAGATGAACCGCATGGCAAGCCTCGCATTCCTCCAACCTGTGGCTCATGGCGAACTGTTCCCAGTGTATTTTCTGGTGGGGCAACAACACTCCAGCGCCGCGGCACAGCGGACATATACTGTCTAAAGCCGCCAATACTGCGTGCCTTATGAATTCGGACCTGTTGGGTATTCCTTTCATGGCGTCCCGGAGAGCTTCCGGAACCTTGAAGGTTATTATCTCCTGTTTCTGCTTTTTCATTGAACCCCAAGACGCGCAACCAAGAGAACTTCCAATTGATAATACCTGGTAATACCCAAACGTCAAGTGTCCGGTAATTTTTTCCAGCATCTCCGTCAATCGGTTTGTCTTGACTTTTTTCTTTTTATTTTGTATTAGTTAAGTATAAAACTTAAAGTCAGATAAGTTTTTATTGTCTCAAGGACCTGTTAAGATGAAAAAAATACTGTTTATGTGCTGGCTAATTATTGCCTGCTTTCTCATCATAGTAAACGTCTATGCTTGGGAAGTGCCTAATTGCGTCAGGGCAGACGCCGGGGTCCGAATGTGGTTCACGGTCTTGGAAGGTGACCTCATTCAGAGCGATAGAACAAAAATTGGCATTGCGGAAAACATGGGTCTAAAGAGAGACAAGTTGGCCTGGGAGTTTTTTGCCAATTTGAGATTGTACAATGCGCATGTATTCAGACTGGATGCCGAACCGGGGACCGTATACGATCAGTCAGTTAATGGATCTTCCGTAAAAATAAGGGATTGGCGATTGGGGTACGATCTTGATTTTTACATGACCCCGCAATTTCTTTTCGGGGCGAATGTTGATCTGGTTCTGGCGGGGTATGATAACAGGGTGAGCAACATAGTGGTGGGCGATAGGCTATTCAACTATGGTGAAAATACCTCGCTTACATTTCCTACTCTCGGGTTTCACGGAACTTTCTACCCCATTTTTGAAAATATAGCTCTTCGTCCGAAGCTCGGAGGTAGAATCGACTGGTGGAATTACAACAGTCTGGAGACATGGCGGTGGGAAGTCTTGAGTGGAGTGGACATTCCGGTAAACATGTTTTGGACCTGGACAATTTCCGGTGGGTACAGATCTGATCACATCAAGTTCAAGAGCAACACGGATACCCAGGATATAAACCGAACAGGATTTTTTCTGGAGACCTCGGTGCTGTTCTAGTCCTAATGGCTATAGGACTGATTCAGCAACGATTCTATTTCAGATAGAATTTCTCCAGCGCTACCCAGAAGAAGCAAATCGGTTACCTGGCTGTGCAACGCGGAGGGTTCACGGTTTATCTCTATGATGGTGGCTGATGGTGATTTCATTTTTGCGGCAATAGGAATTTCGGCAGCCGGAAAGACCTGGAGAGAGGTCCCAACGACGAGAAGCGCGTCACATTTTTGAGATTGAATCTGGGAAACCATCAGCGCTTTGGATGGTATGGGTTCTCCAAAAAAAACAGCGTCGGGTTTGAGTAGACCTCCACAGATATTACACCTCGGCGTTTCCTGTTGGCCGGACGCTATTCGATGTTCAACCTTCTCCATGGATTCCAGAGTCTTACATTTCATGCAAATAGCTCTCAGCAAGTTCCCGTGGAATTCCACCACTTCTATGGAACCGGCCTTTTGGTGAAGGCTGTCAACATTTTGGGTGATGACACATTTCATGACGCCTTTACTCTCCATGTTGGCCAATGCGTAATGCGCGGCGTTTGGAGATGCGGACGCTAAATCAAATTCCCCTGAATTTTTGAGATCGAGACTCATTTTCCAGAATCTGGCTGGATTTTGCAGAAATCGATCAATGGAGAACTCACCTGGGTCTATCTTTGTCCACAATCCTCCCGGGCTCCTGAAATCGGGAATGCCTGATTCTGTGCTGATGCCGGCTCCCGTCAACGCTACCAGGTTTCTGGCTTCAGCTATTATCTCCGCCGCTCTCTTGATACTATCGCTAACCATAAAGACCTCATTGCAGTTTCTGGAACCCGACCGCAGTAATTAGGTCAGAACCATCATTTAGGTCCATACAGAAAAAATAGCAAGCGGCTTGAAACACAAATCAACAAAAAGTCTGGCTGCGAAGTGAAATGTGTCTGAAATTTTTCTTGGAAATTAGCTCATTGTAGTCTTATAATATAAGTTTAGACTTGAGATTTAAAAGCTACCGACACCACCGGAACGCTGGAGTCAGTAAATTAATGCGGACGGATGGCGCTTGTTGAAGGACTTGATGGATCAGGATACCACACTAATAAATAGAACACTTCAGGGAGATTTTTCTGCCTTTGAGGAATTGGTAGACAAGTATCAAGGTCGTATCTATCGACACCTCAGGAAGATCGTTCATGACGGTAACCAGACGGAGGACCTTCTTCAGGAGACTTTTTTCAGCGCTTACAAGGGACTTGGTTCATTTACCGGGGCATCGTCGTTTTCAACATGGCTTTTTAGAATTGCAACGAACGCGGCTTTGATGTTCCTTCGTAAGCATACTCATGAACAGGTTGAATACGACGATGAGACGGTTAACCGGTCTGCGGAAATGATGACGGCTTCGCCTGAATTCATAAGCACGCCGTTAGAGATATTGCTGTCCATGGAGGGTAAGCGCGTTCTGGAACGCGCTATCGATGATCTACCCGTAATTTACAGGACGGTAATGGTTTTGAGAGACATAGAAGGTTTTTCGCTTGAGGAGACTTCTGATGTTTTGGGAATATCGATCCCTGCGGTTAAATCCAGACTTCACCGTGCCAGGAATGTTGTTAGAGAAGCTTTGACTGCTTATTATATGGAACAGGACCTGTCTGATGTTCAGAGAGCTTACAAGAACCAATGAACAAATGTAGTGATTTCTGTAAAAAATTATCTGACTACCTGGATCGTGACCTTTCGGAAAATGAATGCAGGCTTATAGAGGAGCATCTTGAAAAATGCCCTCCTTGCGCCATTATATATCGGGGTCTTGAAAAAACTGTGTCATTATGTGGAGTGGCGATATCTGATGAGGCGCCAGAAGATGTCAAGAAAAGATTAATAAGTTTTCTAAGAAATCGTTGTTGCAATGATTAGATATAAATAAATTGAGAGGAGTAAGGACATGTCCGATAGCGGCAAACTTCTGCATGTTACCGATGCAAATTTTGAGGAAGAAATACTAAAATCATCTACTCCGGCGCTGGTAGATTTCTGGGCCGCCTGGTGCGGACCGTGCCGGACGGTAGGACCGGTGGTTGAGGAATTGGCCGGTGAATACAATAATAAGGTCAAAATAGCCAAGCTGAATGTTGATGACAACAAACAGACGCCCTCAAAATATGGTGTCCGTGGAATCCCGACATTGATGCTTTTCAAAAACGGTCAGGTTGTTGATCAGATAGTAGGCGCAGTGCCAAAAAGCAAGATCAAGGAATTGCTGGATAAGGTCAGCTAATGAAAACGGGCCTGGTTATACTTGGTGGTGGTCCTGCCGGCCTTACGGCTGGAATGTATGCTGCAAGAGCCAGAGTCGAGGCCCTGCTCATAGAGAGAGGGGCTACCGGTGGACAGATGGCCGCTACCGAGTGGATTGACAATTACCCTGGGAACGTGGAGCCGGTTTATGGTTATGAATTGGCTCAAAAAATGGAATCTCAGGCCAGAAAATTCGGGCTTGAGATTCTATACAAGGATATAACTTCAGTTGCCAAGTCGTCCGACGGTTTTATTCTTGCCGATGACTCAGGCTCCACCATTGAATGCAAATCGGTCATACTGGCAACAGGCGCTTCACCGGTCAAGCTCGGCATTCCCGGAGAACAGGAGCTTGCAGGCAAGGGCGTAAGTTATTGCGCCGTTTGTGATGGTCCTTTCTTCAGAGACCTGGAAGTGGCGGTCGTTGGAGGAGGAGACTCGGCTGTAGAAGAAGCGGTCTACCTGACACGGTTTGCAACCAGGGTTCATCTCCTGCACAGAAGGGATAAGCTGCGCGCAGTCAAGGAAATTCAGGAAAAGGCGTTTGCCGAACCTAAAATAGTTTTTCACTGGAATAGCGTGCCGGTAGAAATCTCGGGGGACTCCGAAGTACGTTCGGTAAAGATAAAATCGACACTTGACGGACATACCGATGATCTTTCTGTCGGTGGAATATTTTTCTACGTTGGAATCAAGCCTAATGACCTAGCCTTCAAGGGGCTGGTTGAAACCGATTCAGCAGGCTTTGTCCTCACTGATGACAGAATGGCGGCCTCAACGCCCGGAATTTTTGCCGCAGGCGATATAAGGTCAAAAATCCTGCGTCAGGTTTCAACTGCGGTCGGTGATGGAGCTACAGCGGCCTATAGCGCCCAGCACTATATTGAAAACAGCCTGTAACAGCACTGATCCAGTAAAGCCTTAGTTTTAACCATCAAGAAGCCGGACTACTTTTGGTGTCCGGCTTTTTCTCATTGGAAAAAAACCTTAGCGCCAAATCCTTAGTGAAGTCTGCAACCTGAAGGGTTGAGCGCAAATAAAGCTTGTTTTTGTGCATGTCAATGTGATAAAATTAAGTAAATTATAGTGTTAGCTTTTGTTGTCATAAAAGTGGTTAATAGTTGGAATCTGTCGGGACAGTTTCAACGGATTTGGGATGGCCTGAACAAAGAGGCTTTTAATGAAGAGATTATTATTTGTAGCTATTGTGACTATCTTTCTCTCCGGCTGCTCACTCAGCAGGGCATGGAAGTGGTTTGATGAAATGGAGTGGGAAAGAGACGATCAGACTGTAAAAATTATAGAGTTGTTTATTAGATAAAAGACTGATATATATAGGTGTTAGAGTTATACGGCGCTGTTTCTGACATGAGGCGGCGCTATTTTTTGTGCTGGAGGAAGCATGTCAACCGTGGAAATCGATAGAGAAATGCTCGAGACTTTCAGTTCCTCTGAGATCAAGAGGATATTGCGTGAGGAATACGATGACTATACAGAGGAGGCTCTTGAAATTTTCAGGGACATCCTGGAAGCTCGGGGAGATGATTATCGAACACGTTCTTCTGATCCGGTTCCAGCAGCCATAACAGGAGAGCCACCGAGGAATAATTTTGCCGGTAGCCTCCCCATAAATAATCCGGAAGACGCCGTTGAATTTCTCAATTATCTTCTATCGGGAGTGATGAACGATACAATTGATCACGCCAAAGCTGACGTAGGCGCTAGAATAGTGCTTGCTCTGCTCAAGGCGCAAGAAGCCGCTTTGATGACGCAGAATGATGAGGAATGAAAATGAGCGAAAAAAAATCAGAAAAAATTGCAGACCTCGACTTTTCGAAGGGTAACGGCCTGATCCCCGCTATCGCTCAAGACATAAAAACCGGCAAGACACTGATGCTTGCCTACATGAATGAAGAGGCCCTCAAGACGACATTGGAGGAGGGGCACGCCTGTTATTGGAGCAGATCCCGTAAGGAACTCTGGCGTAAAGGAGCCACGTCGGGGGACGTCCAGATTGTTAGAGAGGTGTTGGTGGATTGCGACCTGGATACGATTCTGCTCCTTGTGGATCAGCAAGGTGAAGGGGCCTGCCACACAAAGAAGTGGAGCTGTTTTTTCAGGCGCATAAACAAGGAAGGAGCACTGGAAGAGATTGACTAGGAATGATCCATTAAGATTAGTTATTCCCAAAGGTAGTCTGGAGCAGGCTACAATAGAGCTTTTCAAGAGGGCCGGCTGGAACATAACCGTGTCTCCTCGAAGCTATTTTCCGTCAGTCGATGACGATGAAATAATCATGGCCCGTTTGAGAGCCCAGGAAATCTCACGGTATGTCGAGTCCGGAACTTTTGACGCAGGTCTTACCGGCAAAGACTGGATCCTTGAGAATGAATCAGACGTCAGGGTAATAGATGACCTGGTCTATTCCAAGGTTTCCCAGAATCCGGCCAGATGGGTATTAGCCGTAGACGCCGATTCTGATTACAAGGTTCCTGAAGATCTGGACGGAAAACGTATCGCAACTGAGCTGGTAGGTGTCACCAAACGATTCTTCTCTGACAGAAACATAAAGGTTGATGTGGAATTTTCCTGGGGGAGCACGGAAGCCAAGGTCAACGAGGGTGTTGTCGATGCTATCGTTGACGTGACTGAAACAGGAAGCACCTTAAAGGCCAACGGCCTCAAGATAATACATAACATCCTCACGACCAACACACAGTTGATAGCCAACCATAAGGCTTACGCGGACTCGTTCAAACGTGAAAAAATAAGCCAGATACACCTCATGCTTCAGTCTGCTCTCGAGGCCCGCAAAATGGTCGGCCTGAAAATGAATGTTCCAAAAGAGCAACTCGAGGTGGTGGTCGGCTTGTTGCCTTCTCTAAACGCTCCAACGGTTTCAGGTCTATATAAATCCGACTGGTTCAGTGTTGAGTCCGTTGTTTCTGAAGAGATCGTCAGAAGTCTCATACCAAAACTTCTGAAGGCCGGTGCAACTGGAATAATTGAATATTCGTTGAATAAGGTGCTTTGATTTCATACCTTTCCAGATTCAGGGCAATTTGACATGCTTGATTCTGATGAGTGTAGACTGAAACATACGACCTAATATTTATGAGGTCCTTTTTTCACGAACACCAAGGATGCAAGAGATAATTGCCCTATGGTTTTCCCTGTCAAGGCTCCTCAACAAACGGATTTCTCGCCATCCTGCATGTGCAGTTTCCTTCGTCTCCGTTGTTCCATTCCCGGATGATTTTCTTGAGACCGTTTCTATCGAGTTCCAGGAGATTTTTGACGTCACCTTGGGTGATTAGTCTCATTTTATATGCGAAAAACACGGCTTCCTCCAGAAGACCCGGCGAAAAGGGCAGTCGCTCTTTGAGCAGTTCTTTACGGTCCAGCAGATTGATTATGATGTTATAGGATTGTTGAGCTTTTTCATGATTTAGCGACATCAGATCAAAGCCTTCCTGGAACTTGAATTAAAGAATTACCAATAATTAGCTGTATGTCACGTCATGTGTCAAGACGGCGGCTAATGACTTTGCCGGCTGTCAGTTCGATAAAACTGGGAGCAAAATCAATTATATCGGAGTAATCGTGAGTAATGATCAGGATGGTTTTATCGCCTGACTTACCCAAATCAGCAATAATTTCTTTTATCAGGGAATGACTTCTGGTGTCGAGGTGAGACGTCGGTTCATCAAACAGATAGACCTCAGGATCTATGGCTAATGCCCTTGCCAGAGCGACCCGTTGAGCCTCCCCTCCGGACAGTGAACGGGCCGGCCGTTTTTCAAAGCCTTTCAGATCGACGCGCAACAGCGCTTCCGAACATGAATTCCTGATGGTCTGACTGTCAATCCCCCTTAATTTCAATGCCCACGAAACGTTTTCGTAAACATCTGTATTGAACAGAAAAGGCTTCTGCATGAGATAACCAATGCGTCGTCTGAAAGATAACCGGTTTGATCCGGTTACCGATTTGTCAAAGAATTTTATCGTACCCCCGGCCGGTGGTTCAACGAAAGAGAGCATCTGCAAAAGAGTGGTTTTGCCCGATCCGTTTGATCCCAGAATTGCAGTTACTGCTCCGGAAGGTAATTCGAGACTATCTATCGATAGAACCTCTCGAGGGCCATAGGAAAAGGTGACGCTATCAAGTAGGTATGCGGATTTGTTCATGATTGCTTCTGAAGCGCGTAAAGCGCCAGGTTCACGAATAGCGCCACAATCAGCAAAGCCATTCCCAGAGCCATTCCCAACTCGAATTCACCTTTGCTTGTTTCAAGCGCAATGGCGGTCGTCATTGTTCTGGTGAATCCCTTGATGTTTCCACCCAACATCATCGCCACTCCAACCTCAGAGATTACCCGGCCAAATGCCAAAGCCGCTGTGGCTGTGATGGCAAAACGCCCTTCCCGGACAATCATGCAGAATTCCTGCCAGGCGCTTGCGCCCAGGGTCCTGCATGTAACGAACAATCTTGGGTCTAACGCCTGAACTGCGCCCAAAGTCAGATTTATGACTATTGGAGTGGCAAGAAAGAACAATCCGAGTTCCATTCCCACCGGAGTGAAAAGTAATCCGTAATCACCAAGAGGTCCTTTTCGGCTCAGGAACGCATAAAAAATGAGACCCAAAACAACTGTCGGAAAGGCCATCGCGGTATTGAGCCCAAGAATGAGGGCCCTCTTTAGGAAGAAATTCTTCAGCGCAATCAGCACCCCCAGCGGAATCCCGATTATTGCCGCCCCCACAACGGCGATCAAGGACACTTTCAATGATGTCCATATTATAAAATAGACCTCTGAATCGAAATGCAGAATGAGACCGAGACCATCTATGATTCCCTGAAAAATAAAATTCAATTTTGACCCTTGATATTATTTAAAGGATTCTTGTCGGCAATTGTCAGAAATAGACTGTCTGTCCACATCTTATAGCATTTGCAACCAGTTCGATAGCTTTCATGGCCTTTAACGCCCGTTCACCATCCACTGTGGGTTTTTCACCTGAGCAAACGCAATCAATGAATTCCTCGATTTCCAGCCGTAACGGTTCCTTGTTTTCTACGTCGATTTCCTCTACGTGAAAATCACGCATCACACAGGTTCCTAATCGATCGATATTGAGATTTTCTGATCTGTGAACGACCAAAGACCGGTCAATTGTGTCGGCTTCGAGAAATCTCGTAGGAGTGGTTACGGCAATGGTTCTCGTTTTCTTCGGAGACGCTTTTGATGTGGTGAGAACGGCGGTCGCTCCGTTTACAAACTCAATTCTGGTGTAGGCCACATCGTTGAGTTCTGAGAAAACCGGTCTGCCGGACGCAGAGACGCACCTGATTTCCGAATTGGCGATCTCTAGTGCCAGGTCAATATCGTGTATTAGCAAATCGTATAGAACATCCACATCCAGGCATCGTGAACCGTCGAAATGATTCAATCGACGCGCCTCAATCGTGATGACCGGCTCAGGCTCTGAACTTATCAAGTCCATGAGTTTGGCAACTGCCGGGTTGTAGCGTTCGATATGCCCGACCATCAATGCGACCCCATTTTTCCTGGCCAACTCAACAATCTTCTCAGCTTGCTCGGCAGTAGCGGCCAAAGGCTTTTCCACCAGCAGAGCCTTGGATTTGGACAGGCATTTCATGGCGATTTCATGGTGCAGGAAAGTCGGCGCGGCTATCGTCAGCGCATCCACTTTTTCGATCAGTTCATCCAATGATGGGAAAGCCGTGCAGGAATAACGCTCACAGATTTCCAGAGCCCTCGTTTCATCCAGATCATGAAATCCGACGAAATCGACGTCCCTGATTTGATGAAGGTTCCTGACGTGGTGCTGGCCCATTGCGCCTACACCGACAACTCCGACACGTATTTTCCGTTGATCGTTTTTCATGAGTGAAAAGATACACTTCTGCAAAAAGTTCGTCAAAGGTTTAAAAGTTTACTTTACTACATCACTTGTGGTTAAATCACAACGTCTTGTAACAACGGTCAGCGGTTGTGGCCGGTCATTTGGGTGGATATCCGTTCATCACAATCCTTTGAATGAAAAGAGGGAGGAATCCATGGCGCGTCTTTTGTCTCTAGCGTTGATACTGGTGGCTTTAATGGTGTCGGTTGGTTTAGGGTCCGAACCGATTAATGTGGGCGCTCTACTTCCCATGACCGGAAGTGTGGCTGCTTTCGGGCAAATGGGGTGGGATGGCTTTCAGATTGCGCGCAAGATTCAGCCCGAGGTGTTGGGTCGTCCGGTTGAGTTGAAGCTTTCGGACACCAAATCAGACAAGGTTGATTCAGCAAACGCCATGTCCAGACTCATCGAGAAAGAGAAGGTTGTGGCGGTTCTCGGTGAGATGATATCGGGAGACACGATTGCGGCATCAGATTATGCCGAAAGATCTAAAATTCCAATGATTTCGCCTACCGCTACTAATCCCATCGTCACCCAGGGCAAAAAGTTCGTGTTCAGGGTGTGCTTTATCGACCCGGAACAGGGTCGGGTAGGCGCCAAGCTCGCTCTGGACAACCTGAAGGCAAAAACGGCTGCCATCATATACGACATATCGCAGGATTATTGCGTAGGATTAAAAACTTTTTTCCAGAGGGACTTCACGCAATCGGGTGGAAAAATAGTTTCTGAAACCATGTTCAAGACGGGTGACAGGGATTTCACCCCTCAACTCAGTCGAATAAAATCAGTGAATCCGGATATCATCTATGCGCCCATTTACTATACGGAATGCGCCCTAATGGCCAAACAGGCACGTGAAATGGGCCTGAACGTCCCTATTCTTGCAGGGGATGGAGTGCAGGCGCCCGAATTGATTCAACTTGGCGGCAAAGATGTTGAAGGTGTATATTTTACCGCTCATTTCCACGAAGATATAGTTGAAAGTCCGTTAGGAAAGAAGTTTCTGGAACTCTTCAAGAAAGAAACTGGCAAAGAGCTTGATTCGTACACCGCTCAGGCGGGAGACGCATATTTTGTGCTGATTGACGCCATCAATCGGGCAGGATCGACCAATCCGGAAAAAATAAGGGATGAAATTGTCAAGACCAAGGATTTTATGGGTATAACGGGGAAAATAACCATGAAACCCGACGGTAACGCCATCAAGGCCATGGTCGTCAATAAGATTCAGGACGGAAAGTTTGTCTACGTTACAACCATAATACCTTGAAAATAATGCTGTAAAATATTATCAACTAACCAGTACAGTGGGGAGTCGGAGTTCCCAGTGGTTCTTTTACCGTAACAACACCCAAGCGCCATGATATTTGAACAGACCCAATAACTTACTACTTTCAAAGGTAAAACAGTGGACCTTGACTTCGCAGTCCAACAAATAATTTACGGTCTCACGGTAGGCTGTCTGTACGGTCTGCTGGCAATTGGCTACACGATGGTCTACGGGGTGTTGAGGCTAATCAATTTTGCGCATGGCGACCTGTTGATGGTTTCCTCATATGTGGCTTTTTTCGGAATAGTGATGTTCGGTCTTCCGTGGCCGTTTGCTTTCATCGGGGCCGCCCTGATTACAGGTGTAATTGGTATACTAATAGATAGAGGAGCTTACAAGCCCATCCGGAAAAGCCCTAGAATCAGCGCCTTGATTACCGCTATCGGAGTTTCTTTCCTGCTGGAAAACCTGGCTTTAGTCTTAATTGGTGGTCGACCAAAACCATTTCCTATACCGATGTTATTCAATGGCTCTTTAACAGTAGGCCAATTAAGGATACCGGTGCTGTCAATTTGGGTTTTAGGAGTGACACTGGCTCTATTGCTCCTGGTGATTGCGATTGTCCACAGAACTCGCATAGGGATGGCAATGAGGGCCCTTTCGAGGGATATAGAGACTGTTTCGTTGATGGGAATAGACGAGAACAGGGTCATTTCCTTCACCTTTGCCCTCGGGTCCGTACTGGCCGCCTTTGGCGGAGTCATGTGGAGCATGAAGTATCCGGCTGTTGATCCTTTCATGGGGGTGATTCCAGGGTTGAAAGCTTTTGTGGCCGCTGTTCTGGGCGGTATTGGAAATGTCACCGGCGCAGCCATTGGAGGCATGATTCTCGGTCTTGCAGAGGTGTTGATAGTGGCAGTTGAACCTGATTGGTCGGGATATCGGGACGCCATAGCTTTCTGCATAATGATACTCATTCTACTGACGCGACCGACAGGCATCATGGGAGAAAAGCTCCCTGATTGACATGAACGCCTTCGGCAGAGGTTCATATCGAATTGGCCCGAGAAAACCCAACAAGAGACAAATTATTAACCTTTATGTCGCTGGCCGTTCTTCTCTCGTTCCTATGGTATGCCGACAACTATTTCGGCAATTATACAAACAGGATTCTGAACAATATAGCCATATTCATAACACTGGCCGTCAGTTACAACCTCATTAACGGAATTGCGGGACAATTCTCGCTCGGAACCAATGCTTTTCTTGCGGTTGGCGCCTATACAAGCGCTATTTTTACATTGTCTCCTGAAGAAAAGCTTCGATCATTCATCATAGAACCGATGATATGGCCGTTGTCTGAAATCACTTTCTCTTTTCCTGTTTCTCTTTTATTGGCCGGTGCGGTCACGGCGATGATAGCGTTGTTAATGGCCATGCCGGTGTTCAGGGTTCGCGGAGACTATCTGGCCATCGTGACGTTAGGATTTGGGGAAGTCATCCAGGTGGTAACCAACAATCTTGTCCCGGTTACGAATGGTCCACTCGGTATAAAGGGACTGTCGCCTCACACGAATCTGTGGTGGAGTTGGGGCATTTGCATGCTCACTGTTTACTGCGTAGTGAGACTGGTGAATTCATCGTATGGCAGAGCCATGAAAGCGGTTCGCGAGGACGAAACCGCTGCTGAGGCGATGGGCATCAACGCCTTTTGGACCAAGACACTGGCGTTTACTTTCAGCGCTTTTTTTCAGGGTGTAGCCGGCGGTCTGCTGGCTCACCTGATTACGACAATATCTCCCTCCCTGTTCACTTTCATGCTCACTTTCAACCTCCTGATCATAATTGTCATTGGAGGTCTTGGTAGCACGACAGGGGCAATTTTGTCAGCCATTTTGATCACATGGGGCGGCGAAGCTTTGCGGATAGTTGAAGAGCCCGCCAAATTTTTTGGTTACGAGTATGCGGGTATTCCGGGCATGAGAATGGTCCTGTTCAGTGTCATTCTAATCCTGGTGATGTTGTTCGCCCGTAGTGGGATAATGGGGAGAAGAGAATTTAAGTGGGAATCTCTGTTCAATCTGTTTAGACGGCAGATGAAATCCGGGGCAAAAACCCGATGAGCCGGAATTTGTTGAAAATGGATAGTCTGGTGGTTCGATTCGGCGGAGTCTGTGCTGTGTGCAACCTGAATCTCAGCATAGATGATTCTGAAATTATAGGACTGATCGGCCCCAACGGCGCCGGTAAGACCACGGCTTTCAATGTCATTTCCGGAACTGTGAAGCCGACCTCGGGGGGAATATATTTCCTTGGCGCCGAGATAACGGACCAATCTTCTCCGTCCATAGCCAGAAAGGGAATTGCGCGCACTTTTCAGAACATAAGATTGTACGAAGACCTCACTGTTGTCGAAAATGTTATGGTCGCAGGGCATTCATCGATTTCATATTCTGTAGTTGAAGCCATATTCGGTCTCGGTCGGTTTGGAAAAGATGAAAGACGAATCCGGACACGCTCGAAAGAACTGCTGGATCTCATGGGACTTGGGGACATGTTGTCGGAAAAAGCCAATTCCCTGCCCTATGGTTCACAAAGAAAGCTGGAATTAGCCAGGGCGTTGGCGTTGGAGCCAAAATTGCTGTTACTCGATGAGCCGGTAGCGGGCATGAACCCCACGGAGACCTCTGAATTTGCCGAATTCATCATCAAACTCAGGAAAGATCTGTCTTTGGGAATAGGTTTGATCGAACACGACATGAGTTTTGTCATGAACGTTTGTGACAGGATAAAGGTCATTGACCACGGGATGGAAATAGCCTGGGGAAAGCCTGACGAGATACGTCGGGACGAGAGGGTTATAAGAGCCTACCTTGGGGAAGGCTAGTAAAAGCGCAGGTGTGACAGGATGCTTCAGGTCGAGGATTTACATGTAAGCTACGGAGGGATTAAAGCCCTGAAAGGTATATCCATAGAAGTGGGACCTGGGGAAATAGTCTCTTTGCTGGGGTCCAACGGGGCAGGTAAGAGCACCACGGTCAGAGCTATATCCGGTCTGGTTCCTATTGCATCAGGCAAAATCAATTTTAACGGGATCAGATTGAAATCGATGAGCCCTCACAAAATTCAACGCCTGGGTTTGGCTCATGTGCCGGAAGGACGAAAAGTATTCGCCAATCTTACTGTAAACGAAAATTTATTGATGGGCGCCTACAATAATCCCGACAAATCGGACATACTGAAATTGATTACCCGTTTTTTCTCAATATTTCCAGCTTTGGACGACAAGCGACAGCGATTGGCGGGAACACTCTCCGGTGGTGAACAGCAAATGCTGGCCATCGGAAGAGCCATGATGTCCAAACCCAGGATGCTGGTCATGGATGAGCCATCTTTGGGGCTGGCCCCTTTGGTTGTAAATGATGTGTTCAATGTGATTGAACAAATACGCAAAGAAGGGGTAACAGTCCTTTTGATCGAACAGAACGCCAATGCTGCGCTAAAAATTTCGGATTATGCATTTCTCCTTGAAAATGGAAGACTGTCACTCGAGGGTACCGGTCTGGAACTGCTGAATGATCCCAGAGTCAAGTCCGCTTACTTGGGAGATACAAACCATAAAGCAGTTTTAGGCAACTAAATTATAAAGAAAACCTCATTTTACTATTTCATTATTTATAAAAAACACAAGAAGATGCTTGACTCTTTTCGAGTGTACTGATAGCAAGAAGCCGGCCTCAACCTCGGGGGAGGGAGGGGCCTTTAAACCGGCGAACCGGAGGGTGAGTTTAACAGCCTCCCCTCCGGTTTATTTTGTTGTGAATTCCGGCCCTGACCAGCTCGCTTTACAATCGTAACTTTACTTAATCTTCATAATGTTTTATAAAAACAATTTACGCTGAAGCAGTAGAGATGCTTGGCTCACATTTACGAGTTTTTTTGAGAAAGAGTATGAAATGGGAACAAAGACAAAGGCAGAGATAGCTGAACAAAAATCACATCGCACTCTGCTTCAGGAATACACAGAGGCCCTGGTTGTAGCAATCGTATTGGCCATATTGATAAGAGCTTTGTTTGTCCAGGCTTTCAAAATCCCTTCGGGATCCATGGAGCCTACATTGTTGATCGGCGATCATATTCTGGTGAACAAACTTGTTTATGGCATAAGAGTTCCTTTTACTGACTCTCGGTGGCCGGCGATATTCAAACCTGAACGTGGAGATGTTATTGTCTTTGTATATCCCGAGGATAGGACAAAGGATTTCATCAAGCGTGTGGTTGCGGTTGGGGGGGATACAGTCGAGATAAAAAACAAGCGATTATATGTGAACGGCCTGGAATCGCCTATGCCTCAGGCAAGGTTTTACAGCAACGTGGTCATGCCAGGGGACATTAGTCCACGTGACAATTTGCCCCCGACTAAAGTTCCGGATGGCTTTTTATTCGTCTTGGGAGACAACAGGGATTATAGTCACGACAGCAGGTTCTGGGGGTTTGTGCCGGTAGAGGATGTGAAGGGTAAAGCTTTTCTCATCTACTATTCTGCTCAGGATTTTCCGGATGTGAAGTGGGGGAGAATCTTTAACTGGATCAGGTAGCAACCACAGGGTTCAGAAAATTTGGGAAATGCTAACTCTGCAAATTCTGAAGCCTGTTAATCTCATCCATTAAAAAGTTGTTGAATGACAGGCACACTGGACAGATTCTCCTGTTTTTTCTGGTCACCGTGTAAAGAGGCCTCAACAAACGCAAGCCCATGATGGAGACGGAAGCCAGGGAACCGGTCACAAGCTCATACGAAACGGAATGCACGGACACGAAAGACACTCCTATAGAGGATTTTACCCCTTGTTTCACTGATTCAGCGTCGCCCATTTCAGCCGCTATTTTGAGCCTGGATATGTCAAAGCCATATTCGGCCAGAATCCGCAATGTGACCGATCGTGTGCCAGAGCCTTTCTGCCTCAGAATGATTGGCTGGTATGTCAACTCATCCAGGCTGATGATCCCGGCCTTGGCCCACGGATGTTCGGGGGCGGTTATCAGAACAAGTTCATCCTCTATCAACTCGTCGAAAACAAGCTTCTTGTCATTTTTTATCGAACCGACAAAGCCTATTTCCACAGATCCATCCAGAACCTGATCGATGATTTCTGATGTAGCCGATATTCGGAGCATTATCTGGACATCCGGATTAAGGGACTTGAAAGCCCCGAGATATTTAGGGAGCACATAAGCTCCTGGAACGCTGCTAGCCCCCACCAGAAGGGATCCTGACATCTTTCCGTTAAATTGTTCTAAAGCCTGTATTGCTTCAAAATAGGTCCGCAGGATTTTTTCGGCGTACTGACTAAAGACCTTACCGGCAGGAGTAGGGCCTACCTCACGTCCTGTCCTGTCCAAAAGCCGTTCGTTCAAAGCATCTTCCAGACATCTGATGTGATCACTCACCGTGGGTTGGGACAGGTTCAAAGCTTCAGCGGCTTTGGTGAAGCTGTTCAACTCAACAACCTTGAGAAAAACCTCTAAACGGCGGATATCCATTTCAGTTTTGCTCGTTTCCTGATTTACCGGTCTTTTAAATTTCCTGATTGTCCACGCCTGTTTATTGCATAAGCGCCTTGAGGGCTGATAAAAGGCATTATCAAGAGATTTTTCAGCCCCAGGCTCTCGGGACGTCTGAACTGGTTCAGACCTATCGTCATCGCAGAGTGACCTTTCATCGGTTGCGGTCTGTAAGTGCCCATCAATCTATCCCACCAGGGGAGGCTGAATCCAAAATTGCTGTTTGTCTCGACAGGGAAAACGGAATGGTGGACCCGATGCATGTCCGGTGTCACCACAAACAGCCTTAGAACCGCATCAAGATCAATAGGTAGTCTTACATTACCATGATTAAACATGGCTGTGCCGTTCAGGATAATTTCAAAAACGATCACTCCAAGCGCCGGCGCCCCCAGAACAATTATTGCCGCGGCCTTTATCAACATGGAAAGGATCATCTCAATCGGATGAAAACGTGTTCCGGTAGTCACATCAATGTCCATGTCAGCGTGATGCATCATGTGCAGCCGCCATAATGTCGGAACAGCGTGAAACATGACGTGCTGGATGTAAATCACAAAATCCAGGATGATTATAGTCAGGATAACCGCTAACCAGTAAGGCATTGCAAGGCTGTTGAATATTCCCCAGTTGTGTTCAGACACAAAAAGCGCAACCCCTACCGCTCCAGCGGAGAAAAAGAGCCTTATGAAAACAGTGTTGAGAAAGATGATACCGATATTTGCAAACCAGCGCCCAGACTTGGAAGTGGTGAGCGCTCGTCGGGGGTAAATTGTTTCAGCTATGCCAACCGCCGAAAAAATACCCAAAAAGAATATCAGCCGGATGGCGCCCTCATTGTTGGAAACGAATTCGGTCATGGCAAA
>CAZGVM010000001.1:0-4291 GCA_964528855.1 uncultured Desulfomonile sp. | reverse complement strand
AATGCTGCAATTCCTCCATCTTCAGATTTTTTCTTTGCCCAGAAGGATCTCAATCATTTTCGACGCCTCAGGGACTACTTTACCTGAAGATGTAGCCGATTTTTCGGTAAAACCGGAGCCGGGCTCTCCAGAGCTTTTCACCCATGCGGAGGAATCCAGCAACAGGAACGGGACTTTTCCTCGTTCATGGACTCTGCTGGTTACCGGAGTCTGATGGTCGGGCATTATAAGGATTCTCCACGAATCAAACTGCTTCAGACCCTCCATGACCGGGGCAAGGATCTTTTCGTCAAAATCCTCGATCGCCTTGATCTTCAATTCTTTCTGTCCCGAGTGGCCGGCTTCATCCGGAGCTTCCACATGGAGAAATACAAGGTCCTTATGTTTAAGAGCATCGATGGTGGCCTGGGCCTTGCCGAGATAATTGGTATCGAGGTATCCGGTAGCGCCCTGAACATTGACTATTTCCAGCCCGGCGTATTTGCCCAAACCCTTGATAAGGTCAACAGCGGCGACTACGGAGCCCGTAATTCCAAAACGCTCATTCAGAGTTTTTAGGGCCGGTGGTTTTCCCTGTCCCCATGGCCAGACCGAATTAGCAGGCCCCTGGCCACGTTTGGTTCTTCGAAGGTTTACCGGATGTTTTTCCAGGACTCTCCAGGAATTAATGATCAATCTTATCAATTTATCGGCGCCTGGGCCTGTGGGAAGGTTCGGGGCAATTGGTAAACCTGGAAAATCATGAGGAGGATGAGTAACCAGGCCATTCGGTCCATTTTCCCATATCAGCAGGTGCCTGTATGAAACTCCGGGACTTACAGAAAATCCCAGGGCTTCAATTTCCGGCCCCAGTGTTCCTATTAATTCGCGAGCTTCAGGAGTGGAAATATGATCGGCGCTGTGATCCATCATTACAGTGAAATTTCGTTCCAGTGTAACCAGATTCAACCGGAACGCCAGATCGCGCTGTCTGAGAAGAACCCCCATGGAGGCAGCTTCAAGAGGAGCCCTTCCGGAATACACTTCCCTGGGGTCGTATCCCATTATGGACAAATTTGCGACGTCACTGGCCGGGGCCATATCGTCCGGAATGGTTGAAGTGAGTCCTATTACCCCAGCGCTGGCCATGCGATCCATCCACGGCGTTTTTGCCTCAGCCAGACAGGTTAATTGACCTCCATCCTCATCACATGAGTCAGCCATTCCATCCGGCACTAAAATTAAATACTTGGTTTTAGAATCCGAGGACATTGAGCACCTTCTTCATATCCGATTCACATGTAACCGGTTCAGTGGATACTTTTATAGCGTTATCGGGATCTTTGAGACCATGACCCGTTAAAGTGCAGACTATTCTTTCTCCGCCGGCAAAGAAATTCGCCTGGCTTTTCTTGATCAATCCGGCGATGGAGGCGGCCGAAGCCGGTTCACAGAAAACGCCCTCCAGAGATGCGACCATCCGGTATGCGTTCAGGATTTCCTCATCTGTCACCATGTCGATCAGTCCGAGAGATTCATCTCGAGCGGCTTCAGCTTTTTTCCAGGATGCCGGATTACCTATTCTTATAGCGGTGGCAAGAGTCTCCGGTTTTTCCACCACATGCCCCAAAACTATTGGGGCGGCGCCTGAAGCCTGAAAACCGATCATTTTAGGAAGGTTTTTGATCTTGCCGGCGTCTTTGTAGACCTTGTATCCGGCCCAATAGGCCGTGATGTTTCCTGCATTACCGACCGGAAGGGAATGATAATCCGGGGCCTCTCCGAACCAGTCGCAGATCTCGAAAGCGCCTGATTTTTGTCCTTCAATTCTATGAGGATTAACCGAATTGACCAGCGTTATGGGATAACTTTCAGATATTTCCCTTACTATTTTCAAGGCGTCGTCAAAATTGCCAAGAATCTTGATGACCGTTGCCCCGTGGATCGTGGCCTGGGCCGATTTGCCGAAGGCGATTTTCCCCGCGGGGATGACCGCGGAAGCCTTTATTCCGGCGCGAGCGGCGTAGGCGGCAGCCGAAGCGGACGTGTTTCCGGTAGAGGCGCAGATTACCGCTTTTGATCCAGCCTCAACCGCTCTTGAAACAGCCATCGTCATACCTCTATCCTTGAATGAACAAGTCGGATTGAGACCTTCATATTTGAGATAGATTGAAATCTTCGGGTTTATTTTTTCGGCTAGTCTCGGAGCGGGTATTAGCGGCGTATTACCCTCAAGAATGGACACCACGTGCCTGTCGTCGTCAAATCGGTAAAAATCAGGGTATTCTCTTATAATGCCTTTCCACATGATTCAGTTTTGCGTCTGACCGGCGCTTCTCCTTTGTTTAACTTAAAGTCCGCTTTCAGCAGAGTTCTTCATCCTCGATCCTGATAATGATCGGAGCCCCCTCTACAACATCCAGGAGTCCTATTTTTTCAATGACTCTGAGCATGTCCGCCTCTTTGGCAACATGTGTGACAAAAACCACCGGAACGGCGCCTCCAGTGACCCTTCTTTTCTGAATGACGGAATGAATGCTGATATCATGTTCGGCCATTATTCCCGCGATCTTTGAGAGGACTCCGGGTCTGTCGGAGGCTTGAATCCTAAGATAGTAATTTGTTTGAATTTCGGATATGTCCATTACCCGGCCGGAAGTGAGTTTTTCGTGGGAATATCCCAGAGGAGGCACTTTTCCGTTGGCGTCCCTTCCAATGTTTCTGGCAACTTCTACCACATCGCTGATAACTGCTGAAGCAGTAGGTTCTCGCCCTGCTCCACGCCCATAAAATAATTGTTCTCCGACCATGTCACCCCTAAGATAAATTCCGTTAAAAACTCCATCAACCTGTGCCAGTGGGTGATTCTTGGGCAACATGGTGGGGTGCAACCTTACTTCGACTCTGTCTCCATGCCTGATGGCGATTGCCAAAAGCTTTATTTTATACGCGAATTCCTGGGCCATCAGAATGTCGAAAGAATCAATCTGGGTGATACCCTGAACATAAATCTGATCCACTGGAACAAGAATACCATGGGTGATTGCCAGAACCAGAGCCAGTTTGTGAGCGCTGTCCATTCCTTCTATGTCCAGGGTAGGGTCAGCCTCCGCATATCCAAGCTCCTGGGCTTTCCTTAACATTTCGTCAAATGAGATCCCTGGATTGTCCGTCATGGCGCTCAGGATGAAGTTGCAGGTCCCGTTGAGAATCGCCAGGACTTTTTCGAATTTGTTGGCCACCAATCCCTCTCGCAGGGACCTTATTATGGGAATCCCTCCCGCAACGGCAGCCTCAAAAGCTATGTCGGCCTGATGATGTTTGGCGAGTGTAAAAAGTTCCATCCCGGATTCAGCAAGCAACGCCTTGTTCGCGGTCACAACCTGTTTAGAGTTATCCAAAGCTTTTTTGATAAATGTTTTTGCAGGCTCATATCCACCAATCAGTTCGATCACTATCTGGATCTCAGGATCGTCCAGGATTTCATCTACATTGGTAGTGAGTACGCCAGGCTCAATATCTATTCCTCGGGGAGTAGTAATATCCAAATCGGCAATTTTTTTGAGTCTGAGTTTGAATCCTACTCGGTCTTCAAGCAATCGGCCATTTTCTTTCAATACCTTGGCTACACCCACACCGATGGTTCCGAAACCAATCAAACCTAAACAAATTTCTTTCATAAGAAGCCCCAATCAAAATTGGAAGCGCATCAAACAAGGCGATTCCGGATCGTGAAACATAATTATGATAATGGGGACTGGACCCAGCCAGTCCCATGATTACCGTAAAAACTCTATACAGCTACATTCTGAGCTTCCGTCTGCAAATTTTTGTCCTGAGCGACATGGCCCGACAGGAAACTTTTTATACCCCTTACGGCCTGATTGATACGCATTCTGTTTTCAACCAATGCGAATCTGACATGCTCATCACCAAAAGGACCGAAACCTATGCCCGGACTGACCGCAACTTTGGCCTGCTCGGTCATTATTTTAGAAAACTCAAGAGAGCCCATTTTCAGGAACGGTTCAGGGATCCTTGCCCAGGCGAACATCGTGCCTTTGGGTGGATCGATGTGCCATCCCGCCTCATTCAAGCCATGGCAAAGGGCGTCCCGGCGATCCTTATATTCCTGGACGATGTCACCTACACAGTCCTGATTGTCGTTAAGGGCTATTATCGCCGCTATCTGTATGGGCTGAAACATGCCGTAATCGATATAGCTCTTTAAACGTCTGAGCGCTTCAATCATTTGAGCGTTGCCCGCAGCGCATCCTACTCGCCACCCCGCCATAGAATAACTCTTGGAGAG